>NZ_CP150900.1:3600000-3954725 GCF_038050405.1 Paraburkholderia sp. IMGN_8 | reverse complement strand
GTGTCGGCAACTACGCGTTGCAGCCGACTTTCTCCGATGGCCATGCCACCGGTCTCTATTCCTGGGACCTCTTGTACGACCTTGCAGTCCGTCAGGATGAACTCTGGCGCGCCTATCTCGCCAAACTGGAAGCGGCCGGCGTCGACCGCGATGCGCCCATGACCCCATCCGGCGCTGCGCACGGGCACTGTCACTGATACGATTCGCCCTGATCGCCGCACTGATGCGGCGCAACATTTCAGAATACGCGAAAGGACAAGCGCGATGAGCAAAACCCACTTCGGCTTTCAATCGGTCGACGAACAGGAAAAAGCGCAGAAGGTGGCGGGCGTGTTCCACTCGGTTGCCGCTAACTACGACTTGATGAACGACCTGATGTCGGGCGGGTTGCACCGGGCGTGGAAGATGTTCACGATCGCCCAGGCCAACGTGCGGCCGGGCTTCAAGGTGCTCGATATCGCGGGCGGCACGGGCGATCTGTCCAAGGCGTTCGCCAAACAGGCAGGCGAGACCGGCGAAGTCTGGCACACCGACATCAACGAATCGATGCTGCGCGTGGGCCGCGACCGCCTGCTAGATAAGGGCGTGATCACGCCGGCGCTGCTCTGCGACGCCGAAAAGATCCCCTTTCCGGACAATTACTTCGATGTGGTCACCGTGGCATTCGGCCTGCGCAACATGACACACAAAGATGTTGCGCTGGCGGAAATGCGCCGGGTGCTGAAACCGGCCGGCCGTCTGCTGGTACTGGAGTTCTCGAAGGTGTGGGATCCGCTCAAAAAGGTCTACGACGTCTATTCTTTTAAGGTGTTGCCGTGGCTCGGCGACCGCTTTGCGAAAGACGCCGAGAGCTACCGCTACCTCGCGGAATCGATCCGAATGCACCCGGATCAGGAAACTTTAAAAACAATGATGGAACAAGCGGGCCTGGACGGCGTCAAATATTACAATTTGTCAGCTGGCGTGGTAGCTTTACATGTGGGGACCAAATACTAGGGTTCCTAACCCATCGTTTTTTAAAGGAAAGTACGAAAATGTCCGATTCAGGTGTGTTATCTCCCCGTAAGGTTTCGAGGTCGTTGGTGAGAAGAATCGGACTGATCGCGATGGTCGGTCTGATCATGGCCGGCTCTCTCGCCTCGCTCGATGTCGAAGCACGCCGCTTGGGCGGCAGCCGCAGCATCGGCCGTCAGTCGAATACGGTTCAGCAGCAATCTGCGCCGGCGCAGCCGTCCCAAAGCAATCAGGCGATGCAGCAGCGTGCGCAGCCGGCTCCGGCGCCCGCGCCGACACCGGCCGCACAGCCTAACCGCTCGCGCTGGCTCGGCCCGATCGCCGGTCTCGCGGCCGGTCTCGGCATCGCTGCCTTGTTGTCGCACTTCGGTCTTGGCGGCGCGTTTGCCGGCGCCATGGCCAACATCATCGTGATCGCCGTGATCGCGATGATCGGTATCTGGCTGATCCGCCGCTTCATGGGCCGCAAGCGCGATGCGGGGCAACCGGCTTACGCGGGCGGCTCGCCGTCGCTGAACTCGGGCGGCACCGGCTACGCGCAGGAACCGCGCTACGGCGCACCGCCCACCGGCTCGTACCTCGAACCGCAAGGCAATCCGCTGAGCACGCCGTCCATCAACGCCGCGCCCGTTGTGCCGGCTGGCTTTGATTCGGAAGCGTTCCTGCGTAACGCCAAGGTGTACTTCGTGCGCCTGCAAGCGGCATGGGACGTCGGCAACATGGAAGACATCCGCGAATTCACGACGCCGGAAATGTTCGCCGAAGTGAAGGTCGATCTGAGCTCGCGCGGTGCGGAGTCGAATCAGACGGACGTGGTGCAACTGAACGCCGAGCTGCTGGGCGTCGAAGAGCGCGCGAACGAGCACTTCGCCAGCGTGCGCTTCTCCGGCTTGATCCGCGAATCGGCGGGTGCGGCGGCCGAGCCGTTTGTCGAAGTCTGGAATTTGTCGAAGTCGAACCGCGCCGGCGAAGGCTGGCTGCTGGCGGGCATTCAGCAAGTGGCACAGCACTAAGACAACGCTAAGGCAGCACCGCTCGTCCTGACTTCGCACAAAGCATTGGCCGTTCGGCATAGCAAGCCGCGAAGCGAACGGACGTTACAATAGGAACCCGCGCGGGCACCTCGCCCGCGCGGGTTTTTTCTTGCCACTTTCAATGACCCTCGCCGCCAAGCCCTTCGCTGCTGCCGTCAATCACCTGCTCGCCCGTGAATCGTGGGCTCGTGAGCGCCTCGCCCCGTACGCGGGCAAAACCGCCAGACTGTCGTGTCCGCCGGTCGTGTTGACGCTGCTGGTGCAACCCGATGGCTACCTGAGCGCGGTCGGCGAAACCGAGGCGCAACAGTTCGATGTGACCATCGCGGTGCCGTCCGACGCGCTGCCGGCCTTCGTGCAAGGCGGCCAGACCGGCGTGATGAAGCACGTGAAGATCGAAGGCGACGCCGAGTTCGCAACCGTGATCGCGAAGCTCGCCGAGCATCTGCGCTGGGAGCCGGAAGAGGACCTGGCGAAACTGATCGGCGATGGTCCGGCATGGCGGGTTGCGTCGGTCGTGCGCACGGTCGGCGAACATGCGCGGCGCACCGGCCGCAACCTGCTCGATACGGCCGCCGAATATCTGCTCGATGAGAATCCGCAGTTGGTGCGGCGCGCCGCGCTCGACGATTTCAACGTCGAACTGGCACGTGCACGCGATGCTTTGGCGCGCGTTGAAAAGCGCCTCGAACGTCTCGAACAGAAGGTCGAAGCCCGTGGTGCCGATGCGTCGGGCGGCGCCGCCACGTTGCGCGGCACGCGCTAGTCACCGGGCTCAACTATGCGTTTTCTGCGTTTCCTCAAGATTTTTTTCACAGTCATCCGCTTCGGTCTCGATGAGATGATGCTCAGCCGCGTCAACGACCGGCGCGTGCGTTTGCTGCTGCGTATCACCACCATCGGCCGCAAGTTCGAACAACCGCCGGGCGTGCGGCTGCGGCTCGCGCTGGAAAGCCTCGGGCCGATCTTCGTCAAGTTCGGCCAGGTGCTCTCCACCCGGCGCGATCTGCTGCCGGTCGATATCGCCAACGAGCTTGCCAAGCTCCAGGATCAGGTGCCGCCGTTCGATTCGGCAGTAGCGATCGGTCTGGTCGAGAAGTCGCTCGGTGCACCGGTCGACGTGCTGTTCGACGACTTTGAGCGGGTACCGGTGGCGAGCGCGTCGATTGCGCAGGTGCACTTCGCGAAGGTGAAGGCCGGCCAGCACGCGGGCAAGAACGTCGCGGTCAAGGTGTTGCGGCCGAACATGCTGCCGGTGATCGATTCCGATCTGGCACTGCTGCGTGACATCGCCATGTGGGCCGAGCGGCTGTGGGCGGACGGCAAGCGTCTGAAGCCGCGCGAGGTGGTCGCCGAGTTCGACAAATACCTGCATGACGAGCTCGACCTGATGCGCGAGGCGGCCAACGGCAGCCAGTTGCGCCGTAACTTCGCCGGGCTCGATCTGCTGCTGGTGCCGGAAATGTACTGGGAGTTCTGCACGCCCACCGTGCTGGTGATGGAGCGCATGATCGGCGTGCCGATCAGCCAGGTGGACACGCTGCGCGCGGCGGGCGTCGATATCCCGAAGCTGGCGCGCGAAGGCGTCGAGATCTTCTTCACCCAGGTGTTCCGCGACGGCTTTTTCCATGCCGACATGCACCCGGGCAACATTCAGGTGAGCCTCGATCCGGCGCACTTCGGCCGCTATATCGCGCTCGACTTCGGAATCATCGGCGCGCTGTCGGACTTCGATAAAAACTACCTCGCGCAAAACTTCCTTGCGTTCTTCAAGCGCGATTACCATCGCGTCGCCACGCTGCATCTGGAGTCCGGCTGGGTGCCGCCGACCACCCGCGTCGAAGAACTGGAAAGCGCGATCCGCGCGGTCTGCGAGCCGTATTTCGATCGCGCGCTGAAGGATATTTCGCTCGGGCAGGTGCTGATGCGCCTGTTCTCGACGTCGCGCCGCTTTAACGTCGAGATCCAGCCGCAGCTGGTGCTGTTGCAAAAAACCATGCTGAACGTGGAGGGGCTCGGCCGCTCGCTCGATCCTGAGCTGGATCTGTGGAAGACCGCCAAGCCGTACCTCGAACGCTGGATGAACGAGCAGATCGGTGTGCGCGGCTGGTACGAGCGGCTGAAGATCGAGGCGCCGCAGTGGAGCAAGACGCTGCCGCAGTTGCCGCGCCTGATCCATCACGTGCTGGCCGAGCGTCACGACAACACCCGCGGCGCGAACGACGACATGATTCACCAGATCCTGCTCGAGCAAAGGCGTACCAACCGGTTGCTGCAAGGGCTGCTGCTGTTCGGCGTGGCGGTCGGTGTCGGCGCGGTGCTGGCGCGAGCGTTTCTGGCGGTCGCTTACGGCGGTTAATACACACGAGGCGTCCAATGAGCGACCCGAACGAACCTTCCGCGCCTGACTTCGCCAGCCGCGATCCGAACTCGCCGGATTTCTGGAACGAGCGCTTCGAACGCCATTACACGCCGTGGGATCAGGCCGGGGTGCCGGCGGCGTTTCGGTCGTTCGCCGAGCGGCATAGCGGCGTGGCCGTGCTGATTCCGGGCTGCGGCAGTGCTTACGAGGCGCTTTGGCTGGCCGAGCACGGCAATCCGGTCCGTGCGATCGATTTTTCACCGGCCGCCGTAGCCGCAGCACGTGAGCAATTGGGTGCGCAGCATACGGATCTGGTCGAGCGGGCGGACTTTTTTACGTACCAGCCGCCGTTTGCACCCGCGTGGATCTATGAGCGCGCGTTCCTCTGCGCGCTGCCGATAGCGCGCCGCGCGGACTACGCGCAACGGATGGCCGAACTGTTGCCCGGCGGAGCTCTGCTGGCGGGGTTTTTTTTCCTCGGCGCGACGCTCAAAGGGCCGCCGTTCGGTATGGAGCGCGCCGAACTCGACGCGCTGCTCACGCCACATTTCGATCTGATCGAAGACGAAGCCGTGAACGATTCGATTGCTGTGTTTGCCGGACGCGAGCGTTGGCTGACCTGGCGCCGCCGCTGAAATAGCACTTGATCCGCTATCGGCCGCCCTCATTTAGAGCGACGGCGGCTGCGTCGGGCGCTTGACCCGGAAATCCGGGGGTGGGGTGCCGTTTGCGGCTATAATTCAAAGCTTTGCAAGCGTTTACAAGATTTCAGTAGGGAAAGGATCATGCCGATCTACGCTTATCGTTGCGAATCGTGCGGCTTCGGGAAGGATGTGCTTCAGAAGATGAGCGACTCTCCGTTGACGCAGTGTCCCGAATGCGGGAAAGACACCTTTCGCAAACAGGTGACTGCCGCCGGCTTCCAGCTGAAGGGCTCCGGCTGGTACGTCACCGATTTTCGCGGTGGTAATGGCGGCGCGAGCGCGCCGGCGAAGCCCGACGCGAATGCGGGTTCGAATGCGAACTCGGGCGAGAACGGCGCGTCTGCGAATAACGGCGCCGCGAATTCAGACTCGGGTTCGGCCAGCAGCACGGCCGCAGCCAGTACTTCGAGCGCAGCCGCAACGCCGGCCGCGCCCTCAGCCGCACCGGCCGCTTCGGCAACATCGAGCGGTTCGGGCAGCGCCTAGCAGGACTGCCGCCCACGGGGCGGCGCACACACCGCGCCTCGAGCCTTGGCTCGCGCGGCTTTCTGGCGGTACACATGACGACGAAAAAAACGACGCTCAAATCGGTGTTCCTGACTGGCCTGCTGGTGCTGGTGCCTCTGGCCATCACACTGTGGGTGCTCGGCCTGATCATCGGCACAATGGACCAGACACTGTTGCTGCTGCCGAGTGCGTGGCAGCCGGAGCGCGCGCTCGGCTTCCGTCTGCCCGGTCTCGGCGCGGTGCTGACGCTGGCGTTCATCTTTGTCGTCGGGCTGTTGACGCAGAACTTCATCGGGCAGAAGCTCGTGAAGTGGTGGGAAGTCGTGGTCGCGCACATTCCTGTGGTCGGCCCGATCTACACCAGCGTCAAGCAGGTGTCGGACACCTTGCTCTCCAGCAGCGGCAATGCGTTCCGCAAGGCGCTGCTGATCGAGTATCCGCGCCGCGGCTCCTATACGATTGCGTTTCTGACCGGCATCCCGGGCGGCGACGTGGTCAATCACCTGAAAGAAGATTACGTCAGCGTGTATGTGCCGACTACGCCGAATCCGACCTCCGGCTTCTTCCTGATGGTGCCCAGGAGCGAAGTGATCGAGCTCGACATGACGGTCGACGCTGCGCTCAAGTACATCGTCTCGATGGGCGTCGTGGCGCCGTCCGTGCCGTCGCCGTCGCCGCCGGCGCCGGTGCGCCGCACGACGGTCGAGCCTCCGCTGTAATTCCGGCGCGCAGCGTTTCACGCAGTGTTTCATTGCGGCGCGCCGTTCAACCAATGCAAAACGAAAGACAAACATCATGTCGATGAGATCTGAATACTGCGGTCTGGTGACCGAAGAACTGCTGGGCCAAACCGTCTCGCTGTGCGGCTGGGTAAGCCGCCGCCGCGACCATGGCGGCGTCATCTTCATCGACCTGCGCGATCGCGAAGGCCTCGTTCAGGTCGTCTGCGATCCGGATCGCGCGGAGATGTTCAAAGCCGCCGAAGGCGTGCGCAACGAGTTCTGCCTGCAGATCAAGGGCGTGGTGCGCAGCCGGCCGGAAGGCACGACGAACGCCGCGCTGAAGAGCGGCAAGATCGAGGTGCTGTGCCATGAGCTGATCGTGCTGAACGCATCGATCACGCCGCCGTTCCAGCTCGACGACGACAACCTGTCGGAAACCACGCGTCTCACGCACCGTGTGCTCGACCTGCGCCGTCCGCAGATGCAGCACAACCTGCGTCTGCGTTACCGCGTCGCGATCGAAGTGCGCAAGTATCTGGATGCGCAAGGCTTCATCGACATCGAAACGCCGATGCTCACCAAGAGCACGCCGGAAGGCGCGCGCGATTACCTCGTGCCGTCGCGTACCAACGCGGGCCAGTTCTTCGCGCTGCCGCAATCGCCGCAGCTGTTCAAGCAACTGCTGATGGTGGCGAACTTCGATCGCTACTACCAGATCGTCAAGTGCTTCCGCGACGAAGACCTGCGCGCCGACCGTCAGCCGGAATTCACGCAGATCGACTGCGAAACCTCGTTCCTGTCGGAACAGGAAATCCGCGATCTGTTCGAAGCGATGATCCGTCACGTCTTCAAGGAAACGATCGGCGTTTCGCTGGACGAGAAATTCCCGGTCATGCTGTATTCGGAAGCGATGCGCCGCTTCGGTTCGGACAAGCCGGACCTGCGCGTGAAGCTCGAATTCACGGACCTGACGGATGCAGTGAAGGACGTCGACTTCAAGGTGTTCAGCACGCCGGCCAACACGAAAGACGGCCGCGTCGCGGCAATCCGCGTTCCGAAGGGCGGCGAGCTTTCGCGTGGCGACATCGACAGCTACACGGAATTCGTGCGCATCTACGGCGCGAAGGGCCTGGCGTGGATCAAGGTCAACGAAGTCGCGAAGGGCCGTGACGGTCTGCAAAGCCCGATCGTCAAGAACCTGCACGACGAAGCGGTCAAGGCGATCATCGAGCGCACCGGCGCGCAAGACGGCGACATCATTTTCTTCGCAGCGGATCGCGCGAAGGTGGTGAACGACAGCCTGGGCGCACTGCGTCTGAAGATCGGTCATTCGGAATTCGGCAAGGCCAACGGTCTGGTCGAGTCCGGCTGGAAGCCGCTGTGGGTGGTCGACTTCCCGATGTTCGAATACGACGAAGAAGACAACCGCTACGTCGCCGCGCATCACCCGTTCACGAGCCCGAAGGACGAGCACCTCGAGTATCTGGAAACCGATCCGGCGCGCTGCCTCGCGAAGGCTTACGACATGGTGCTGAACGGCTGGGAAATCGGCGGCGGTTCGGTGCGTATCCACCGTGAAGAAGTGCAGAGCAAGGTGTTCCGCGCGTTGAAGATCGGCGCGGAAGAAGCGCAAGCCAAGTTCGGCTTCCTGCTCGACGCGCTGCAATACGGCGCGCCGCCGCACGGCGGTATCGCCTTCGGTCTGGACCGCATCGTCACGATGATGGCCGGCGCCGATTCGATCCGCGACGTGATCGCGTTCCCGAAGACGCAACGCGCGCAGTGTCTGCTCACGCAGGCGCCGAGCGAAGTGGACGAGCGCCAGTTGCGCGAGTTGCACATCCGCCTGCGTACGCCGGAACCGAAGGTGTAACCGGAAACGGGTCAAGCCAAAGCTCTCTGAAAACGACAGCAAGAGGTAGACGAAAAGCGAGACGAAAAAGGCGCGTGATGCGCCTTTTTCGTTTTTTGCGTTACAGTCGAAGCAACCGGTCTCGAGCGCTCATCGGACCACTCGCCGACATGTACCGCGCAAGCATTGCGCCCAGTTTTAACGCCATGCCGAAACCGCCGAAGATCCCGCAATCTGTACTCGTCATCATCCATACGCCCGCGCTCGAGGTGCTGCTGATCGAGCGCGCCGACCATGAAGGCTTCTGGCAGTCGGTGACAGGTTCCAAAGACCATCTCGACGAGCCGCTCGCCGAAACGGCCGTGCGCGAAGTCGCGGAAGAGACCGGCATCGTGGTTGGCAGTATGCCGGTGCCGCAGAGCGCGCTATTCGATTGGCAATACGAGATCGAGTACGAGATTTACCCGGAGTTTCGCCATCGCTATGCCGAGGGCGTGATCCATAACACCGAGCATTGGTTCAGCCTGCAAGTGCCCGAGCAGATCGAGGTGACGCTCGCGCCGCGCGAGCACACCGCGTTCCTGTGGCTGCCGTATGAAGAGGCTGCGTCGCGCTGCTTTTCGTCGTCGAATGCCGACGCGATCTTGCAGTTACCCAAGAGGCTGAATGGGCGGCTCGATGAGCGCCTGAAGGAGCGTGCCCGGTGAGCGTCGGCGGCGCGCGCCGTTTCGCGCGACTCCGGCAATCGCTGCTTGGCCGCCGCTACTGGCAGCGATATCGCTTCACCAGCGGCAACGACGTCAAGCTGCTGCGTTCCGGCGACGAGTTCTTCGAGGTGCTGACCGGACGTATCGACGCGGCGCAGACCGACGTCGTTCTCGAAACCTATATCTTCTGCGACGACAGCGCCGGCCATGCCGTTAGCGCGGCGCTGCTGCGCGCCGTCGCGCGCGGCGTGAAGGTGCGCGTGATCACCGACGGCATCGGCACCGCGCGCCTGCCGTTGTTCAACGAATGGACACTCGCCGGCATCGAACACCGCATCTACAACCCGCATCTGTTCGGCCGCTTCGGCTTCTCGCGCACGCACCGCAAACTGGCGGTGGTGGACGATCAGTTCGCGTATTGCGGTGGCATCAATATCGTCGACGATTACGAGAACAACGGTGAGAAGCTGCCGTACCGGCGCTGGGATTTCGCAGTCGAGTTGCACGGGCCGGTGGTCGGCGATATCCGCCAGGCATTCGAGCTGCAATGGCAGCGGATTCGCCTTGGCCATCGGCCCTTAGAGTCTATGGAGCCCGATCCTGCGCCGAAGACCGGCGCGTCGCTCGGCACGCTGCGGCGGCGCCGCCGCCGCAACCGCAACCGCAACGAGGCGCTATGGGCCGGCGGACAGCCATGCGTGGCCTTCGTCGCGCGCGACAACCTGATCAACCGGCGCGCCATCGAAAAAGCTTATTTGACCGCGATCGGCCAGGCGCGCAGCGAAGTGCTGCTGGCCAATCCCTACTTCATGCCGGGCCGCAAGCTGCGGCGTGCGCTGGTGTTTGCGGCCCGGCGTGGCGTCGATGTAAAGCTGATCATCGGGCGCAAGGAGTTTGCCGCGCTCGATTACGCGGTGCCGTTCCTGTATCGTGCGCTGCTCAAAGCAGGCGTGGAGATCGCCGAGTACGAGAAAACCATGCTGCACGGCAAGGTCGCGGTGGTGGATTCGAACTGGGCCACCGTTGGCTCGTCGAACCTCGACGCGCTTAGCCTCGTGCTCAACAACGAAGCCAACGTGGTGCTGGTGAACGACCCACAGATCAATGCGCTGCGCGAAGCGATCCTCGTGGCGTTCAAGGATTCACGGCGGATCGAAGAGGTGCGTTACCGTGCCCGTCCGGCCGGCGAGCGCTTCCTCAACTGGCTCGCTTACACGACCTATCGGGCCGTGATGAAGCTACTGACGGTGGGCGGCTATGACTAGTGCGTCCTCCTCTCTCACATAAGCGCAAGGGCGCGGCGCCAAGGTAAGGATAAAAAAGAAGGCAAACGCCTCTAAAAAATCTCCTTCCTCCGATTGACGGATGCAGCAGAATTGAAACCGGGTTAGAAACCGGTTTCTAATAAAGTCCTTGTTTCGCGGACGGCGGCACTCAATAATAGTACGGCCGTTCGATTTTCTTTCGGTCACATTAGAACGGTAAAAAAAGCTATGCGAAAAGGCGAACAAACGCGAGCCGCGATTCTCGAAGCAGCACTTGATCTGGCAAGCCGCGACGGACTAGAAGGTCTGACGATTGGGCTGCTGGCCGAGCGTATGCAGATGAGCAAAAGCGGTGTGTTTGCGCATTTCGGGTCGCGCGAGGATTTGCAGGTCGAAGTCGTGCGCGAATATCACCGTCGTTTTGAA
This sequence comes from Paraburkholderia sp. IMGN_8, assembly GCF_038050405.1. NCBI lineage: Bacteria > Pseudomonadati > Pseudomonadota > Betaproteobacteria > Burkholderiales > Burkholderiaceae > Paraburkholderia > Paraburkholderia sp. IMGN_8. The sequence continues at coordinate 3,944,132 of NZ_CP150900.1, read as the reverse complement.
GACGAGGTATTTTTCCCGAGTTTGCGCGAGCCCCGCGGCTTGCCGCGTCTGCGCGCAATGATCTCCCGCTGGATCGAGAAGCGCATTCAGGAAGTCACGACTGGGTGCATCTATATCAGCGGCGCGGTCGAGTATGACGATCGCGCGGACAACCCGGTGCGCGAGCAACTGGTGTCGAGCGTGACGATCTGGCGTGCGGCGCTCACTCGCGCGATTTCGCAGGCGATGGAAGAAGGGCATCTGCGTGCCGATACCGATCCGCAGTTGATGCTGTTCGAACTGTACAGCTTCACGCTCGGCCTGCATCACGACGCGCGCTTCCTGCACTTGCCGGATGCGGTGCGCCTCACGTGGGCCGCGCTGGAAAAATTGATTATTTCGTATCAGAGCGAAAGCCGTTAGCAGGGCCGCCGAACTTAAGCAGATTCAGCGGCGCTGAAAGTCCGTTTCCACGGACCCAACTGACAGCCTGGCTTCTTGTCAAACTTTGGAGAGAGTCATGGGACAGTACGCCGCGCCGCTGCGCGACATGCAATTCGTGTTGCACGAGCTGCTTAACGTCGAAGCTGAGATCAAGCAGATGCCGAAGCATGCGGATCTCGATGCCGACACGATCAACCAGGTGCTCGAAGAAGCCGGCAAGTTCTGCTCCGAAGTCCTGTTCCCGCTGAATCAGAGCGGCGACCAGGAAGGCTGCACGTACGTCGGCGACGGCGTTGTGACCACGCCGAAGGGCTTCAAGGAAGCTTATCGACAGTACGTCGAAGCAGGCTGGCCCGCACTCGGTTGCGATCCGGAATACGGCGGGCAGGGCCTGCCCGCGTTCGTCAACAACGCGCTGTACGAAATGCTCAACTCGGCGAATCAGGCCTGGACGATGTATCCGGGGCTGTCGCACGGCGCGTACGAATGTCTGCATGCGCACGGCACGCCGGAGCAGCAGAAAACCTATCTGCCGAAGCTCGTGTCGGGCGTATGGACGGGCACGATGTGTCTGACCGAGCCGCACTGCGGCACCGATCTCGGCATTCTGCGCACGAAGGCCGAGCCGAACGGCGATGGCTCGTACGCGATCAGCGGCACGAAGATCTTCATCTCCAGCGGCGAACACGATCTGTCGGAGAACATCGTTCACCTGGTACTCGCGCGTCTGCCGGATGCGCCGATGGGCACCAAAGGCATTTCGCTCTTCATCGTGCCGAAGTTCGTGCCGAACGAGGCGGGTGAACCGGGCGCACGCAATACAGTGAAGTGCGGCTCGATCGAACACAAGATGGGCATCCACGGCAATGCGACCGCCGTGATCAATCTCGACAGCGCGAAGGGCTGGCTGGTCGGTGAGCCGAACAAGGGCCTCAACGCGATGTTCGTGATGATGAACGCCGCGCGTCTAGGCGTCGGCATGCAGAGCCTGGGCCTGACCGAAATCGCTTACCAGAACTCGCTGACGTACGCGAAAGAGCGTTTGCAAATGCGCTCGCTGACCGGCCCGAAGGCGCCGGAAAAGGCGGCTGACCCGATCATCGTGCACCCGGACGTGCGCCGCATGCTGCTCACGCAAAAGGCCTACGCTGAAGGCGCGCGCGCTTTCTCGTACTGGTCCGCGCTGCACATCGACAAGGAACTGTCGCACGCCGACGAATCGGTGCGTAAAGAAGCCGCCGATCTGGTCGCGCTGCTCACGCCGATCCTGAAGGCCTTCCTGTCGGACAACGCGTTCGAAGGCACCAATCACGCGATGCAGATCTACGGCGGCCACGGTTTCATCGCCGAGTGGGGCATGGAGCAATACGTGCGCGACGCGCGCATCAATATGATCTACGAAGGCACCAACGCGATTCAGGCGCTCGACCTGCTGGGCCGCAAGATTCTCGGCGACATGGGCGCGAAGATGAAGAAATTCGGCAAGCTGGTGTCGGAGTTCGTCGAAGCCGAAGGCGTGAAGCCGGAAATGCAGGAGTTCATCAACCCGCTCGCCGACATCGGTGAAAAGGTGCAGAAGCTGACGATGGAAATCGGCATGAAGGCGATGCAGAACCCGGACGAAGTCGGCGCCGCGGCTGTGCCGTATCTGCGTACCGTCGGCCACCTGGTGTTCTCGTACTTCTGGGCGCGCATGGCGCGCATCGCGCTCGACAAGGAAGCATCGGGCGATGCGTTCTACAAGGCGAAGCTGGCCACCGCACGTTTCTACTTTGCGAAGCTGCTGCCGGAAACGGCGATGACGATCCGTCAGGCGCGCGCTGGTTCGAAGTCGCTGATGGAAGTCGACGAAGCGCTGTTCTAAGCACCCATCGAGGCAAGCGCCACGCTCGCAAAAGAGTGTGGCGCTCCGCCAGCCACACACATCGCGAAAAGCTGATGAAACATTCGCGACCCCGCATAACTCCCCGGAGGAACGACGTGAGCAATCTGATCATTCGCAAGGTAGCCGTGCTCGGCGCCGGCGTGATGGGCGCGCAGATCGCCGCGCACCTGATCAACGCCAAGGTGCCCGTGCTGCTGTTCGACCTGCCCGCAAAGGAAGGCCCGAAGAACGCGATCGCGCTGAAGGCGATCGAGAATCTGAAGAAGCTGTCGCCGGCGCCGTTCGGCGTGAAGGACGACTCGCAATACATCCAGCCGGCCAACTACGACGACGACATCGAAAAGCTCGCCGAGTGCGACCTCGTGATCGAAGCGATCGCCGAACGCATGGACTGGAAGCACGACCTGTACAAGAAGGTTTCGCCGCACATCGCGTCGAATGCGATCTTCGCGACCAACACGTCGGGTCTGTCGATTACCGAACTGTCGAATGGTTTCCCGGATGAATTGAAGTCACGCTTTTGCGGCGTGCACTTCTTCAATCCGCCGCGCTACATGCATCTGGTCGAACTGATTCCGACCGCAACGACGCGTCCGGAAATCCTCGATCAACTCGAATCGTTCCTGACGAGCGTGGTCGGCAAGGGCGTCGTGCGCGCCAAAGATACGCCGAACTTCATCGCGAACCGCGTCGGTATTTTCTCGATCCTCGCCGTCATTACCGAAGCCGCGAAGTTCGGCCTGCGTTTCGACGAAGTGGACGACCTGACGGGTAGCCGCCTCGGCCGAGCGAAATCGGCGACGTTCCGCACCGCGGACGTGGTCGGTCTCGACACGATGGCGCACGTCATCAAGACGATGCAAGACAACCTGAAGGACGATCCGTTCTTCCCGGTCTACGAAACGCCCGCCGTGCTCGCCGAACTGGTGAAGAAGGGCGCGCTCGGTCAGAAGACCGGCGGCGGCTTCTACAGGAAGGAAGGCAAGGCGATCAAGGTGCTCGACCCGAAGACGGGCGAGTACGTCGACGGCGGCGCGAAGGCGGACGAACTGGTCGGACGCATTCTGAAGCGCCCGCCGGCAGAGCGTCTGAAGCTGCTGCGCGAATCGGAACACCCGCAGGCGCAGTTCCTGTGGTCGATCTTCCGCGACGTGTTCCACTACATCGGTGTGCATCTGGAGTCGATCGCCGACAACGCGCGCGACGTCGATCTGGCTATCCGTTGGGGCTTCGGCTGGAACGAAGGCCCGTTCGAAGGCTGGCAGACGGCCGGCTGGAAGCAGGTCGCCGAGTGGGTGCAGGAAGACATCGCGGCAGGCAAGGCGCTGTCGAACGCGCCGCTGCCGTCGTGGGTCCTTGAAGGTCCCGTCGCCGAGAAGGGCGCCGTGCATACGAACGAAGGTTCGTGGTCACCGGCTTCGAAAACGTTCGTGCCGCGCTCGTCCCTTAGCGTCTACGACAAACAGGTGTTCCGTGCGCCGCTGGTCGGCGAAACGGCGGCCGATCCGAAGACCTACGGCAAGACGCTGTTCGAAACCGACGCTGTGCGCGCATGGGTCGACGACCGTGCAGGCGAGAACGACGTCCTGATCGTGTCGTTCAAGAGCAAGATGAACACGATCGGACCGTCGGTGATCGACGGCATGACGCAAGCCATCGAACTGGCCGAAAAAGACTACAAGGGTCTGGTCGTGTGGCAGCCGACGTCGCTGAAACTCGGCACGCCGGGTGGCCCGTTCTCCGCAGGCGCGAACCTCGAAGAAGCGATGCCGGCGTTCATGATGGGTGGCGCGAAGGGTATCGAGCCGTTCGTGAAGAAGTTCCAGCAAGGGATGCTGCGCGTGAAGTACGCGAGCGTGCCGGTCATCTCGGCCGTGTCGGGTATTGCGCTCGGCGGTGGTTGCGAGCTGGCGCTGCATAGCGCGAAGCGTGTCGCGCACATCGAAAGCTATCTCGGTCTGGTTGAAGTCGGCGTGGGTCTCGTGCCGGCCGGCGGCGGTCTGAAGGAAGCGGCACTGCGCGCAGCGGAAGCCGCGACGCAAGCCGGCGCGACCAACGACCTGCTGAAGTTCGTGCAGAAGTCGTTCGAAAATGCGGCGATGGCGAAGGTGTCGGCCTCCGCACTCGACGCCCGCGCGATGGGCTATCTGAAGCCGTCCGACACGATCGTCTTCAACGTGTTTGAACTGCTCGACGTCGCGAAGAAGGAAGCGCGTGCACTGTCCGCAGCGGGTTACCGTCCGCCGCTGCGCGTGACGCAAGTACCGGTCGCGGGCCGCTCGGCGATTGCGACCATCAAGGCATCGCTTGTCAACATGCGCGATGGCCGCTTCATCAGCGAGCACGATTTCCTGATCGCTGGTCGCATCGCCGAAGCGGTGTGCGGCGGCGATGTCGAAGCGGGCAGCCTGGTCGATGAAGAATGGCTGCTGCAACTCGAGCGTCGTGCGTTCGTGGACCTGCTCGGCACGCAAAAGACGCAGGAACGGATCATGGGCATGCTGCAAACCGGCAAGCCGGTGCGCAACTAAGCGACGAGCGGGCAGCATCCATATGCATGGGACCGGAGTAAGTGCTCTGCATGGGACCAGAGTAACGCGCTAAAGCGCGAACTCTGGTCGACAGCTAAAGCGCCAACTCTGGTCGACTGCGATAAGACTGCATGGGACCAGAGTAAGGCACTAAAGCGCCAACTCTGGTCGACAAAGGAGAGCTTTAAATGACAAAGCAATTGCAAGACGCATACATCGTCGCCGCGAGCCGCACGCCGATCGGCAAGGCGCCGCGCGGCATGTTCAAGAACACGCGCCCGGACGAACTGCTGGTGCACGCGATCAAGTCGGCCGTGGCGCAAGTGCCGGGTCTCGACACCAAGGTGATCGAAGACGCAATCATCGGCTGCGCGATTCCGGAAGCCGAACAGGGGCTGAACGTCGCGCGGATGGGCGCGCTGCTGGCCGGCCTGCCGAATACGGTCGGCGGCGTGACGGTGAACCGCTTCTGCGCATCGGGCCTCACAGCGCTGGCGATGGCGGCTGACCGCATTCGCGTCGGCGAATCGGACGCGATGCTTGCGGGCGGCTGCGAATCGATGAGCATGGTGCCGATGATGGGCAACAAGCCGTCGATGTCGCCGCACATCTTCGATCGTAATGAAGATATCGGCATCGCTTACGGCATGGGCCTGACGGCCGAGAAGGTCGCCGAGCGCTGGAAGATCAGCCGCGAAGCACAAGACCAGTTCTCGGTCGAGTCGCATCGCCGCGCCATCGCCGCACAGCAAGCCGGCGAATTCAACGACGAAATCGCCGCGTACACGATCACCGAGCGTTTCCCTGATCTCGCCACCGGTGAAGTGCGGGTCAAGACGCGCGAGGTCGCGCTCGACGAAGGCCCGCGTGCGGACACGTCGATGGAAGGCCTGGCGAAGCTGCGCGCGGTGTTCGCGAACAAGGGTTCGGTGACGGCGGGCAACAGCTCGCAGACGTCGGACGGCGCGGGCGCGCTGATCGTCGTGTCGGAGAAGATGCTCAAGCAGTTCAACCTGACGCCGCTCGCGCGTTTTGTCAGCTTCGCCGTGCGCGGCGTGCCGCCGGAAATCATGGGCATCGGTCCGAAGGAAGCGATTCCGGCTGCGCTGAAGGCCGCTGGCCTGAAGCAGGACGACCTCGACTGGATCGAACTGAACGAAGCGTTCGCCGCGCAATCGCTGGCGGTGATTCAGGACCTCGGCCTCGATCCGTCGAAGATCAACCCGCTCGGCGGCGCGATCGCACTCGGCCACCCGCTGGGCGCGACCGGCGCGATCCGTGCGTCGACGGTGGTGCACGGCTTGCGGCGCCGTAACTACAAGTACGGCATGGTGACAATGTGCGTCGGCACCGGCATGGGCGCCGCGGGCATCATCGAACGTCTGTAATCGTGTTCGCTCTGGTCCCCGAGGGGAACCCCACAGTGATCCCTTAAGGACCACATGAACGGTTCGCAGGCCGACTGGCCTGCGAACCGTTTTTCCATTCAGCAGTGTGAGGAGATGACAATGGATATTCTGGTCGAGCGCGCGGACGGCGTGCTGACGATTGCCTTCAACCGGCCGGACAAGAAGAACGCGATTACGGCCGCGATGTATCAGACGATGGCCGATGCGCTGGCAGAAGCGCACGGCGACGCATCGGTCCGGGCGATCCTGATTCGTGGCAGCGTCGGCATTTTCAGCGCCGGCAACGATCTCGAAGACTTCATGAAGAAGCCGCCAGGCGGCGAAAATTCGCCGGTATTCCAGTTCCTGCGTGCGATCAGTTCGGCGGAAAAGCCGGTGGTGGCATCCGTGGCGGGTCCGGCTGTCGGCATCGGCACGACGCTGCTGCTGCATTGCGATCTGGTCTACGCCGCCGACACAGCCACCTTCTCACTGCCGTTTGCGCAGCTTGGGTTGTGCCCGGAAGCGGCCTCGAGTCTCTTGTTGCAGCGCGTCGCCGGTTATCAGGCCGCGGCTGAAAAGCTGCTGCTCGGCGAAGCGTTCGACGCGCGCGAAGCCCAACGCATGGGCTTCGTGAATCGCCTGCTGCCCGCGGCTGAAGTCGACGCATTCGCGGCAGCGCAAGCAGCGAAGCTGGCGGCGCTGCCGGCCTCATCGTTGCGCGTGACGAAGAGTCTGATGAAGCGCGCGAGCCAGCATGAGCTGCAAACGCAGATGTCCGAGGAAGCGGTGCATTTCGGCAAGATGCTGATCGCGCCCGAAGCGCGCGAGGCGTTCAAGGCGTTCTTCGAGAAGCGCAAGCCGGACTTCCGGCAATTCGATTGATCGGCAGCGTTCAGACGTTCAAGGCTGCGTCGGCTGCAACGTGTCGTAGTCGACGTAGCTGGTTTCGCGGCAGAAGCTGACGAGCCGCACGCCGGCCTTGCGCGCAATCGCAATCGCCAGCGACGACGGCGCCGAAATGGTGGCGACCATCGGCACGTCGACGCGCGCCGCCTTGCGCACCAGCTCGTAGCTGGCGCGGCTCGACAGAAACACAAAACCCTCTTTCGTATCCGCGCGATCGAGCACCAGTTGGCCGATCAGTTTGTCGAGCGCGTTGTGACGGCCGACATCTTCGAATGCGTAGCGGATCGCGCCTGCCGCATCGCACCATGCGGCAGCGTGCAATCCGCCGGTCAAGCGCGTCAGCGCCTGGTGCCCGGGCAATTCGCGCGCGGCCCGAGCGATCGCATCCGGCGCGAGCCGTTGCAGAAAACCGGTGTCCGGCACGCGTTCCGGTTTCAGATCCAGCAGATCGATGCTTTCGATCCCGCATACGCCGCAGCCGGTACGCCCGGCCAGTGCGCGGCGCTTTTCCTTCAGCGCGACGAAAGCCTGTTGCACCACTTGCAATTGCACTTCGGCATGCGGCAATTCGCCGTCGTCATGCAGTTCGACCTCGATGTCCTGAATGTCGCTGCCGCGCTCCACGATCCCTTCCGAAATCGCAAAACCCACCGCGAACGCTTCCAGATCGCGCGGCGTGCACATCATCACCGCGTGCGAAATGCCATTGAAGACGAGTGCGACCGGCCACTCCTGACCGACGTGATCGGTGACGGTTTCGACCGCCGCGCCGCGGTGCCGGTGCACCTGGCGCTCCACGGCGCCCGGCTGTCCAGCCGTTTCCAGTTCGTTCAAGTTGCCTCACTCCTTTGCCATGCTGCGCGCGAGCGGCTTCAAACCTTGCCTGGCGCAGAAAAGCGGCCCCAGTCCGCGCCGCTGTTACGCGAATAAGGTTCTAAAATACCCCAAGGCGGGTTTGCGCGTCGGCCGCCGTCAAAGAGGGATACTGTCATGGGACTCAACGAAGCACCGCTTCTGTTCAACTTCGAAGTCGAGTCTTCGGAGAATTTCACTTTCATTCCAATGTCCGTGCGCTTCAATCTGGACCGTTTCGGGCTGCGTATCTCGCTTGCGCAGTGGCAGTTGCTGCCGCTCGAAGATCGCAAGCTGCTGGCGCGTTTTCCGGTCGAGGAAGACACGGAAATCGAGCCGAATTTCGATCACGCACTGTTCGAAATGCTGCGCACCCACGCGAACGTCGAACCGGAGTGGTTCACGCCCGACGAAGCGCCTGCCTGGCGCCGCACGGATAGCGTACCGGAGGGCGTCACGCACCAGGCGGGACTCGCCGGCTTGCCCGCGCCGGACGTTGCCCAGTGGGCCAAACTGGCGCCGTTCAAGCGCTACGTGCTCGCCAAACTGTCGCGCAAGCCGGAAGGTAACCACGACTTTGTCCCCGCGATGAAGGAATTTGGTGCGGCCGGCTAGGTGCGGCGGGCCAATTTTTTCTCTCGACACCCTCAAGCTGTTCCGAACCCTGCCGTTATCCATGGGATAGCGCGCAAAAAAACTCGTATCGACGCGAGCTCGCGCTCCCGCCCCCAGAACGATTGACGTTCGGAACCCATGATTCCTTTTTTATCGAAGCGGCTGCTGATCAATCTGGCGGTCGTCGCCGCGGCGGTCGGCGCGAACGCGTTCGTCGCCTATACGCAGATTTGCGGCCAGCGCGACATCGACGCGCGCGTGCTGCGTTCGACAAGCGTGCGCGAGGACCTCGACGCCTACCAGATGGCGCTCGACGGCGGCCTCGCCGCGCTCGGCCGTTTCGAAGCGTCGGGCGAGGTTCCGCCTGCGAAAGAGACCGCCATTGTGGCGGCGTCGCTGGCCCGGCTGGAGCGCGAGTTGCGCAGCGATCTGGCCGGAGAGCCGGCCATGCTCGATGCACTCGGCAAACTGAGCGCGGATAGCCACGCGCTGCAACGCGACATCGATGCGGCGCTGTTGCGCGGCGCGAGCGCCGCGCCGAACGAGTCGCGCGCCTGGGCGTCGTCGGCCTACACGCGTCTCGGCATGGGACAGGACCGCGTCGAAGCCGGGCTGGCAGCGCTGCGGGCGCAGGAGAATCATGCGTTGCAGGCGTCGCTCGCGGCCTCCACGCATGAAACCCGGCACGCGATGCTGTTCCTGATCCTGACGATGCTGGCCGGCAGCGCGCTGCTGATCTACACGTTCGGCGCGCGCGAAAACAGCGCGCGCGAGAAATTGCGCATGGTTCGCGCGCTGGGCCGCCACGACGACCGCTTTCGCGGCCTGTTCGACGACCATCCAGTGCCGATGTACATCTTCGATCGCGACACGCTGCGCTTTCTGGCTGTCAACGCGGCCGCCGTTCAGCAATACGGTTACACGGAGAGCGAATTTCTCGGCATGACGATCCGCGCGATCCGGCCAAATTCCGAAATCGGGCGCCTCGAATCGCACATGCAGCGTAGCGACGCGGTGTCGCGCGGCCGCACGATGGCAGGCGTCTGGCATCACCGGCGCAAGGATGGCTCGACCATCAGCGCGGATATTTCGTACCACGCGCTGAACTTCATGGGGCGCGCCGCCTTCTTCGTGCTGGCCGACGATGTCACCGAGCAGATCAATGCCGAAGCCGAAGCGCAGCGCTCGAACCAGATGCTGGAGACGGTGATCGACAACATTCCGCAGCGCATTTTCTGGAAGGACCGGGAATCGCGCTATCTCGGCTGCAACATGGCGTTCGCGCGCGACGCGGGGCTCGCTTATCCGGAGCAGGTGGTGGGCAAGAGCGATGTCGATATGCCGTGGCGCGCGTTCGCCGACCAGCTGCGCGGGCACGACGAAGAGGTGTTGAGCACCGGCGTGCCGAAGATGAGCTTCGAAGTCGACGTGATCATCGACGGCGTGCACCGTACGACGGTCACGAGCAAGCTGCCGTTCACCGATAGCGACGGCCGCGTCATCGGCGTGCTCGGTTCCTATACGGACATCACCGAACGCAAGCGCGCCGACCTGGCCTTGCGTCTGCAAAGCCGCGCACTCGATGCGAGCGTCAACGCGATTCTGATTACCGCGCCGTCGCCGTCGGGCAATCTGATCGAATACGTGAACCCTGCGTTCAAACGCATCACCGGCTACGATCCGGCCGAATTGATCGGTCACGATTGCCGCGTGCTGCAACGCGACGACCGCGATCAGGAGGGCGTCGCCGAGATTCGTCAGGCGCTCGCGGCGAACCGCGAGGTCAGCGCCGTGGTGCGCAACTATCGCAAGGACGGCGCGCTGTTCTGGAATCAACTTTTCATCGCGCCGGTACCGAACGCGGAGGGCGTCATCACGCATCACATCGGCGTCATCAACGATGTGACCGATCTGATCCGCTATCAGGAACAACTCGAATATCAGGCCAACTATGACAGCCTGACGCGGCTGCCCAATCGCAACCTGCTGCGTGACCGCCTGCAGCATGCGCTGATCGTCGCGCAGCGGCATCACAAGGGCGTCGCGGTGGTGTTCATCGATCTGGATGGCTTCAAGAACGTCAATGACAGTCTCGGTCACAGCGTCGGCGACCGCCTGCTGAGCGTGGTCGCCGAGCGGCTCGCTCGCTGTACGCGCACGAGCGACACGGTGGCCCGTCACGGTGGCGACGAGTTCGTGATCGTGATGACCGACACCGTCGACGAACAGTCGCTGATCGCGTGGATGGAGCGTGTGCGCGCGTCGATTTCCGAGCCGGTGTGGCTTGACGGCACCGAGCTGTATGTCGGCTGCAGCATGGGCGCGAGCCTGTTCCCGCAGGACGGCGACGACGCGGAAACACTGATGAAAAAGGCCGACCTCGCGATGTATCGCGCGAAGGACATGGGCCGCAACACGTTCCAGTTTTATCAGCCGGAGATGAACGCGAGCGCGGGCGCTCGGTTGAATCTCGAACGGCGTTTGCGCCGTGCGTTGCGCGACGACGAATTCCTGCTGCACTACCAGCCGCAGGTGGATATCGAGAGCGGGCAGATTGTCGGCACCGAGGCGCTGGTGCGCTGGCGCGATCCGGAAGTCGGCTTGGTCCCGCCGTCGTCGTTCATTCCGGTCGCGGAAGAAAGCGGCTTGATCGGGCCGCTGTCGGAGTGGGTGTTGCGCGAAGCGTGCCGGCAGAACAAGGCCTGGCAGGATCAGGGCTTGCCGCCGGCGCGGGTGTCGGTGAATCTGTCGGCGCGTGTGTTCCAGCAGCGCGATATTGCCAAGCTGGTGATGCAGGTGCTCGATGAGACGGGCCTCGAGCCGCAATACCTCGAACTCGAACTGACCGAAAGCACGATCATGCGCAACGCCGAAGAAGCGGTGTCGATGCTCAACGAACTGCACGCGCTGGGTATCGGTCTCGCTATCGACGACTTCGGCACCGGCTATTCGAGCCTCAGCTATCTGAAACGCTTCCCGGTGGACCGCCTGAAAATCGACCGCTCGTTCGTGTCGGACATCGGCGTTAGCGGCGACGACGAAACGATCACCTCGGCGATCATCGCGCTCGCGCATTCGCTGAAGTTGCAGGTGATCGCGGAAGGCGTGGAGACCTCAGCTCAACTCGACTTCCTGAAAGAGCGCGCGTGCGACGAGATGCAAGGTTTCTACTTCGCCAAACCGTTGTCGACGGACGCGATCTCCGCGTTGTTCCAGGGCGGAGTGGGCCGGGAGATCGTCGCAGTCTGAGTGTTAGCGCGGGCTCAGGCGCGCGCCTTGGCGCGTGCAACGGACCGTAAGCCTAAGTCGCGGTCCGTCCCGCGACGTGCAGCCTCAAACAGCCGGCGTGCTGACGAAAGCCGGCAACTGTTCGGCTGATTCGGAAAAAGCCTGCAGACGGGGATACGCCGCCTTCGCGACGATTTCCGGCAGGAACATCTGCGTGAAGTTCCACGCGACCGCCACGGTGACGTCCGCCGCGCCAAAGCGGTCCGGCTCGATCGGCAGTGGGGCGGCTGCGAGTTCCTCCTCGAGTTCGCGATAAGCGGCATGCAATTGCCCGTTCAGACGATCGACCCACGGCTCATGCTGCTTCTCCGCCGGCCGCAGATTGCGTTCGTAGACGATTTGCACCGACTTTTCGCATGCGGCTAGCGCCAGCCCCGTCAGGCGCGCTGCGCGCGTCCAATGCTCCGGCTGCGACGGGAAAATCCGCTCATCCGGTCCGGCGAGCGTGGCGACGTACTGAAGAATCACCGTCGATTCCATCACGGTTTGGCCGTCGTCGAGCACCAGCGTGGGCGCTTTGACGACCGGGTTGATCTTCGCGAACTCGTCGTAGTGCCTGAATACCGAGATCGATTCGTGCTCGAAGTCGAGCTTCATCAACTTGAGGCAGATGGCGACGCGGCGCACATAGGGCGAGTCAAGCATTCCGATCAGTTTCATCGCTATCCCGTTAGAAGATCTATCATGGCGCGCCCAAGTCCGCCGGGGCGTGCTCCAATTGCGTTCAACCAACAGATTAAGCATCTTCTGACGGTAAAAAAAGCGACATTAATCGACGATTTACGTCAGAATTTCTTACATGAAACCCATCCCGCCATTCGCCGCTCTCCGCTGCTTCGAAGCCGTCGCCCGGCTCGGCGGCGTGACGCGGGCCGCGCGCGAGTTGCATGTGACCCATTCGGCGGTCAGTCAGCAGATCAAGGTGCTGGAAGATTCGATGGGCGTCGCGCTATTCATGCGCGAAGCGCGCGGTTTGCGGCTCACCGAGGACGGGCGGCTCTACGCGCTTGAAATACGGGCGGCGCTGCGCGACATCACGAACGCAACGCGCCGTGCGCAGGCGCGCCCGCACGAGAGCGAACTGATCATCGCGACCGTGCCGTCGTTCGCGCAGCATTGGCTCGTGCCGCGCCTTGCCAGCTTCCGCGAAGCGCATCCGTACTATCGGATCCGGTTGCTGACGACGCTGCAGGTCGAGGATTTGCGCCATGGTGTGAGCGACATCGGTATCCGCATGGGGCAGGGCCATTGGGCCGATGTCGCGCAACAGAAACTGTTCGACGACGAAATGCTGATGGTCGCGGCGCCGCATTTCACGGGCGGCCCTCACGGCCGCTTTCCGGTGACCGCCGAAGACGTAGTGGCGTGCCCGCTGATCTCCAGTCCGAACACGCCGTTGAGCGAATGGTGCCAGGCGGCGCAGGTGGCGGAGCCGCCCGCCCAGGGCATCGTCATGTCGGCGAACGATTCGAACATTGTGCTGGGCGCGGTATTGCTCGGGCAGGGCGTTGCGCTCGAGCGGCGCAGTCTGGTCGCGCGTGCGTTGGCGAAAGGCGAATTGGTGCAGATCACCGATATCCGCGTGCCGTATCGGTATTCCTACTGGCTTGTGTGGCCCCAACGCGAGAGCCTCAATGCGAAGCAGGCGCACTTCGCGCAATGGATCGAAGAGCAGGTCGACGAATATTTGCGCGAGGGTGGTTGAGCGTGGGTACCGGTCAGTCCAGCACCGGCAATGCCCGCGGGCGCCGGTCGCTATCGGTCGCGACGTAGGTCAGGATCGCCTCGGTCACCTTCACGACTTCTTCGGTCAGGCTCATGCGCTGCGCGTATACCTCGACCGACACCGTCACCGAGGTGTTGCCCGTCTTCACGATATCCGTGTAAAAGCTCAGCAGATCGCCGACGAACACCGGCTGCTTGAAGACGAACGAATTGACCGCAATGGTCGCCACCCGCCCGTTGGCGCGGCGGCTCGCCGGAATCGAGCCGGCGATATCCACTTGCGCCATGATCCAGCCGCCGAACACGTCGCCGTGGACGTTCGCGTCCGACGGCTGCGGCACGACGCGCAGCGCACATGACTTTTGCGGGAGTTGAAGAAGATTGGTCATCGGGGCACCCTTGAGAAACGTATTGGCTCGGTCGGCTCGACCAGCAGGCGGGGGATTTCACGACAACTGCACGACACAGCGGCATGACCAGCGCGTAAACGAGACGCGCGTCACTGACGGCCGCACAGCCCATGAAAAGCGGCGCCAGCCGGCTTCTGCGACAATAGAAAGATCAGGAATTGTACGGGAAAGCGCCCAGCCGGGTCGCGCGACAAAAAGCAGTTTGCCAACTGCCTGTCGGCGCCGCTGCGAACTCCGTCGCTTCCACACCCTCCCCCAGCCGATTCCATGCGCCGCACGCCCGCCTCCGAACCTTCACCGATCTCGACCCAGCCGCGCAACGACTGGCAGACGATCCTGTCGTTGCTGCCCTACCTCGCCACCTACAAATGGCGCGTCGTCTTCGCGCTGAGCTGCCTGATCGGCGCGAAGATCGCCAACCTCGGCGTGCCGATCGTGATGAAGCGGATCGTCGACAACCTCGCCTCCGTGCAGCATCTGACGGCGCTCGGCCGCGCGCACGATTCGCCGGGCATCGTGTTGCTGGGCGGTGTCGGTTTGCTGGTCGTTGCGTATGCGGTGGTGCGGCTGTCCACGTCGCTTTTCACCGAGTTGCGCGAGATTCTGTTTTCGAAAGTGACCGAGAGCGCGGTGCGGCAACTCGCGTTGAAAGTGTTCCGCCATTTGCATGCGCTGTCGTTGCGGTTTCACCTCGAGCGGCAGACGGGCGGCATGTCGCGCGATATCGAACGCGGCACGCGCGGCATCACGCAGCTCATTTCGTATTCGCTGTACAGCATTCTGCCGACGCTCGTCGAAGTCGGGCTCGTACTCGGCTTTTTCGTCGTCAAATACGAAGCGTATTACGCGATCGTCACGTTTATCGCGCTGGCCGTGTACATCACGTTCACCGTCAAAGTAACCGAATGGCGCACGCATTTTCGCCGCACGATGAACGATCTCGACTCGCGGGCGAACTCGCGCGCGATCGATTCGCTGCTCAACTACGAGACCGTCAAGTACTTCGGCAACGAGGAGTGGGAAGCGCAGCGCTACGACGAAAATCTCAAGCGTTATCGCACGGCGGCGATCAAATCGCAGCGCTCGTTGTCGGCGCTGAATTTCGGTCAGCAGGCGATCATCGGCACTGGGCTGGTGTTCATTCTGTGGCGCGCCACTGAAGGTGTGATGGCCGGGCGCCTCACGCTCGGCGATCTGGTGCTGATCAACACCTTCATGTTGCAGCTCTACATTCCGCTGAATTTTCTCGGCGTCGTGTATCGCGAGCTGAAGCAGAGTCTCACCGACATGGACCGCATGTTCACGCTGCTCGGCGCCTCGCAGGAGGTGCCGGATGTGCCGAATGCGCCCGCGTTGCAAGTGAGCGGCGCGCAGGTCCGCTTCGAACACGTGAACTTCGCGTACGAACCCGCGCGGAAGATTCTGCACGATGTGAGTTTCACGATTCCGGCGGGCACCACGACGGCGGTGGTCGGCCACAGCGGCTCGGGCAAATCGACGCTCGCGCGGCTGATGTTCCGCTTCTACGATCTGGATCGGGCGAGCGGCGGCGCGATCACGATCGACGGCCAGGATATTCGCGACGTCACGCAGGATTCGCTGCGCGCGTCGATCGGCATCGTGCCGCAGGACACGGTGCTGTTCAACGATTCGATCTACTACAACATTGCTTATGGCAGACCGTCGACCACGCGTGACGAGGTGATCGCGGCGGCGCGCGCCGCGCATATTCACGACTTCATCGAAGGTCTGCCGAAGGGTTACGACACGCCTGTCGGCGAGCGTGGTTTGAAGTTGTCGGGCGGTGAAAAGCAGCGCGTCGCGATCGCGCGGACCATCCTGAAGAATCCGCCGATCCTGCTGTTCGACGAAGCGACCTCAGCGCTCGATTCGCGTTCGGAGCGCGCGATCCAGCACGAACTCGATCAGATCGCCCGCGAGCGCACGACGCTGATCATCGCGCACCGGCTTTCGACCGTGGTGCACGCTCAGCAGATCATCGTGATGGACAAAGGACGCATCGTCGAGCGCGGTACGCACGCCGAATTGCTGAGCGCGAACGGGTTGTTCGCGCAGATGTGGGCGTTGCAGCAGCAACGCGCGGCAGAGGCGCCCGAGGCCGCCGAAACGGTGGGCGCGGGCGATGGTGGAGAGGGTGGAGCCGGCGGGCGATAGTAAGCAAGCGGCGGCGGAATGCGCCGCGTTTGCCTGTTGTATGACGCGTTGAGCATTGAACGGCGAGTTACCGCACGGCGTCTGCCAACACGGCGGACGTTCGACGCACGTTCGAGGCTTAGCGTGCGCTCAGACGTTGATCCAGCGCCTGTAATTGCGCCGGCGTGCCGACGTTTTCCCACAAACCTTCATATAGCTCGCCGCTCGCAAGGCCGCGCGCAATCGTGTCGCGGTAGTACGGCTTGAGCGCACGCCGCGTGCCGCGCGGCAGATCGCGAAACATCCGCGTGTCGTACAGACCGATATTGCCGAACGTGAAGCGAGGTTGCGCGTCGAGCGACAGCACGCCGTCGATCAAGGCAAAATCGCCGTCCGGGTGAAACGCCGGGTTCGGCACCATCACCAGATGCATGCCCGGTTCGGGCAGTGTCGAGAGCTTGCCGGCGCGATCATTCAGCGCCGCGTAATCGAAATCCGCATAAACGTCGCCGCTGACCGCGGCGAACACCTCGCTGCGGCCAGCGTCTTCCAGCAGCGGCAGCGCCTGCACGATACCGCCTGCCGTTTCCAACGCTTCGTGCTCGGCCGAGTAGCGCAGTTGCACGCCCCAGTGCGAACCGTCGCCGAGCGCGGCTTCGATCTGCTCGCCTAGCCAGGCATGATTGATCACAATGGTTTGAAAGCCGGCGCGCGCAAGCCGTTCGATCTGCCACACGATCAGCGGTTTGCCGCCCGCTTCGAGCAAGGGCTTCGGGCGTGTGTCGGTCAACGGACGCATGCGTTCGCCGCGGCCCGCGGCGAAAATCATCGCTTTCTTCAGAGACATTGTCATCGGTCAGAAGGTGTAGCCGACTTCATTCGCGCGGCCTTCAAGATCGTCGAGCAGCTTCGCGAACGGGCGCAGTGGCGCGTAGCGTTCGGCGACCTTGCGCGCATAGCCGATGAAGCGCGGCAGATCCTTCATGTAATGCGGTTTGCCGTCGCGATAATTGATCCGGCAGAACAGACCCAACACCTTGATGTGTCGTTGCAGACCCATCCATTCGAGTTGACGGTAGAACTCGCCGAAGTCCGGGTCGACCGGCAGGCCGGTTTTTTTTGCGCGCTCCCAGTAGTACACGAAGCAATCCAGCTCGAACTCCTCGTCCCAACTGAGGAACGCATCGCGCAGCAGCGAAGCGACGTCGTAGGTGATCGGGCCGTACACCGCGTCCTGGAAGTCGAGCACACCGGGGTTCGCGGGGCTGGGCGCTGCGGCGATCATCAGATTGCGCGGCATGAAATCGCGCAGCATGAACACTTGCGGCTGCGCCCGGGCGCTTGCGATCAGCAGCGCGAAGGTGCGATCGAGCAGCCCGCGGGTCTTGTCGTCGACCTCGCGGCCCAGATGTCGGCCGATGAACCACTCCGGCATCAATTCCATCTCGCGGCGCAGGAAGGCTTCGTCGAACGGCGGCAGCACGTCTTCGCGCGAAGTGAGCTGCCAACGGATCAACGCATCGAGCGCGTCGCGCATCAGCGTGCGGGCCTCACGGGGCTTGTCGTCCTTCTGTGCTTCGTTCAGCGCGCCGAGGTACGACTCGGTGCCCAGATCGGTGACGAGCATGAAGCCCGCGTCGAAATCGACCTCCAGCACACGCGGCACATGCACGCCGGCTGCGTCGAGCAACTGTGCGATCTGCACAAATTCGCGGCACTTTTCGGGCGGCGGGGCGTCGACTGCGATCACCGTGCCGATGCTTTCGCCTTCCGCCGCCTTACCGGCGAGCCGGAAATAGCGGCGAAAACTGGCGTCGGAGGAGGCCGGTGCAAGGGTGGCGAGCTCGAGCGCATAACGCGCTGCGTGGCCGTTCAGCCAGGCTGTGAGCAGGTCGAGACGGGTATCGGTTGTGTCTTGGGAAGGGGG
Source organism: Paraburkholderia sp. IMGN_8 (assembly GCF_038050405.1). NCBI lineage: Bacteria > Pseudomonadati > Pseudomonadota > Betaproteobacteria > Burkholderiales > Burkholderiaceae > Paraburkholderia > Paraburkholderia sp. IMGN_8. The sequence continues at coordinate 3,926,025 of NZ_CP150900.1, read as the reverse complement.
CAGCGTCATGAAAACCGGCGGCAAATTCAGAGGGGCAACGTCTTGCCATATAATACCCCACGACTTTTTTGACGCGACTTACGCCAGCTTTCGCGTATTCCGCTTTACCGCCCGCCTCACCGTTCGACAGATTGTAAATATTGATGTGCAGCCGACTGTCACGGTCGGGGTGTGCAGGCGGTGGACCGTGACTGCAGAAGCTGCCTGACGAGCCGATTCGCCAAACGATACATGCCGCCTAGACAGCTTTCCCAAACGACTCCCTCTTGTGCTGTTGTGCCGCGCAAAAGGCGGCTCGTCGCGGCGTTGATCGCCGTTCCGGGCCTGATGCCCGCGCTTGCGCACGCCCAGTTGACGGGGGAAGCCGCGCAGCCGCAGCCTATTGACGCCCCCTGGGGCATGCAACTCGCCCCACAACTCGAAGAGCATCCGTTGAAGCCTGGCCAGAAGCCGGCCACCTTCGTGCTCGGCGACACCACCAGCGGCACCACCGATCAGGACATGGCCGCCAAAGGCTCGGCCGAGGTGCGTCGCAATACGGTCGCGATCAAGGCCGACGCGTTGCATTACGATCAGGACACGGATATGGCCGACGCCTACGGCCAGGTCCACGTGATCAACAACGGCAATACGTTCGTCGGCCCCGAAGCGCATATGCGAGTGGATTCGAGCGAAGGCTTCATGACCTCGCCGAAGTACCGCTTCAACCTGACGGGCGGCTCGGGCAGCGCGGAGCGCGTCGATCTGCTCGACAACGAGCGGTCGGTCTTCACGCACGGCACTTACACGGCCTGCGCGTGCGCGGACGATCCGGCGTGGTACATCAAAGGCAGCGAGTTCGACTTCGACACCGGCGCCGACGAAGGCATCGCGCACAACGGCGTGCTGTTTTTCCAGGGCGTGCCGGTATTCGCTTCGCCATGGCTGTCGTTCCCGCTGTCGGGCGAGCGCCGTAGCGGCCTGCTGCCGCCTACGTTCTCGCTCAGTTCGGGCAACGGCTTCGAACTGTCGGTGCCGTATTACTTCAACCTCGCGCCGAACCGCGATCTGACGGTCACACCGCGTCTGATCTCGAAGCGCGGCGTGCAGTTGCAGTCGACCTTCCGCTATCTGTCGCCGACCTATTCCGGCTCGATCACCGGCGAGTTCCTGCCGAACGACCGCCTGACGAAGACCAACCGCTACGCGCTGTACATCCAGCACAACCAGAACTTCGGCAACGGGTTCGGCGGCTACATCTACTACAACAAGGTTTCGGACAACACGTATCCGGAAGACCTGTCGTCGTCGGTCAGTCAGTTTATGAACGGCACCCAGCTCCTGTATCAACAGGAGGCCGGGTTGACTTACAACAACGGGCCGTGGTCGGTGCTCGCACGCGAACAGCACTGGCAGACGCTGACGCCGTCAGTGGCGCCGTACGGTCGCGAGCCGCAGTTGAACGTGAAGTACGCAAAGTACAACGTCGGCGGCTTCGACTTCGGCGCGGAAGCCGACTACACGAATTTCCGCATCACGACCGCGGACAAGACCGAAGGTCAGCGGTTGATGTTCAACCCGTACATCTCGTATTCGGTGGTCGGGCCGGGCTACTTCGTCACGCCGAAGGTGCAGTGGCACTTTGCGTCGTACAACCTGCGCAACATCAGCAACGACGTGCCGGCCGGCACGCCGAAGAACTTCACCGAATCGATCCCGACGCTCAGCTTCGACACCGGGCTGATCTTCGACCGTTCGGTGCGGATCTTCGGTCAGGATTACATTCAGACGCTGGAGCCGCGGCTTTACTACGTGTACACGCCGTTCCGGAACCAGGCGTCCGCGCCGCTGTTCGATACCGCCGACTCCGACTTCGGCCTGGCGGAAATCTTCACGCCGAATACCTTCGTCGGCAACGACCGTATCGCCGACGCGAACCGGCTGACCGCGGCCATCACCACGCGCTTCATCAACCCGGCTACCGGCGACGAGCGCGCGCGCTTCGTGCTCGCGCAGCAGTACTATTTCCAGGATCAGCGCGTCACGCTGCTGCCTACGCAGACCAGCACGCAAGCCACCCATTCGGACCTGATCGCGGGTGCGTCGCTCAAGCTCGGCGCCGGTTTCGCTTCGGAAACGGCGTTCCAATATAATGCCGACAACAACCAGTTGGTGAAAACGAGCGTCGGTTTCGGGTTCAGTCCGGGCACCGGCCGGGTGGTCAATGTCGGGTACCGCTACACCCGCGCGAACACCACGCTGGACAATCAGCCGATCAATCAGGTGCTGGTCTCGGGGCAATGGCCGTTGTCGCATCGGGTGTTTGGTGTGGGCCGTTTCAATTACGACCTGGGCGGGCACCGGATCGTCGACGGCTTGGTCGGCCTGCAATACGACGCCGACTGCTGGACGTTCGGCGCCGGGATCCAGCGTTATGCGAACGGTCTGAATACCTCGGGGCAGCATCAGGCGGGCACGCGGTTTCTCGCGCAGTTGACGTTCAAGGGCTTGTCGAGCGTCGACAACGGGCTGATGGCCGCGTTCCGCTCCAGCGTGGCCGGCTACACGCCGTTGCCACCGCCACCGCCGCCGGAAGCGCGTTTCACCAATTACGAATGACGCTCGTCCGATCATTTATAGAATGCGAAAAGACGGGCCAGGCGCGCCCGACATCATTGGAGTATCTGTGGCAATCATGAAAAAGCTTCGCTTGGCAACGCTTGCGGCCGGTCTCGCCGCAGTGGCGTCTTTCCTGTCGGTCGCGCCGGTTCAGGCGCAGGCGCTGCGCGGCGATAGCGGCCAGACGGTCGACACCATCGCCGCAGTGGTCAATAACGGCGTCATCACGCGGCGCGAGCTCGACGAGCGCATGGGCCTGATTACCCGCCGGCTGAACCAGCAGAACGCGCCGGTCCCGCCGATGGACCAGTTGCGCCAGCAGGTGCTCAACCAGATGGTGCTGGAGCGCATCCAGTTGCAGAAGGCGAAAGAAGACGGCATCAATGTCGACGACGCCGCCGTGCAAAAAACGCTCGAACGGCTCGCGCAAGCGAACAACATGACGCTCGACATGTACCGCGCGCGGATTGAGGCGCAAGGCGTGCCCTGGAGCACGTTCACGAGCGACGCCCGTACCGAACTGACGCTCTCGCGTCTGCGCGAGAAGGAAGTGGACAGCAAGGTCACGGTGTCGGACGCGGAAGTCGCGAACTACATCGCCAGTCAGCGTGGCCCGAACGCCGGCCTGACGAGCGATCTGCACTTCCAGCACATTTTCCTGAAGGCGCCGCAGAACGCGTCGGAAACCGATATCGAAGCGGCACAGCAAAAGGCCCAGGCGCTGCTGACGGAAGCCAAAGGCGGCGCCAACTTCGAAAAGCTCGCGAAGTCGAATTCGCAAGCGCCGGATGCCTCGAAGGGCGGCGATACGGGTTTCGTGCCGCCGTCCAAGCTGCCGCCTGAATTCGTTAAGGCCGCCGCGGCATTGCGCCCCGGTCAGGTCAATCCGGATCTGATCCGCACCAGCGACGGCTTCGAAATCGTGCGCCTCGTCGATCGTCGCACGGGCCAGGGCGCGAGTTCGGCGGATGCGACAAAGCTCGTGCAGACGCACGTGCGCCACATTCTGCTGCGCGTCGGCGACGGCATGTCGGAGCCGCAAGCACGTCAGAAGCTGCTCGAAATCAAGAACCAGATTGCCGGCGGCGGCGACTTCGCGAAGTTCGCCCACACCTACTCGCAAGACGGTTCGTCGTCGCAAGGCGGCGACCTGGGCTGGATCAGCCCGGGCGAGACGGTGCCGGAATTCGAGCGGGCGATGAACAGCCTGCAGGACGGTCAAATCAGCGATCCGGTACGCAGCGAATACGGCTATCACCTGATCCAGGTGCTGGGCCGCCGCGAATCGGAAGGCTCGGTCTCGCAGCAGATGGATCTGGCGCGTCAGGCAATCGGTCAGCGCAAGGCGGAACAGGCCTACGCCGACTGGCTGCGTGAATTGCGCGACACTGCGTATGTCGACGTAAAACCCGCTCAAGCAAGCTTGCCATAAACGTCATGACAACCGCCGCCCAGTTCGCCAGCGCCCCGTTGCAAATCGCGATCACGACCGGCGAACCGGCCGGCGTCGGCCCTGAGTTGACGGCGCAGGCGCTGGCCGGGGCGGCGGCGCATTGGCCCGGCGCGCAATTCACCGTGCTGGGCGATGCGGGCTTGCTCGCCGAACGCGCCCGCGCGGTAGGCGTCGATTGGACTGCGCTGGTGGCTGACGGCAAGCGCGTGCGGGTGCAGCACCGGCCGCTCGGCGCGCCGTCGCAGGCAGGCAAGCTCGACGCCGCGAACGGCCGCTACGTGCTCGATCTGCTCGACAGCGCGATCGACGGCGCGGTGGCCGGTACGTTCGACGCGATCGTCACCGCGCCGCTGCAAAAAAGTACGATCAACGATGCCGGTGTGCCGTTCACCGGCCACACCGAATACCTGGCCGAACGCACGCACACGCCGCGCGTGGTGATGATGTTGGCCGGCACCGGCAAGCGCCCATTGCGCGTCGCGCTCGCCACCACGCATCTGCCGTTGAAAGACGTGTCGGCGGCGTTGTCGATCGACGGCATCGGCGAGACACTGCGTATCATCGATCACGATCTGCGCCACCATTTTGGTCTGCCGGCGCCGCGCATCCTCGTGACCGGGTTGAACCCGCATGCGGGCGAAAATGGCTATCTTGGCCGCGAAGAAATCGACGTGATTTCGCCGGCGCTGAAGCTCGCGAACGAACAGGGCATCGACGCGCGCGGTCCCTATCCGGCCGACACGCTATTCCAGCCGCGCTATCTGAACGAAGCCGATTGCGTGCTCGCGATGTTCCACGATCAGGGGCTGCCGGTGTTGAAGTACGCGACTTTCGGCGAAGGCATCAATATCACGCTCGGCTTGCCGATCATCCGCACCTCGGTCGATCACGGCACCGCGCTCGATCTGGCCGGCACCGGCCGCGCCGATTCCGGCAGCCTGCTCGCCGCGATCGATACGGCTGTGTCGATGGCGCAGCATCGTCGCGGGGGCTAATTCACGCTGCTTGTCGTTTCACCAGCAGCGTTTCACCAGCATCGCTTTACCCGCGTTTCCGGCGTTTCCTTTTTTAAGCAGTTCTCTTCCTAGCGTTTCTTCGATGTCCACCAGCAGACAGCAACGGGCCCAGCATCAGGGTCATACCGCACGCAAGCGTTTCGGCCAGAATTTTCTGGTCGATATGGGCGTGATCGATTCGATCGTCGACGTGATCCGGCCGCAGCGCGGCGAGCGCATGGTCGAGATCGGGCCGGGGCTGGGCGCGCTCACCGAACCGCTGATCGAACGTCTGGCGACGCCTGAAGCGCCGCTGCACGCGGTCGAACTGGATCGCGATCTGATCGGCCGGCTCAAGAAGAAATTCGGCGACCTGCTTGAGCTGCATGCGGGCGACGCACTCACGTTCGACTTCGGCTCGCTTGCGGCGCCGGGCGACAAGGCGTCGCTGCGCATTGTCGGTAATCTGCCGTACAACATTTCGAGTCCGCTGCTGTTTCATCTGACGTCGTTCGCGCATCGCGTGATCGATCAGCACTTCATGCTGCAGAACGAAGTGGTCGAGCGGATGGTGGCGGAGCCGGGCACCAAGGCGTTCAGCCGGCTCTCGGTGATGCTGCAATACCGCTACGTGATCGACAAGCAACTCGACGTGCCGCCCGAAGCGTTCCAGCCGCCGCCGAAGGTCGATTCGGCGATCGTGCGGATGATCCCGTACGAACTGCACGAATTGCCGCCGGTGGACGAGCGTGTGCTCGGCGAAGTGGTGACGGCGGCGTTCTCGCAACGGCGCAAGATGCTGCGCAATACGTTGGCAGCCTATCGTGACTCGGTGGATTTCGACGCGCTCGGCTTCGATCTGCAACGCCGCGCCGAAGATGTGCCGGTCGCCGAATATGTGCGCGTGGCGCAGGCCGTGGCGGCGTTGCCGTCGCGCGGCGCCGCGGCCGCTGAGAACGGCGACGCCTGAGTTTCACGGCTTAAGCCTTGAAGGAAGCGCGCTGCGTCCTACGGCGCGCTTAAATGGCGAAGCCGGCAAGCTGACAGCGCGGCGATCATAAGTCATACGATAACAAACCCGTCCATGCTGCCATGCGATGACTCCACCGCCTACGCGTGCTTCTGACGCACTGCAAGTAGTTCGCTGACTTAACAGCACCTGCGCAACACCGGCACAGTCTATTTTCTTGCCATGCCCATTTCAGGATATGGTTCCACTCACGCGTATTTCGTCAGGTCATTGGCGTGGCTCCCAACCGGTGCGGCGCCGGTACTTTACATCAGGCGGGCGGCGTCGACGGCACGAGACGGCGGCTAAAAAGACAGGATGCCTACGCGTCATGCGATGGGCCGCTCGCCTGAAAGCCTGACTGATGTGTGCCCGAAGAGCGAAACGAACGACCCATATCCGCGACAAGCGGAACCCATATGAGGAGCGTTATGAAAAACGTGAGCAAGTGGGCGGTGGCGATGGTGGCCGCGGCATTGGCCTGTCAGATGGGGCACGCGCAATCGAGCGTGACGCTGTACGGCGTGGTCGATGAGAGCGTGCGGTACCTGACCCATGCGAACAAAGCCGGCGATTCATCGGTTGGCCTCGGCAGTGGCGGCATGACCGAAAGCCGTTGGGGACTGAAGGGCGTCGAGGATCTGGGCGGCGGCTGGTCCACGTTCTTCAAGCTCGAAAACCGTATTTACATCAATAGCGGACAAAGCGATCCCACCTTGCCGTTCTTCAACGAAGCGCAAGTGGGGGTGCGCTCGAATTCTTATGGCCAGGTGATCCTGGGCCGCCAGTACAACGTGATGATCGAAGGTGTCACGATCGGCGGCTACGGCAGCAATCCCTGGATTCCATACGATTTCAGCTTCCAGCCGGAAGTGACGATGACCGGCGGTATCTGGACCAGCAACCAGGTGCAGTATCAGGCGCACTACAACGGCTTGATGTTCGCCGCCGGCTACGCGTTCGGCGGCAACGCGGGAAATTCATACGGCAGCCAGATCGGCGCCGCTGCGGCGTATGCGCCGACCGCCGGTCCGTTCACCATTGGCGGCGCCTACGAAGAGTCGAAAGACTCGGTCAACGGCGCAGCCCTGAAGGCGTGGAGCTTCGGCGGTTCGTACACGTGGGACAAGACGCGCTTCGCGGTCGGTTACATCGTCAATCAGAACGACGCCGGTTTTTCGAATTTTGCCAACGGACCGTTCACCGCACCCGCGCTGGCCGCGCTCAAGTACACCGACTTTTCGCGGCGTCGCATGATCATGGGCGGCATCACGCAGCAGGTCGGCAACGCGTGGCACTTCGCGGCGAATATGTGGCGTACGCTGCAGGACGGCAAGAAAGCCGCTCAGGACGGCTCAGCATGGCAGTACCAGCTGGTTGCCGACTACAACCTGTCCAGGCGCACGGATGTTTATCTGGAAGGCGACTACTCGCTGTACCGGGGCGATCTGATCGGCGCTCAGCTGCAAGGCGTCAACGGCGTCGGACTGGCCCAGAAGGGAACGCAGATCGGCGTGATGGCGGGCGTGCGGCATCAGTTTTGATCACCCGCTCCAACGCGCCCCGGCATTGCCCTCGACGCTGCTGCGGTGCTCGGCGTTCACATCATAGCCGCGCCCATCGCCGGCCGCGCATTCGGCGCTCGGGCTCGCCGAGCAGGTGATGGAAGACGCCGATCGCGCCGCGCATGGCCTGCTGCATCCCGATGCATCGCCCGCTAAGCGGGTCAGATGAGTGGTCAAACAGGTGGCCCGGTAATTACCCTGGGCTCGATTGACAAGACGGTTCTGATCGCCGACTATCCGGAATCAAGATTCCGGTTCTGGGCGAATCTTCAACTTGTCCTGAGCAGCGAACCGAGATTGAACACCGTATGACGACGATTTCATCGCGCAGCCGCGAACCGTTGCCGAGCGCCATCGCGGCGCCGCGTCAGGCGCGCAGCCAGCAGGGCCTCGCACGCATGCTGCAAGCCGGGCGCGAGTTGATCGAAGCGAGCGGCAATCTCGACGATCTGTCGATCAACGATATCGTCGAGCGAGCGGGCACCTCGATCGGCGCTTTCTATCGGCGCTTCGACAACAAGGACAGCTTCTTCGAAGTCGTCCAGGACGCGGCGATGAAGCAGGGGCTCGAGCAAGTGCGCGAGACGGTCGAGCGCGACCCGGCGTGGCGTTCGAACGATGCGGCCACGCTCGCCGATGCGGTCATCTCGTTCTACGTGCAGACGTTCCGGCGCAATCGCGGGCTGTATCACGCGTCGCTGTTGCGCGCGTCGCAGCGCAAAGCCAACTGGGACGCCGCGAAGGCCACCAATCACGAGGTGTTGGCGCTGATCGTGCCGCGCTTCGTCAGCGCATTGGCACAAGCGCGCGGCGTCAAGGCCGATGAAAATACCAGCCGGTCGCTCGAATTCGAAGTGCGCGCAACGCTGCAAATGATCTTGGGCATGCTGGTCAATAGCGTGCTGAACGACCCGGGTCCTTTGTCGCTCTCCAGCCGGCAACTGCCGGCATGGTTGAAAATCCGGCTGCGGCGCTGCCTCGGATTGCCGGACGGCTGATTTTTTTACGGGATAATCGGAACAAGAATTCCGTTTCCGATAATTCGGATGAATGACAGACGGCGAGCTTTCGCGAGACGCAACCGAATCTTTCAAGGAGACATTCGGTACGGCCGATCAGTTGCGTACATTCTTCGAATGCTTTGACCAGCCCGCGCGGGCTGCGCGCTAGAAGTATTGAGGTTGCAGTGGCGCATCATGCACTAGCGCATCGAGATGCGAAACCAAGGGAGGAGACATGGAAAAAATCTGGTTGAAGTCGTATCCGCCGGGTGTGCCGGCCGGGATCGATACGGTGCAGTTCAGCTCCGTAGCGGATTTGCTGGAGCAGAGTTTTCAGAAGTACACGGCAGAACGCGCGTTCGTTTGCATGGGACGCGAGTTGACCTACGGCGAACTCGACACGCGCTCGCGTCATCTGGCGGCGTGGTTTCAATCGCAAGGCCTGGCGCGCGGCGCGCGCATCGCGGTGATGCTGCCGAACGTGCTGCAATACCCGGTGACGATGGCCGCCATTCTGCGTGCGGGTTACGTCGTGGTGAACGTCAATCCGCTGTACACGCCGCGCGAACTCGAGCATCAGTTGAACGACAGCGGCGCCGAAGCGATCGTGCTGCTCGATACGTTCGCCAAAACGCTCGATGCCGTGCAGGCGCACACCTCGATCAAGCATGTCGTGCTGACGTCCGTCGGTGAAATGCTTGGCACAGGCAGCCCTGAGATTGCGGAAGACGCACCGTCGTCGCGCATCGCGCTGAACGATGCGATTGCACGTGGTGCGGAAACGGCCTTCACGCCCGTTGCCTTGACCGGCGACGATATCGCCGCGCTGCAATACACCGGCGGCACGACCGGCGTGTCGAAAGGCGCGACGCTTTTGCATAGCAATCTGATCGCCAACATCCTGCAATCGGAATTGTGGCGAGAGCCGGCATATCGCGGGCGTTCTGATATCAAGCAGTACATCACAGTCGTCGCGCTGCCGCTGTACCACATCTTCGGACTGACGGTCTGCGGCTTGCTGACGATGCGTTGCGGCGGCATGGGTATCCTGATTCCGAACCCGCGCGATCTGCCCGGCCTCATCAAGGCATTGCAAGGCTATGCGATCAACTCGTTCCCCGCCGTCAATACGATGTACAACGCGCTGTTGAACGAACCGGACTTCAGAACCCTGGACTTCTCGAAGCTGGTGCAATCGACCGGCGGCGGCATGGCCGTGCAGCAAGCGGTCGCGCAACGCTGGCAGGCGCTGACCGGCGTGCCGATCGTCGAAGGCTACGGGCTGTCGGAAACCTCGCCGTGCGCCACCACCAATCTGCCGACTTCCACCACCTTCACCGGCACGGTCGGTTTGCCGTTGCCGTCCACCGACATTTCGATTCGCGACAATGCCGGCAACGAAGTGCCGCTTGGCGAGCGCGGCGAGATCTGCATTCGCGGCCCGCAAGTGATGGCCGGTTACTGGAACCGGCCGGACGAGACTGCGAAGGTGATGACGCCCGACGGCTTCTTCAAATCGGGCGATATCGGCGTGATGACCGAAGAGGGCTTCGTGAAGATCGTCGATCGCAAGAAGGACATGATTCTGGTGTCGGGCTTCAACGTCTATCCGAACGAAGTGGAAGACGTGGTCGCGAAGCATCCGGGCGTGTTCGAAGTGGTGGCGGTCGGCGTGCCGGATGCGGAGTCGGGCGAGGTGGTGAAGCTCTACATCGTGAAGAAAGATCCGGCGCTGACCGAAGCGGACGTTTTCGCGTTCTGCAAGGAACAACTGACGGGCTACAAGCGCCCCCGGATCGTCGAGTTCCGCACCGAACTGCCGAAGACCAACGTCGGCAAGATTCTGCGGCGCGCGCTGCGCGACGAAGTGAAGAACGTGGGTTGAAAAGGGAGCGGACGCGCGCCGCACGACGCGTTCCGCGCCCTGCAGCGCAGTGTGATTCCGGGTACATTTACGTTCTCGACATCACGCAACAGGGAGTACACGATGCGCCTGCTTCACACCATGCTCCGGGTCGGCGACCTGGACCGTTCGATCGCGTTCTACACCGAACTGCTCGGGATGAAATTACTGCGCCGCGACGACTATCCGGACGGCAAGTTCACGCTTGCTTTCGTCGGCTACGAAGACGAGCGTGATGGCACCGTCATCGAACTGACGCACAACTGGGATACGCCGTCGTACGACCTCGGCACCGGCTTCGGGCACCTCGCCGTCGAAGTCGAAGACGCGTACGCCGCATGCGACAAAATCAAGGCGCAGGGCGGCACGGTTGTGCGCGAAGCCGGCCCGATGAAACACGGCACCACCGTGATTGCCTTTGTCACCGATCCGGACGGCTACAAGATCGAGTTCATCCAGAAGAAAAAATAACGCACGCGCCGCGGCGAGGATTCAAGCAATGAACAACAACAATCCCTACTTCGAAGAACTGGACACTACCCACGTCGAAATTCAGGCGTTGTTCGATGGCTCGGCGGATGCCGGCGCGCTGGAGCGGATCATGGCGCGCTTCGCGCCGCAGTTCACGCTGGTCATGACGTCGGGCGTCGCACTGGACCACGCCGGCGTGCGCGAGATTTTCGCGAAGCTCCGCGGTGCGCGTCCCGGCTCGCAGATCAAGATCCGCGATATGGAGATCGTGGCGGAGTATCCGTCGGGCGCGGTGGTGAAGTATCGTGAATATCAGCGCGACGACGCGGGCAACGCAAACGTGCGGCGCTCGACGGCGGTGATGGACATCGACGCGCACGGCAAGGTGACGTGGCGTCATCTGCAGGAAACCTTCTGCACGGCTTGAAACCGCGCGCGGGCTTCAGAAGGCCGGCGTTTCAGCCTGAAGCGCCGGCGCTTTAAAGCGTCGGCAGCAACTCCGGCGGGTGCGACTTCAACGTCTGCCGCGCCTCGCGGAATTCCGGAAAAATCGATTCGACCGTTTGCCAGAAGCGCGGGCTGTGATTCATCTCGCGCAGATGCGCGAGTTCGTGCGCGACGACGTAATCGATGATCGACAGCGGGAAGTGAATCAGCCGCCAGTTCAGGCGGATCTTACCGTCGCTCGAACAGCTGCCCCAGCGCGTCGCCGCCGACGAGAGCGCATACGCACGATAGTTGACACCCAGCTTCTCCGCGTAAATCGCGAGGCGCTCGCCGAACAGACGCTTCGCTTCGCCTTGCAGCCAGCCTTGCACGCGGTCTTTGATCTGCTGCGGATCGGCTTGCAACGGCAGCGGCAGTGCGAGCGCCGCTTCATCTGCGTTGAACGCCAGCGTGCCTTGCGGCGAGCCGAGCTTCACGCGTACCGGCTGGCCGAGATACGGCACTTCCGCACCATCTTTCCAATCGACCTTGGGCAACGCGCGTTGCTCGACACGCGTTTGCCACTCGATCAGCTTCGCAAAAATCCAGCGCTGCTTTTCGGTGATCGCGGTTTCGATATCGGCGAGCGTGACCCAGCGTGGTGCGGTAATCATCAGGCCGCTGCTGTCGATCGCAAAACCGATCGAACGGCGTGCCGAGCGCTTGAGCTGGTAGTGCAGTATCTGCGAACCGATCGTCAGGCTGCGCAGCTTGCTGCCGTCCGGCGCGAGCGGCACGGCCGGCTGTTGCCCGTTCTGCGAGCTCGGCGAAGCGCCGGACGAAGGTGTAGACGGTGAAGGAGACGACGACGTCGAACCCGCCTCGGCGAAGAGCGGGAGATCGAGTTGCCGGCTATCGAGCGCTGCAGCGGGCTGCGGCGTAGGAGACTTCTGCATCGGATTCGGCTTCGCGCAAATGCGCCATCGAGGGCGCGGGCGCGTCAGATTGGTGCGGCGGCGGAGGTGCTTTCCGCCGCGCGGTACGCGGTAGGATCGATGCGATGCATTTCAGCTTCGATCCACGTTTCGACGCGCGTGTTCACTTCATCGGGCGTGAGCCCCGTCGTCTCGATCGGCTTGCCGATCGACACCGTGACTATACCCGCATATTTGAGAAACGAGTTGCGCGGCCACACACGTCCCGCGTTGTGCGCGATCGGCACGACCGGCGCGCCGCTGGCAATCGCGAAACGCGCACCGCCGGTTTTGTATTTGCCCTGCTTGCCGGTCGGCGTGCGCGTGCCTTCGGGAAACATGATGACCCAGGCGCCTTCGGCCATGCGCGCTTTGCCTTGTCTGATGACCGACTCGAACGCGTACTTGCCTTCCTTGCGATCGATGTGAACCATCTTCAGCATACCCAGCGCCCAGCCGAAAAACGGCACGTACAGCAGCTCGCGCTTGAACACGTAGCACAGCGGCCGCGGCATCAGCGCCGGAAACGCCAGCGTTTCCCACGCCGATTGATGCTTCGACAGCAGCACGGCCGGACCGTCGGGCAGATTCTCGTAGCCCTCGATCCTGTAGCGGATGCCGTTCAGCCAGCGCACCGTGTGGAGCGTTGCGCGGCACCAGCCGGCAGCCATCCAGTAGCGGTTGTCGGCGTGCATGAACGGAAACGCGATGAAGCACGCGATCGCGTACGGCACCGTGAACAGGACGAAGTAGATCAGCAGCAGCAAAGAACGAATGAAGCGCATCGGCGTGGTCAGTGAGGGTTGGGGACGCGCTCGCTGCGCATCACGCGTGATCGTCGGAGAGGAAGTCGAGTGCGAACGCGCGCAGGTCGTTGTGCACGCGCGTGCCCTCGGGCAAGCCGCCGGCCTCGAGCGTTTTGCGGCCCTTGCCGGTCAGCACCAGATGGGTCGGATGTCCGAGCACGGCGCCTGCTTGCAGGTCGCGCATTGAATCGCCGACCACCGGCGTATATTCCGGCAAGACTTCGAAGCGCTCGGCGATCATCTTCAGCATGCCGGGCTTCGGCTTGCGGCATTCGCAATGGTCTTCCGCCGTGTGCGGGCAGAAGAACACCGCGTCGATGCGCCCGCCGACCGCCGCCGCCATGCGGTGCATTTTCAGATGCATCGCATTGAGCGCGTTCATGTCGAAAAGACCCCGGCCGATCCCCGACTGGTTGGTCGCGATCGCGACGCGATAACCGGCCTGGTTCAGACGGGCAATCGCTTCGAGCGAGCCGGGCAACGCGACCCACTCGTCCGGCGACTTGATGAACGCGTCGGAATCGACGTTGATTACGCCGTCGCGGTCGAGGATCACCACTTTTTTGGTCGGCATGGCGCGGGGCTCAGGCGGCGAGTCGGGAAATGTCGGCGACGCAATTCATCTGCTGATGCAGCGTGCCGAGCAAGGCCAGACGGTTGGCGCGCAACGCCGGATCTTCGGCGTTGACCATCACGTCGTTGAAGAACGTGTCGACCGGTTCGCGCAATGCTGCGAGCGCGGTCAAGGCGCCCGTGTAGTCGCGTGCGGCGAGTTGCGATTGCACACGCGGCGCGACCTGTTCGAGCTGCGCATGCAAGGCTTTTTCCGCCGTTTCGGTCAGCAGCGTGACCTGCACACCGCCGGTCGTGGCGCCGTCCGACTTCTTCAGAATGTTCGAAATGCGCTTGTTGGCCGCAGCGAGCGATGCCGCTTCAACCAGCGTCGCGAATTCGCGCACCGCATCGAGTCGCGCGACGATGTCGTCGAGGCGCGTGGGGTTCAGGGCCAGCACCGCATCGATTTCACCCGGCGCGTGGCCGCGTTCACGCAGCAAGCCGCGCAGACGGTCCATGCAGAACTCGTAGATCGCTTGCGTCGAATCGGCGACGTTCGGCACCGCGGCGAATTGCGCGTAAGCGGTGCGCAGCAGTTCGACGAGATCGACCGGCAACTGCTTCTCGACCAGAATCCGCAGCACGCCGAGCGCATGGCGGCGCAGCGCGAACGGGTCTTTCTCGCCGGTAGGTTGCAGGCCGATGCCCCAGATCCCGACCAGCGTTTCGAGCTTGTCCGCCAGCGCGACGACGGTGCCGGTTGCGGTGGCCGGCAATGCGTCGCCGGAGAAACGCGGTTGATAGTGTTCCGAGCACGCGAGCGCAACTTCTTCCGGCTCGCCGTCGTGGCGCGCGTAGTACGTGCCCATCGTGCCTTGCAGCTCGGGGAATTCGCCGACCATGTCGGTGATCAGATCCGCCTTCGCCAGACGCGCGGCGCGCCTGGCGAGCGCGACATCGGCACCGATCAGCGTGGCAATTGCACCGGCCAGCCCTTCGACGCGCTCGACGCGTTGCAGCGCCGACCCAAGCTTGTTGTGATACACGACGTTCGCGAGCAGCGGCACGCGATCGGCCAGCGGCTTCTTCTTGTCCTGCTCGAAGAAGAACTTGGCGTCGGCCAGACGCGGACGCACCACGCGCTCATTGCCTTCGACGATATCGCCCGGCGTCGCCGTTTCGATATTCGACACGATCAGGAAGCGCGAGCGCAGCTTGCCGTTCGCATCCGTCAGCGCGAAGTACTTCTGGTTCGTCTGCATCGTCAGGATCAGGCATTCCTGCGGCACTTGCAGGAATTCGTCCTCGAAACGGCAGGCGTAGACGATCGGCCATTCGACCAGCGACGTCACTTCGTCGAGCAGCGCTTCCGGCATCACGACCTGGTCGCCGTTCGCTTGCGCGAGCAGATGCGTGCGGATCGTTTCCTTGCGGTCGGCGAAATTCGCGACCACGCGGCCTTTGCGCATCAGCGTCTCGGCGTACGCATCCGCGTGCTGGATCTGCACAAAGCCTTCGGACAGGAAACGGTGGCCGAGCGTGGTGTCGTCGGCGTCGATGCCCAGTGTGCTGACCGGTACGATCTGGTCGCCATGCAGCACTGTCAGACGCTGCGCCGGGCGCACGAACTGGATGTTGGTACCGTCCGGACGCTGATACGTCATCACCTTCGGAATCGGCAGCTTCGACACGGCGAGCGCTTCGTCGAGCGCGGTTTGCAGGCCTTCGGCGAGCGTCGCGCCCGGCGCGGCGTAGCGCAGGAAGAAGGCTTCGGCCTTACCGTCCGACGCGCGTTCCAGGTCGTTCACCGAAAAATCGGGGAAGCCGAGCGCGGCGAGTTTCTTGGCGAGCGGCGCGGTAGGCTGGCCGTCTTTGTCCAGCGCGACGGAAACCGGCAGCACTTTTTCGCGCACGTGTTTTTCCGGCGCGACCGTGCGCACGTTCTTGATCGTGACCGCGAGCCGGCGCGGCGTTGCATAACGTTCGAACGACAGTTCGCCTTCGATCAGATCGCGCGCCGCGAGGCGCTGCGCAATGCCTTCGGCGAATGCGTCGCCGAGACGCGCGAGCGCTTTCGGCGGCAGTTCTTCGGTCAGCAGCTCGACGAGCAGGGTAGCTTGATGGGGATGAGTCATTTCCAGGTGTTCTCGTCAGTCCTGATCGATTTTGCGTTCGACTTTCAGCGGCGGCGCCCACGCGGGCATCGCGGCATCTTGTGCGTCGGTCGTGAGGCCGGGCACGGGGTGCACGGGATTGCCGAGCATCGGGAAGCCGAGCTTTTCGCGCGAGTCGTAGTAAGCCTGTGCAACGAGCTTCGACAGCGCACGGATGCGGCCGATATATGCCGCGCGTTCCGTGACGGAAATCGCGCCGCGCGCGTCGAGCAGGTTGAATGTATGGCCGGCCTTCAGCACCAGTTCATAAGCGGGCAGCGCGATCTGCGCTTCGATCATCCGCTTTGCTTCCGCTTCGTAGCTGTTGAAGATCGAGAACAGCAACTCGACGTTCGCGTACTCGAAGTTGTAGGTCGACTGTTCGACCTCGTTCTGGTGATACACGTCGCCGTAAGTCAGGCGACGGATTTCCGGGCCGTTCGGGCCTTGCTCTTCCCACTCGGTCCAGACCAGGTCGTAGACGTTCTCGACCTTCTGCAAGTACATCGCGAGACGTTCGAGACCGTAGGTGATTTCGCCGAGTACCGGCTTGCAGTCCAGACCGCCGACTTGCTGGAAGTAGGTGAACTGGGTGACTTCCATGCCGTTCAGCCACACTTCCCAGCCGAGGCCCCACGCGCCGAGCGTCGGGTTTTCCCAGTCGTCTTCGACGAAACGCACGTCGTTCTGCTTCAGATCGAAGCCGAGCGCTTCGAGCGAGCCGAGGTACAGGTCGAGGATGTTTTCCGGCGCCGGCTTCAGTACCACCTGGTACTGGTAGTAATGCTGCAGACGGTTCGGGTTCTCGCCGTAGCGGCCGTCTTTCGGGCGGCGCGACGGCTGCACATAGGCGGCTCGCCACGGTTCCGGGCCGATCGCGCGCAGGAACGTGTGGACGTGGGACGTGCCCGCGCCGACTTCCATGTCGATCGGCTGGAGCAACGCGCAACCCTGCTTATCCCAATAGGATTGCAGTGTCAGGATAATTTGCTGAAACGTGAGCATGAAGTGCCTTTCGGGCATAGGGCCGCGCCGCAAGCGCCGAAGCGCGCGAGCTGGCCGTGGAGCGAAGTGCTAAACAGTAGATTTTAACGGAAAGGGAGGGGGGTGTCCGTTTTGCGGGGTCGGACGGGCCTGGAGGGATCTCTAAACGACGAAGGGTCGCGCAAAGCGGCCCTTCGTCGTCAACACCCGAGACTTTGCGACGATCGGCCCACGAGCCGATCGCCACCACTCCCAAATTACGTCGCGGCCAGTTCCATCTTGGGCGCAAACGAATCGCTTTGCGCCACCGGCCACCACTTCTCGTACAAGGAATAACGATAGTTGCCATTGAGCAGATCGTTCGGCTCGAGATACTTCAGCAGTTCCGACATCAACTGCACCTCATGCGACGACACGCGCCGCACGATGTGATGCGCGCGCAGTTCCGCCGGATGCTTGAGCCCCGCTGCCTGAATGATTTCCTTCAACGCGTGCAGCGTGTTGTGATGGAAGTTGAAGACACGGTCAGCCTTGTCCGGCACGACCAAAGCGCGCTGGCGCACCGGATCCTGCGTCGCGACGCCGGTCGGGCAGCGGCCGGTGTGGCAGGTCTGCGCCTGGATGCAGCCGACCGCGAACATGAAGCCGCGCGCCGCGTTGACCCAGTCGGCGCCGATCGCCAGCGTCTTCGTAATGTCGAACGCGGTGATCATCTTGCCGCTCGCGCCGATGCGGATGCGCTGGCGCAAGCCGATACCCACCAGCGTGTTGTGCACCATCAGCAGCCCTTCTTGCAACGGCACGCCGACGTGATCGGTGAATTCCAGCGGCGCGGCGCCCGTACCGCCTTCAGCGCCGTCGACCACGATAAAGTCCGGCAAAATGCCCGTCTCCAGCATCGCCTTCGCAATGCCGAAAAATTCCCACGGATGTCCGATGCACAGCTTGAACCCGGTCGGTTTGCCGCCGGACAGCGTGCGCAGGCGGTCGATAAATTCGAGCAGGCCGCGCGGCGTCGAGAACTCGGAGTGAGTGGCCGGCGAGATGCAGTCGCGGCCCATCGGCACGCCGCGCGTTTCCGCAATCTCCGGTGTGATCTTGGCGGCCGGCAGCACGCCGCCGTGACCGGGTTTGGCGCCTTGCGACAGCTTCACCTCGATCATCTTCACTTGCGGTTCGGCGGCCTGCTTCGCGAACTTCTCCGCGCTGAAGGTGCCGTCGTCGTTACGGCAGCCGAAATAGCCCGACGCGATTTCCCAGATGATGTCGCCGCCATGCTCGCGGTGATATTTCGACATCGAACCTTCGCCGGTGTCGTGCGCGAAGTTGCCTTTCTTCGCGCCGAGGTTCAGCGCCATGATCGCGTTCGCCGACAGCGAACCGAAGCTCATCGCGGACACGTTGAAAATCGACATCGAGTAAGGCTGCGCGCGATCCGGGCCGACCACGATGCGGAAGTCGTGATTGTCGAGCGTCGTCGGCGCGAGGGAGTGGCTGATCCATTCATGCGCGACGGCTTTAACGTCGAGTTCAGTGCCGTAGGGGCGGCTGTCGACGTCGTTCTTCGCGCGCTGATAGACGATGCTGCGTTGCGCGCGAGAGAACGGTTTCTCGTCGGTATCGCCTTCGACGAAATACTGGCGGATTTCCGGCCGGATGAATTCGAACAGGAAACGGAAGTGGCCCCACAGCGGATAGTTGCGCAGAATCGCATGATGCTCCTGCGTCAGATCGAAGATGCCGAGCGCGACGAGCGCCACCGGCACGGCGATCCAGAGCCACGAAATGTGATGCGTCGCGACGAGCGCCGCGCAGACGGCGAGCAGCACGACTGCGCACCACATCGCCAGATAACGTCGAGAAAACATGGGGTCTCCAGTGCAGTGAAGGTCGTCACGGAGGGATCGCCAACGCCGTGGGCGCAAGCGGAATCCGCCGGGAAGGGAAACGAACAGCTGACCTTTTATGGTGAAGCTGCGGCTTGAAGATGAAACGAGCGGGTGAAGCGCGTGCAGCGGCGGTAAGTGCCGCCGCACGATAGGACTTTTGCTTAGCGGGCGGTGAGCAACGCCGCCTTTTGTGGTTGACGCGCAGTCGGCTGCCCGGTCACCGCGTGTTCGATGATGCCGCCGCCCAGACAGACCTCGCCATCGTAGAGCACGGCCGATTGCCCCGGTGTGACAGCCCATTGGGCCGCGTCGAAATTCAGCTCGAACAGGCCCTCGGCGACGCCCGCCGCGCTAGCCGCCGCGCTAAACGTGCAGGGCGCGTCTGCTTGCCGGTAGCGGGTTTTCGCGCCGCACGCGAAGCCTTCCGCCGGCGGTTCGCCCGCCACCCAGCTCGTATTGCCCGCGCAGAGCGTATGGCTCAGCAGCCACGAATGATCGTGACCTTGCGCGACATACAGCGTGTTCGACGCAATATCCTTACCGGCGACGAACCACGGTTCGCCGCTGCCGTCCTTGCTGCCGCCGAGGCCGATGCCCTTGCGTTGACCGAACGTGTAGAACGCGAGACCGATGTGTTCGCCGACTACTTTGCCGTCGGTGGTTTTCATCGGCCCGGGTTGGGTCGGCAGATAGCGATTCAGAAAATCGCGGAACGGCCGTTCGCCGATAAAGCAGATGCCGGTCGAGTCCTTCTTCTTCGCATTCGGCAGCCCGATCTGTTCGGCGATTTCGCGCACTTTGGTTTTCGGAATCTCGCCCAACGGAAACAGCGTCTTCGACAACTGCGCCTGATTCAACCGATGCAGGAAGTACGACTGATCCTTCGTGTGATCGAATGCCTTCAGCAGTTCGAAGCGGCCGTTGTTCTCGCGCACGCGTGCGTAGTGGCCGGTCGCGATGGTTTCCGCGCCGAGCGACATCGCGTGGTCGAGGAAGGCCTTGAACTTGATTTCAGCGTTGCACAGCACGTCCGGATTCGGCGTGCGGCCGGCCGAATATTCGCGCAGGAATTCGGCGAACACGCGGTCCTTGTATTCGGCGGCGAAGTTGACCGCTTCGACGTCGATGCCGATCAGGTCCGCCACCGAGACGACGTCGATCCAGTCCTGCCGCGTCGAGCAGTACTCGCTGTCGTCGTCGTCTTCCCAGTTTTTCATGAACAGGCCGACCACGTCGTAGCCTTGTTCCTTCAGCAGCCACGCGGTGACCGACGAATCGACGCCGCCCGACATGCCTACTACGACTTTCTGCTTGCTCATAAGGTGCTCACTGCGTGCTGCCTGACTTCATTGATCGGTCATTGACCGCGTTTGTGGACTGATTAGGCCCGACCGAATGCGTGTGCACGAAGTCGAGCGGGAAACGCCGGCCCGCGAGGTAATCGTCGATACATTGCATGACGAGCGGCGTGCGGTGCCGTTCGGGACATGCACGCAATTCGTCGGCGCTCATCCACAGCGTGCGGACGATGTCGGGGTCGAGTGCGCGCTTCGCGTCCTCTTCGCCGCTCTTGCCGCAATAGGTGAAGCGCAGATACGTCACGCCTTCATCGCCGGGCCGCTCGATATGGGTCATATACATGCCGACCAGCGCCTCGGGCGTGAACGGATGGGCGGTTTCTTCGAGCGTTTCGCGGATGACCGCTTCCAGAAGCGTTTCGCCCGCCTCCAGATGGCCGGCAGGTTGGTTCAGGCGCAGGCCGTCGACGGTATGTTCCTCGACCACGAGAAAACGTCCGTCACGCTCGACAATGGCCGCAACGGTGACGTGCGGCACCCAGGTTTCCGGTCTCATGGGAGCGCATTTTACCGCCTATGGGCCTGGGCTGCCGGGAAGCGGGCGACCGGCGGGGGGCGACCGGCGGGGGGCGACCGGCGATGGGCGGGGCTGCAACGGGGGCCGTGGGCGGAACATCGACTAGGGCAGCGGCCGGGGCGGTAGCAGGGTTGCCGGCAGCGAGCGCCAGGTGGCCCAGCCAGCAAGCCGCCCCGCAGGGCCAGGACCCCCGGATTGTCCCCGATTTCGGCGAACCCCCCTGTTTCGGTTAAAGTGACGCGTTAGCCGTTGCACTTGCAAGCCGGCGTGCCTCGTCGGCGGATCTGTCGTAAAACAGGAAGTCGAGGAGGAACAACGATGCACATCGGAGTGCCAGCTGAGACGCGCGCGCACGAAACCCGCGTCGCCGCGACGCCCGAAACGGTCAGGAAGTATGTGACCCAGGGCCACCGGGTCACGATCCAGAGCGGCGCCGGCACCGGCGCGAGCTTCCCTGACGATGCCTTTACAGCCGCCGGCGCGGAAATCGTCGATGCGGCCACCGCGTTCGGCGCAGAGCTCGTTCTCAAAGTCCAGTCCCCAACCGATGCCGAGCTGCCGCTTCTGAAGCGCGGCGCGACGCTGGTCGGCATGCTCGATCCTTTCAACGCCGAAAACGCGTTGAAACTCGCCGCGGCCGGCGTCACCGCGTTCGCGCTCGAGGCCGCGCCGCGCACCACCCGCGCGCAAAGCCTCGACGTGCTGTCGTCGCAGGCGAACATCGCCGGGTACAAGGCGGTGCTGGTGGCGGCGACGTTCTACCCGCGCTTCATGCCGATGCTGATGACGGCGGCCGGCACCGTCAAAGCGGCGCGCGTGCTGATTCTCGGCGCGGGCGTGGCCGGTTTGCAGGCGATTGCGACGGCCAAGCGCCTGGGCGCGGTGATCGAAGCGTCCGACGTGCGTCCGGCGGTGAAAGAGCAGATCGAATCGCTAGGCGCCAAGTTTCTCGATGTCCCGTACGAAACCGATGAGGAGCGCGAAGCCGCGCAGGGCGTCGGCGGTTATGCGCGGCCGATGCCGCCAGGCTGGCTGCAACGCCAGTCGGCGCTGGTGCACGAACGCGCGAAACAGGCGGACGTGGTGATCTCGACCGCATTGATCCCGGGCCGCGCCGCGCCGACGCTGATTTCCGTCGAAACCGTCCAGGCGATGAAGCCCGGCTCGGTGCTGGTGGACCTCGCGGCCGGACGCGGCGCCGAATATGACGGCCGGCGCGGCGGCAACTGCCCGTTGACCGAAGCGGACCAGGTCGTCACTAAACACGGCGTGCAGATCGTCGGCTATACGAATCTGGCCTCCATGGTGCCCGCCGATGCGTCGTCCCTGTACGCCCGCAACCTGCTCGACTTCCTCAAGCTGATCATCACGAAGGAAGGGGCGCTGAACATCGATCTCGCAGACGACATCGTCGCGGCCACGCTGCTGGCCCGCGACGGCGAAGTTGCGCGCAAGGCCTGAAGCAAACCACCACTACATAGGAGAGCGGCGATGGAAGTCATCAACCACACCGTCATCAACCTGATCATCTTCGTGCTGGCGATTTACGTCGGCTACCATGTCGTCTGGAACGTCACGCCTGCGCTGCATACGCCGCTGATGGCCGTGACCAATGCGATCTCGGCGATCGTGATCGTCGGCGCGATGCTGGCGACGGGCCTCACGCTGGGCACGCCGGGCAAGTTCTTCGGCACGCTCGCCGTCGCGCTGGCGGCGGTCAACGTATTCGGCGGCTTTCTCGTCACGAGGCGAATGCTGGAGATGTTCCGCAAGAAAGAGCCGAAGAAGCTCCCCGCTGACAAGGCACAATCCACGACCAGGGAGAACGCGTAATGAGTCTGAACGTCGTCACGCTGCTTTATCTGGTTGCGTCGGTCTGCTTCATTCAGGCGCTCAAGGGGCTGTCGAATCCGAAGACGGCGCGCGTCGGCAACACCTTCGGCATGGTCGGGATGGCGATCGCGATCCTGACGACCCTCGTGCTGATCACCAAACAGGCTGCCGCGCTCGGCTCGAATCTCGGCCTGGGACTCGGCCTGCTGCTGGTCGCGCTGGTGATTGGCGGCGCTGTCGGTGCGTTCGTTGCCGCGCGCGTCGAGATGACCAAGATGCCGGAACTGGTCGCGGCGATGCACTCGCTGATCGGTCTCGCGGCGGTGTGCATCGCGTATGCGGTGGTGTCGGAGCCGTCGGCGTTCGGTCTCGTCGATCCCGAGAATCCGGTGCCGGGCTTCCTGCCGTATGGCAACCGGGTCGAACTGTTCATCGGCACGTTCGTCGGCGCGATTACGTTCTCCGGTTCGGTGATCGCGTTCGGCAAGCTGTCGGGCAAGTACAAGTTCCGGCTCTTCCAGGGCGCGCCGGTCGTCTATGCGGGGCAGCATCTGATCAACCTGATGCTGGCGATCGCGATGCTCGGCTTCGGCGCGATCTTCTTCCTCACGCAGTCGTGGCTGCCGTTCATCCTCATGACGGCGATCGCGTTCGCGCTCGGGGTGCTGATCATCATTCCGATCGGCGGCGCGGACATGCCGGTGGTCGTGTCGATGCTCAATTCGTATTCGGGCTGGGCGGCGGCGGGTATCGGTTTCTCGCTGAACAATCCGATGCTGATCATCGCGGGTTCGCTGGTGGGTTCGTCCGGTGCGATCCTGTCGTACATCATGTGCCGTGCGATGAACCGCTCGTTCTTCAACGTGCTTCTCGGCGGCTTCGGCAACGAACCGGGCGCAGCCGCTGCGGGTGGTGCGGCGGAACAGCGTCCGGTGAAAGCCGGTTCGGCCGACGATGCGTCGTTCATGCTCGGCAATGCCGAAACCGTGGTGATCGTGCCGGGTTACGGCTTGGCGGTGGCGCGTGCGCAGCATGCGTTGAAGGAACTCACCGACAAGCTGGTCGAGAAGGGCATCGAGGTGAAATACGCGATTCACCCGGTGGCCGGACGGATGCCGGGGCACATGAACGTGCTGCTCGCGGAAGCCGAAGTGCCGTACGACATGGTGTTCGAAATGGACGACATCAACGGCGAGTTCGGCCAGGTCGACGTGGTGCTGGTGCTCGGCGCGAACGACGTCGTGAATCCGGCGGCGAAGAACGATCCGAAGTCGCCGATTGCCGGCATGCCGATCATCGAGGCGTACAAGGCGCGTACCGTGATCGTCAATAAACGTTCGATGGCAGCGGGTTACGCCGGCCTCGACAACGACCTGTTCTACATGGACAAGACGATGATGGTGTTCGGCGATGCGAAGAAGGTGATCGAGGATATGGTGAAGTCAGTGGAGTAACGCGCCTCGGCGGTTTGCGGCCTGCCAGGCGGCAGGTCGCGACCCTCACTGCCGCTTTGCGCCGACATGTCGCAAAAGATCCGCCAGCCGTCTGCCTTCCTGGTCCGGATAGTGTTCGAGCACCTGCAGATTCTGGATCTTCTCCAGTCCGAAATTGCGGAAGTCGCTACGTAATTCACACCAGGCGCCAAGTGTCCAGCGTGCGCCCCAATAGGCGAGCGCCAGCGGCCATACGCGCCGCTCGGTGGCCGCGCCGTTCACATCGGTGTACGCAAAGCTCACTACTTGACGGCCGTCGATCGCGCGATGCAGCGCGTCTACCTTCGCGGAAAAATCCGCTTTGATGTGAAACGACGGCGCGAAGATGGCCAGGCGCTCGAGCTTCGCGCGTTTGTCGGCGGGCATCGCCGACGCGATCTTCGCCAACGCGCCGCGCGCACCGCTCGCAAAGCCGGCGCCGCCCCACGATTCGAGCATTCGCGCGCCTGCCGCGAGTGCGGCCAGTTCGTCGGCGGTGAAGGTGAGCGGCGGCAAGCTCGCCGCACGGCTTAACCGGTAGCCGATGCCGGCTTCGCCTTCGATCGGCACACCTGAGAGTTGCAGATCGCGCACGTCGCGATAGACCGTGCGCAACGAGATGTTGAGCCAGTCGGCGAGTTGTTGCGCGGTGGTCAGACGCCGTCCGCGCAGCAGTTCGGCGATCTGGAACAGGCGGTCGGCGCGGCGCGTCATCGTGGGCGTCTTGTAGAAAAGAACAGGAACAGTCCCGCGATGATAGCGCCGCACGCCGCGCTCCGGTCGGTATTCAGATCGGTTGACGATTCGCCGCCGTCGCAGCTTGGCCGTTTAACCGTTGGTTTGCGAATGCAGGCCGAGACGGTTGCCTTCCGTATCGGTGAAGAACGCGATGTAGCCGATGTCCTGCGGCAGCTTGATCACCGGTCCATCGGTCTTGCCACCGGCCTGTTCGACGCGGGCGAGCGTGGCGTCGACGGTCGGTTGCGCGTTCAGATAGACGAGAACGCCGTCGTCGGTCGGCGTCATCGACGGGCTGTGGACGATCGCGCCGCCGGTGGCCGGCTCCTCGTAGCCGAAGATCGCGATCGGCTGGCCGCCGACTTCCTGGCGATTCAGTTTGACGTCGAGCGCCGTTTCATAAAAGCGAACAGCGCGATCGAAATCGACCGACGGAATCTCGAACCATGCAACAACTTTGGATGATGCGGACATGTCACTCTCCTGTGGATGGGGGTAAGCCGTGCAAAGCGCCGGATGGCGTGAGAAGGAGTGTGCAGGGGGGCTACTGACAGCGTGCTGTCAGTAGGGCGTGACGGAAGTGCGAATAGATACGAGCGCGTGCAGACGAAAAAAAGCCGCGAACCTCTGAGGTTCGCGGCTTTTTCAGCAAGGCTGTTGCGCTACGGGCTTAAGCCGCCGGCGTATCGTTCTGCGGCCGTTGCCGGACACTGCCGGCGATCAGATCGAAGCGGAACAACCGGCATTCGAGCGCGCCATTGAAGAGCGGTGTTTTGGTCGACTCGCGCAGACGCAACTGGCCAGGCAGCTTGCGATCCGACGTGAGAATAAACGCGTGCCAGCCGGTGAAGCGCTGCTTTAGCGCATCGCCGAACGACTGGAAAAACTCGCTGTCCGGTGCTTCTTCCTGAGCGCGGCGGAAGCCGTCGTCTTCGCGGCTTTCACGATTTCCCCGGCCTTCGCGGATTTCGCCGCGCGCGTTGCGGCCGCGCACTTCGATCCGTTCGCCGTACGGCGGATTCGCGACGAGAATGCCCGGCTCAGACGAGGGCGCCGTCATGCCGCGCGCGTCGACCTGTTTGAGCGGAATGGAAGGCAGACCGGCGCGCTGGAAGTTGGCGCGCGCTTTGTCCAACATGTCGCCGGAAATATCGCTGCCGAAGATCTGCAGATCGGCGCGCGAATTGCGGGCGGCGTGTTTGGCGTCGAGCGCGGCAGCCTTCAGCGTTTGCCATGTCCTGGCTTCGTATTGCTTGAGCTTTTCGAAGCCGAAGCGGCGTTCGGCACCGGGCGCGATATTCAGCGCGACTTGCGCGGCTTCCGCGAGGAACGTGCCGCTGCCGCACATCGGGTCGTACAGCGGCGTGCCGGCAGTCCAGCCGGTCAGACGCAGGATGCCCGCCGCGAGGTTCTCGCGCAGCGGCGCCGCGCCCTTGTCCAGGCGCCAGCCGCGCTTGAAGAGCGGATCGCCGGAGGTGTCGAGGTAGAGCGTGCAATCGGTGGCGGTGAGGAAGGCGAACACGCGCACATCGGGCATGCCGGTGTCGATACTCGGACGCGCGCCGCTGACTTCACGCAGACGGTCGCAGATCGCGTCCTTGACACGCAGGGTCGCGAATTCGAGACTGCGCAGCGGCGATTTGATCGCGGTAACGTCCACGCGCAGCGTTTCGTTCGCCGAGAACCACTGTTCCCAACGCTGTTCGAGCGCGAGTGCGTAGATATCCTGCTCGCTGCGATACGGCCGATGCGCGATTTTCAGCAGCACGCGGCTCGCGAGGCGCGAATGCAGGTTGGCGGCCATGCCGGCGGCCCAGCCCCCGCGGAAATGCACGCCGCCCGGAACTTGTGCGCCGGCCGTGAACGGCGCGCCGTTCAGATGGTTCGCGGCAATTTCGGCGAGTTCGGCGGCGAGCGAAGCTTCGAGGCCGCGCGGACAGGGAAGGAAGAAGTCAAAGGACATTGAGGTTGCCGGAAGGCGTTAGATAAGGCGCTATTGTACGCGGTCGGGGTGAGGCGCCCGGGTGCGCACCGGCCACACCAGTTCGAGCGGACGCTGGAACACGCGTTGCCAGATCGCGCCGCGCAGCGAGCGCACCGTGGTGCGCCGCAAATCGCGCGATTTCACCGCCATGTAGAAGGCGAGCGCGAAGCTCACGGCCACGTTCAGTATCGCCATGCTGCCGACCCCCGCGACCGCCCACCACAGCTCCGGCAACTCCAACGCGCCTTTACCGAGCACGCCGAGCGCGACACCGATCGAGCCGGCGCTGAGCGTGACGTGGCGCACTTCGAAAGCGAACGCGAAGGCGGTGAGGATTGCCGGCACGAGCCCGAGCATCAGGCCGAGGGTGATATTGCCCGCGGC
The DNA here is from genome assembly GCF_038050405.1 of Paraburkholderia sp. IMGN_8. NCBI lineage: Bacteria > Pseudomonadati > Pseudomonadota > Betaproteobacteria > Burkholderiales > Burkholderiaceae > Paraburkholderia > Paraburkholderia sp. IMGN_8. Next base: position 3,898,957 of record NZ_CP150900.1, on the reverse strand, counting down.
GCCCGCCACATTCGAGCGGCAGAATTGCGCGAGGCGGGCGGCGCCGGCCGCACCGAGCGTCATGCGCAGCCGCCGGTTGTAAGCGAGCGCATCGGCCACGCGATGCAGGACGAACCAGTTGTCCGCCCAACCCGCGAGCAGGCTCGACGACCATAGCAGCACGCCGGTCAGCGCCGCATAGAACGGCGTCGGCCCGAGCAGCGAGAAGGAGTGCAGCGTCGCGTGGGCTTTCTCCGGCGAGATGAGGTTGCCGTTGAAGAGCGTGTGCCACAGCAATTGCACGCCGAGGCACACCGGGAACACCAGCAGTACGTTGCCGAGCACCGCTGCCGCTTGCGTGCGGATCAGCGCGGTCACAGAACTCACGAAGCTGTCGACGCCGGCCGGCGTGCCGGTCCCGTCGAGTTCGCGCGCGAGGGTGGGCGCGGTCATCGCCGGCTGTTTGGTGGCGAGCGTGAAGTGCAGGAAGTGCATCAGCATGAAGCTGGCCGCGTAGTTGATGCCGGCCAGCAGGCCTTCGAACATCGCTTGCAGATGCGCGCCGGTGATCGCGAATTTCATGCATACCGTGACGACGGTCACGAGTCCGCCGCCGGCCGCCATGCGCAGCATCTTCAGGTATTCGGCGCGATCGCGCGCGATGTAGTGTTCGCCAGTGTCGGCGCTGTATTCGACGACCTTGCGTGCGAGCAGCGAGAAATTGCTGCGCACCAGGTGGGCAACGCTTTGGCTCGCATGATTCGCGTTCACGAGCTCGGCGGTCAGACGCGCGCCGGCGTGCGGATCGTCCTGCGCCATCCATGCGTTCAGCAGATGCTCGGCGCGCACGATGCGCATGCGCATCCGCTCGACCTGAAACACGATATCGACGCTGACACCGTTGCGATAGAGATGCGCGAAGACGTTGTCGGTGGCGCTGCGGCATTCGTCGAGCAGCAGACGCAGAAAGTTGACCTCATGCAGCAGCTTGTCTTGCGGGCCGCCTTCGACGACCGCCTGATGCGCGGCTTCGACGGCGAGCATCGCGCGCGTGAGCCGGTAGAACGGCTGCTTTTCCATCGCGACGCGCACATCGCCGGCATCGCGGACATCGACTTCACCGAGACGGCTACGCACGGTTTGCGACAGACCGGTCGAGCTGATCTGGCAGGTGAGGTTGTGCAGGGCGGCCAGCAGGTCGAGCGAGAACGGTGTGGTTTCGCGCTGCTCGTGTTCGTCTTCGTCTTGCGCGTAGTCGAAGAGGGCGTGGATGCGGGTGAGCAGATCGGTCGGTATTGCGTCGATCCACTCGGCGTCGCGCTCGGCGCTGAACATCAGCGTGACGATCGCGGTGAGATCGCGCCGGTTCGGCGCGGGCGGAATCAGCGAGGCTTCGAGTCGTTCGAACATGGCGCCGAAGAAGGCCGAGTGGACTGGCATGCCTGCATCGCAGAGGAGCGAGAGGCTGTCGCTTTCGCGTAGCAGCGCGCGGAGGATGCCGGCGACGTTTGCCTTCCAGGCTGGATTGCGGTCCAGAACGTTGAGCAGATAACGGATTCTTGTGTGCGCGGGGATTGAGCGCGAATCGGATGTGGTGTCCGATGCGGTGCTGGATCCGGCCGGTTGCACGGCGCCCCCGCGGCGGATCCAATGCGCGAGCTCGATCAGCCACTCACTGCGGTCAGGGTATGGCGCTGTCTTGTCAGCGATCGCTAGCAGCGCGTCTAGCTGGTGGCCGCTGTCGCGAGAGGCGCGCCATTTTTTGATGAATCTTTGGATAGTGGTGAACATTGCTTTTTTGCCTGCGGCGCTGGGTGGTCGTTAGCGGGAAGGATATGGCATGTTGTTTTTCTTCTGGTTGAGGTTTTGCATTTTTTTCTTTTTTGCCTTTTGCGGCGGCATTCTTCTGTGTGCCTACGGCGTTGGCCTTTCCTTGATTTGATATTGGTTTATTAGCGTCGCCCCTGTGCGGGGCAGGCACTTACTTTCTTTGCCGCCGCAAAGAAAGTAAGCAAAGAAAGCGGCTTCACACCGCTAATTCTTAAGCGGGTCCCCTGGCTTGGAGGAGGCAGTGGAGCATCTGGAATCAGTGTTCTCGCACACTCCGCGCTGGTGACAAGGCAGTCATTCTTCCGGCGGCGCTGCGCGCGCCGTAGCGGTACTTCTCAACACCATCCGTCATTTTCGTGTCAACGTTTTGCCTGGTAAGGTGGTCCGCATTTGGGTGGATTTGTAGCGATCGGCGCGTACCTTTCTCAGTACCGTAGCAACCTCTGCGTCTTGCCGAATTACCGCTGGGTGTCACTTTTCCGCAAACCGCAAATCGCCTCGGCGCCTCGCCGAGGCGAAGCCGATGGCTCCCACCAAACCAAAACGAAGCCCCTGGTTTCCCTTGCAGACCGTCCCGGCGAGCACGTAGTGCGAGGCGGGAAGGATGATGCCGAAGGCGCACACGCCCCATCGGTTTTGAGAAGTACCGCCACGGCGCGCGCAGCGCCGCCGGAAGAATGACTGCCTTGTCACCAGCGCGGAGTGTGCGAGAACACCGATTCCAGATGCTCCACTGCCTCCTCCAAGCCAGGGGACCCGCTTAAGAATTAGCGGTGTGAAGCCGCTTTCTTTGCTTACTTTCTTTGCGGCGGCAAAGAAAGTAAGTGCCTGCCCCGCACAGGGGCGAAGCTAATAGACCACTAAGAAATCAAGGAAAGGCCAACGCCGTAGGCACACAGAAGAATGCCGCCGCAAAAGGCAAAAAAACCTTAACTAGCAGTACCAACAGCAGAAGGACAAGCAGGCACTGCCACCACAACACCAGCCCCCTTGCCAGTGGAACTGGCCCGACCCTGCGGAGCAGCAACAGCCATCGCCTTCACCCCAGCAGCAACTTGCAACGAAATCTGCTGCAGCGCCAACCGGTGCCCATTAACGAGAGCGTCATAACCGCCGCCAACCGGCTCACTAACAACACTTCGACAAGTCATCACAGCAGTACTGCGTACAGCCCGTACGCTCCAAACCGCGTCGATCAACGCATGCGACCCCGGCCATGACTCGAACCGTTGCACATTCATGCTGACCCGATAAACCGGCACCGCATCCGGATAAGCCGTGCCATACACATCGATCGTGCCGAGCTGTTGCGTGAGACTGGTCGACAAAGCCCGACGAATCTCATCACCGGGCAACGAAGCCCAGCGCTCCTGCTCCAGTACCTGGACCTGCGTGGGTCCCGTCTGCACGACGAGCTGATTCTTGGCCACTTGAGGCGGCACATCGATCGGCGCAACCTCGATCAGCCAAGCCGGCGCAGCCGAAGTCCGAGCGCTGACCGGAGCCGCCGACACAGACGCAGCAGCGGAAACAGTGCCGCCATCGCCCAGCGTATAAAACCGGCTAGTGGGCGACGAACACGCCGCCATCGCCACCAGTCCGGCCAGAGCGCCAACATAAGCGGCGCCGCGCACGAGCCCGCGCGGCGGGCGGGGGAGCCGGGCAAACATCATGGTTTATCTCCTGTTTTACCGCGCAACAGCGATTCCGGATGACGCTCCAGATAGTCCGACAGCGCATTCAGCGACTGCAACGTGCGCGTCAACTCCTGCAACGCCTGATGAACATCCGACTGCAACGGTGAATCCTGCTGCAACGTCGCCTCGGCCGAACCGAAGGTCTGCTTCGCAGCCGCCAAGGTGTCGCGCGCCTGCGGCACGACTTCCTTGTCGAGCCGCGTGAAGAGCTGGTCGGCGTTCTTCAGCGCGCTGTTCAGGTTCGTACCGATCTGGTCGAACGGCACCTTGTCGAGCTTCTTCGCAATGTCGGCGACTTGCAGTTGCAGTTCGTCGAGCGTGTTCGGAATCGTCGGCAACTCAAGCGGGTCGCCCGTCACGTCGACCGTGGCCGGCGGCGCCTTCGGGAAGATGTCGAGCGCGACGTACAACTGGCTCGTGATCAGGTTGCCGGTACGCAACTGGCCACGCAGACCATGCTTGACGAGCTGCTGCAGCAAGTTCTGCCCAGCCAGCGTGCCCGGTGTCGGCGCCGATTCGCGGAAGCGCCTGCCGAGGCGGTCCGGGTACAGGTTCATCGTCACCGGCATCGTGAAGGTACGCGTCTTCGGATCGTAGTCGATGCCGATGTTGGACACCTGGCCGAGCACAATGCCGCGGAAGTCGACCGGCGCGCCGACCGACAGCCCGCGCAGCGACTGGTTGAAGTTCATTACCACACGCAACGGCACGCCGTCCGGTTCGCGCATTGCGTCCACTTCGTCGGAACCGAGGCGGAAGGTCGTGTTGTTCGGCGCCTGCGCGCCCACGCCCTGGCCCTGCGGCGACTGGAACGACAGGCCGCCGACGACCACGGTCGCGAGCGACTGGGTGTTCAGCTTGAAGCCGCTCGAATCGAGCCGCAAATCGACGCCGCTCGCATGCCACCAGCGCGTGTTGGTGCCGACGTACTGGTCGAACGGCGCCGCCACGAACACCTGCATTGTCACGCCGGTGCCGTCCTTGTCGAGCGAGAAGCCGACCACCTGGCCGACCTGCACGCGCCGGTAGAAAATCGGCGAGCCGATGTCGATCGAGCCGAGCGAGTCGCCGTGCAGGACGAATTGATGGCCCTTCTGGTCGCCGGTGATGGGCGGCGGCGTTTCGAGGCCGACGAAGCGCGATTCGCTGTCCGGCGAATGGCCGGCGTCCGCGCCGATGTATGCGCCCGACAGCAGCGTGCTGAGCCCCGATACGCCGCTCGCGCCGACCCGCGGCCGCACCACCCAGAAGCGCGAATCCTTGACCGCGAAGTCCTCGGCTTCCTTGGTGAGCAGCACCTGGACCAGCACGTGCGACAGATCCTTCGACAGCGTGATGGTCTTCACCGAGCCGACGTCGACGTCCTTGTACTTGACTTTGGTCTTGCCGGGCTCGAGTCCTTCGGCGCTGGTGAAAGAGATGGTGATGGTCGGGCCTCTTTCGGTCACCGACTTGATCACGAGCGCGACGCCGATCAGCGCGGCAATCAGCGGAATCACCCAGACCAGCGAGGGCAGCCAGCGGCGGCGCGGCTCGATCTCGGGGTCTGGCAGTTGGGGCGGCAGTCTGGGTCCGTTCGAATCGTTGCGCGGCGCATCGGAGGCGGGCGTCGGTCCTTGCGGGCTAGTCATGGTTGAGGTCCTGAGGTTTTTGGGTACTGCCTTCCACGTTGTCCCAGATGAGCCGTGGATCGAATTGCATGGATGCCATCATGGTCAGAATCACCACCGAGCCGAAGGCAAGGGCGCCCGGCCCGGCCGTGATGACAGCAAGCGACTTGAAGCGCACCAGCGCGACTGTCAGCGTGACGACGAAGACGTCGAGCATCGACCAGCGCCCGATCCGTTCGACCATCCGGTACAGCGTGGTGCGCTGCTCCGGCCGCCAGTGCGAGCGGCGCTGCGCAGTGACGGTGAGCAGCAGCAGCACGCTGAGCTTGAGCATCGGCACCATGATGCTGGCGACGAACACGATCACCGCTAGTGGCCAGTCGCCGGAGGTCCAGAAATAGACGACGCCGCTCATGATGGTGTCGTCTTCGGATCCGAGCAGCGATGAGGTGTGCATCACCGGCAACAGATTCGCCGGAATATACAGCAAGGCCGCCGCGATCAATAACGCCCAGGTGCGCATCAGGCTATCGGGATTGCGCCGGTGCAGTACCGCGCCGCAACGGCTGCAATGCTGCGGGGTGACGGAGCGGATGCGCGGCTCGACACGTCCGCACGCATGGCAGGAGACCAGACCCGCACGCATCGCGGTGACGTATTTCATCGTGTGCTCATCCCTGATGCGGTGCCGGTGGCACACCGGGTTGGCCGGTGGAAGGCGTGGGGGACTCCGCCGCGATATCGACGACGGCCGCCGCGCTGTCGGCCTCGGTGCGCGGCAGCGGGCGCTGCTTTCGGTCGCCCATTTCGTCTGCGAGGTCCCACAGAATGCGCGGGTCGAAAGTGACGACCACTGCGAACATCAGCGTCAGCGCGCCGAAGGCGAACAGCGCCGCTTCGGGAATCACGCGCGCGAGACTCACCATCTTCACGATCGTGATCAGCACGCCGAGCATGAACACTTCGATCATCCCCCACGGCCGGACGAATTGAATGGCGCGCAGTACGCGGTTGAAGGCCGGCGGCACATAGCCGGCGCGCAGCGGGATCAACACATAGAGGAGTGCGAGCAGTTCGATCAGCGGAAACAGGATGGTCGAACAGAACACCATGATCGCCACGATCTGCATGTCCTCGTTCCATAACGCGACGAGCGCGCCGAACAGCGAGGTCTGCGAGGTGATGCCGTTGGTTTCCAGTTCGAGGATCGGGAAGCCTTGGGCGATCAGGAAGGTGAATAGCGCGGCGAGGGTCATCGCGGTGATGCTGTCGAGCTTGCGGGAGATGCCGCGATAGAGCGTCGCGCCGCAGCGCGGACAGCGCGCGACCATACGCCCGACAAGCGGTGGCTTGCGGAACAGCGTATCGCACTCATGGCACGCGATCAGGTTGTCATGTTCCATACGGCACAGGGGCTAACGACGTGAGGGGAGGCGTGCAATGCCGGTTCTCAAGGCGGGACAGGCAAAAACGTGGAGCAAAACGTGAAGCAATAGTACCAAACGCGCCTGGCCGCTGCGCTCAATGCGGCTGTGAGCCATGCCGGGCCGGCATTTGAATTAATCTTACATAAAGAACATGCCTCTGACAGTGTCCGGCCCCAATTGTTCAATGCCGGCCTGGCTGCATGCAAAATTGACGGGATGGGCGCTTTCCATGTAGCGGCAGCCAGCTTTTTCCGCTTGGGGTAGCATGGCGGCCTTGGCGCGTGCCGCAGCCCGCACCCCGCTCCGAGCTGCGCAGCCCGATGCAAGCCGAATCGGCAGCGGGGAATAGCAAGGCCGGCTGCGCCGTTAACCTCTCTCTAGCGTTGACCTGTCATGGCACACAATCCTTCTTTCGGTGGCCGGGAGTCGTACACGCGAACCGCCATCGCCTTCCACTGGGTGATCGCGTTGCTGATCGTGTGCGGTTTCGCGCTCGGTTGGGTGATGACGGACATCCCCGGCTTCACGCCGACCAAGCTGCGCTATTTTTCCTGGCACAAATGGATCGGCGTGACGGTGTTCGCGCTCGCCGTGCTGCGCATTCTGTGGCGCGCCATGTACGGGGCGCCGCCGATGCCGCGCCGCATGCCGGCCTGGCAGCGCGGCGCCGCGCATCTCACGCATCTGCTGCTGTATGTGCTGATGATCGCGATTCCCGTGTCAGGCTATCTGTATAGCTCCGCGGCCAACGTGCCGGTGGTGTACCTCGGGCTGATCCCGCTGCCGCGCCTGATCGCGCCGGACCCACATCTCAAGGAACTGCTGAAGAACGTGCATATCGTGCTGAACTACACGCTTCTCGTGCTGGTCGCATTGCATGTGGCGGCGGCGCTCAAGCATCAATGGCTGGACCGCGACGGCCTGTTGTCGCGCATGCTCCCTTTCATCAAATAAGGATAACCATGAAAGTTTCGTTTTATCGCTACATGCTCGCCGCGTTCGCGGCGGCTTCGCTCACTGCAGCCGGCAGCGCGCTCGCACAGGTCGACGTCCCGAAGAGCACGGTGACCGCAACCTCCAAACAGATGAACGTGCCGGTGGAAGGCAAGTTCGGTAAATTCACCGCGCAAGTGAAGTTCGATCCGGCCAAACCGACCGAGGGCGACGCGCAGCTCAGCATCGATGTCGCCAGCTACGATCTCGGCGACGAAAGCTACAACGAACAGGTGCGCGGCAAGGACTGGTTCGACGCGAAGACGTATCCGAACGCGACCTTCGTGTCGGGCGCGATTGCGCCGGCCGGCGGCAATCAGTTCAAGGTGACCGGCAAGCTGACCATCAAGGGCAAATCGCAGACGGTGGTGGTGCCGGTCACGGTCACCCAGCAGGGCGCGACGCAGACCTTCGACGGCGCCCTGCCGATCAAGCGTTCGCAGTTCGATATCGGTACCGGTGAATGGAAAGACACATCGGTGGTCGCCGATGAAGTGGTGATCAAGTTTCATATCGTTGCAGCACGCAAGTGACGTTCGCTGCGCTGTTCGGGTGCAGCAGCTTTTCTTTCAGAACAAAGGAGCATGAATTGAAAACATCCCTGTTGATCGCCGTAGGCGCGCCGGCTTCTTCTTTCACGCTCGGCTCGTTCGCCGCCGATACCTATCAGCTTGATCCGACCCACACCTTTCCGAGCTTCGAAGCGGATCACCTCGGCGGCCTCTCGGTGTGGCGCGGCAAGTTCGTCAAGAGTTCGGGCATCGTGACCCTCGACCGCGCGGCAAAAACCGGCACGGTGGACGTGACCGTCGACCCGGCTTCGGTCGAAACCGGCAATCCCAAGCTCGACGAGCATTTGAGGACGCCCGAGTTCTTCGACGTCGCCAAGTTTTCTTCGGCGACCTACAAGGGCACTGACATCAAGTTCGACGGCGACAAGCCGATCGAGGTGGTCGGCAACTTCACGATACACGGCGTGACCAAGCCGCTGAATCTGAAGATCGAATCTTTCAAGTGCATGCAGCATCCGGTGCTCAAGCGCGAAGTGTGCGGCGTGGAAGCGAGCGGTCATTTCAGCCGCGCGGATTACGGCATGGATTTCGGCAGCAAGTATGGCTTCAGCATGGACACCAAGCTGCATATTCAGGCTGAAGGTATCAAGCAGCAGTGAGCGCTTTAGCGAGCCTTTGCAGGCTCGCGTGTTCGTGCGTGTTCGTGCGTGTTCGTGCGTGTTCGTTATTACGCCGCGCGGCCGTTGCGCCGCAAAAAAACCGCTTCGTTCGCTTTTGCGACGAAGCGGTTTTTTTGTTGGCCTGCTTGCAACGCGGCAAGCCTTGCGCGGCGGCCGTCGGGCATTTGCCGCTCGCGTCGTTTTAATTTTTCAGGTACACAGAGCGCTGACACCGCCTTGGTTGTGCGTGCATCCAGTGCGGCAGGATCGGGTCTGAAGGCCTGCATCAATAATATTTCGCGCGCATCGGAGATCTGCATGAATGCAACGACTGCTGTAAGCCTGGCGGGGAGCCGGCAAAATTCGTGGCGCGCGGTGGTGGCCGCGTCGATCGGCAACGCGCTCGAATGGTTCGATCTGGTGGTGTACGGTTTTTTCGCGGTCGTCATCGCGAAGCTGTTTTTCCCGGCCGGCAACGACACGGTCTCGCTGTTGCTCACGCTTGGCACCTTCGGCGTGTCGTTCTTCATGCGCCCGCTCGGCGCGGTTGTAATCGGCGCTTATGCGGACCGAGCCGGCCGCAAGGCGGCGCTCACGCTGTCGATCCTGCTGATGATGGCGGGCACGCTGATCATCGCGATTCTGCCGACCTATCAAAGCATCGGCATCGCCGCGCCCGTGATCCTCGTGATGGCGCGTCTGATGCAAGGCTTTTCGGCGGGCGGCGAGTTCGGCAGTGCGACGGCGTTTCTCGCGGAGCACGTGCCGGGGCGGCGCGGCTTTTTCGCGAGCTGGCAGGTGGCGAGCCAGGGGCTCACGACGCTGCTGGCCGCGTGCTTCGGCGTACTGCTGACCGGCAAGCTGTCGCCGGAGCAGATGGCCTCGTGGGGCTGGCGCGTGCCGTTCTTCTTCGGTCTCCTGATCGGGCCGGTGGCCTGGTACATCCGCACCAGGCTCGACGAGACGCCCGAGTTCCTCGCCGCGGAAACGACCACGACGCCGTTGCGCGATACCTTCGCGAGCCAGAAGCTGCGCCTCGTGATTGCGATCGGCGTGGTGGTGCTCGGGACGGTGTCGACGTATCTGGTGTTGTTCATGCCGACCTATGGCGTGAAGCAGTTGGGACTCGCGCCGTCGGTCGCGTTCGCGGCGATTGCGCTGACCGGCGCGATCCAGATGGTGTTCTCGCCGCTCGTCGGCCACCTGTCGGACCGGCACGGACGCACCACGATCATGCTGAGCTCGGCGCTGCTGCTTCTCGTGCTGATCAATCCGGCTTTCGTCTATCTGGTCGCGCATCCGACTTTCGGCACGCTGATCGCGCTGCAGATCGTGTTCGGCTTTCTGATGACGGGTTATTTCGCCGCGCTGCCGGGTTTGCTCTCCGAGATGTTCCCGGTGCAGACACGCACGACCGGCATGTCGCTCGCCTATAACATCGCGGTGACGATCTTCGGCGGCTTCGGGCCGTTCATCATTGCGTGGCTGATCAGCTTCACGGGTTCGAAGGCCGCGCCGAGCTACTACATGATTTTCGCCGCGGCAGTGAGTCTGGTGGCGTTGATGGCGGCGCGGCGCAAGCTTGGGTTCAGATAAGACCGTTCAAAAGGTCTTTGCACTGCGAGTAATCGTAGGGCGATGGCAGCGGTAAACGTAAAAGGCCGGTTCGAGAGAACCGGCCTTTTTCATTGCGAGGTTGACAGCAAGATCAAACTTGCGCGCCTGCGTTCGGGTCGTTCGGATCGGTGCGGTCCTTCTTGTCCTTCAGCAGATCTTCGCGTTTCACGCCCAACCACATGGCCAGCGCCGCCGCGACGAACACCGACGAGTAGATACCGAACAGAATACCGACCGTCAGCGCCAGAGCGAAGTAGTGCAGCGTCGGGCCGCCGAACAGGAACATCGACAGCACCATCATCTGCGTACAGCCGTGGGTGATGATGGTGCGCGACATCGTGCTGGTGATCGCGTGGTTGATCACTTCGATCACGGTCATCTTGCGTTCGCGGCGGAAGGTCTCGCGAATCCGGTCGAAAATAACCACCGATTCGTTCACCGAGTAGCCGAGCACCGCGAGCACAGCAGCCAGCACCGACAGCGAGAACTCCCATTGGAAGAACGCGAAGAAGCCGAGAATGATGATCACGTCGTGCAAGTTCGCGATCACGCCGGCCACCGCGTATTTCCATTCGAAGCGGAACGACAGGTAGATCACAATGCCCACCACCACGCAGGCGAGCGCGAGCAGGCCGTCGGTAGCGAGTTCCTTGCCGACCTGCGGGCCGACGAACTCGACCCGTTGCAACTGCACCTGCGGATCTTCTGCCTTGAGCGCGCCCATCACCTGGTCGCTCTGCTGCGCCGAGGTGAAGCCTTGCTTGAGCGGCAGACGGATCAGCACGTCGCGCGAGGTGCCGAAGTTCTGCACTTGCGCGTCGGTATAGCCGAGCTTGTTGAGCGTGCCGCGCACCGGTTCGAGCGGTGCGGCGCCCGGATACTGCACTTCGATGACTGTGCCGCCGGTAAATTCCACCGACAGATGCAGCCCGCGATGCAGCAGGAAGAACACAGCGGCGACAAATGTCAGGAGCGAGATTGCGTTGAAGATCAACGCACGCTGCATGAACGGAATGTCTTTGCGAAAGCGGAAAAATTCCATGGTCTTGTTCTCCGGGACTCAGCGGGATGAACCCGGTTTCTGCGGCGTGTTGGGCGTATTGCGACGGCGCACGGTCGGCTTGCCGGCACGTGCCTGCGCCGAGGCCGGTGCCTTCGGCTTGCCGGTGGCCGCGGCGATGGCTTGCGCGGTATCGGTGGCCGCGTCGTCGTTGCCGAGATAGGCAGCCGCGCCATCGACGCCTTGCGGCCTCCACACCTGACCAATGGCCAGCGACTTGAGCTTCTTCTTGCCGCCGTACCAGAAGTTGACCACGCCGCGCGAGAAGAACACGGCAGAGAACATCGACGTCAGAATGCCGATACAGTGGACCATCGCGAAGCCGCGCACCGGGCCGGAGCCGAACGCGAGCAGCGCGAGACCGGCGATCAGCGTGGTGACGTTCGAGTCGAGAATCGTCGCCCATGCGTGCGCGTAGCCGTTCTGGATCGCCAGTTGCGGCGGCGCGCCGTGACGCAGTTCTTCACGCACCCGTTCGTTGATCAGCACGTTCGCGTCGATCGCCATACCGAGCGCGAGCGCGATTGCGGCAATACCCGGCAAGGTGAGCGTGGCTTGCAGCATCGACAGCACGGCGATCAGCAGCAGTAGGTTCACCGAGAGGCCGATCATCGAGATCACGCCGAACAGCATGTAGTACGCGATCATGAACACGGCGATCGCGACAAAGCCCCACACCACCGAGTGGAAGCCCTTGTTGATGTTGTCCGCGCCGAGGCTCGGGCCGATCGTGCGTTCTTCGATGATGTCCATCGGCGCAGCGAGCGAACCGGCGCGCAGCAGCAGCGCGAGGTCGGCCGCGCCTTGCGGGGTGGCCTGGCCGGTGATCTGGAAGCGGTCGCCCAGTTCAGACTGGATGGTCGCCACCGTCAGCACTTCGCCCTTGCCCTTTTCGAACAGCACCATCGCCATCGGCTTGCCGATGTTGTCGCGCGACACGCTGCGCACCGCGCGGCCACCGGCCGAGTCCAGACGGATGTTGACCGACGGACGCTGATGCTCGTCGAAGCCCGCCGACGCGTCGATAATCCGGTCGCCCGTGAAGATGATCTGCTTGCGCAGCAGCACCGGCGTCTGGTTGCCTTGCGTGAACAATTCGTCGCCCGGCGGCACCGGATCGGACGGGTTCGGATGCGTGTTGACCGGGTCGGCGAGACGCGCTTCGAGCGTCGCTGTGCGGCCGATGATGTCCTTCGCCTTCGCCGTGTCCTGCACGCCCGGCAGTTCGACGACGATACGATCCGCGCCTTGCTGCTGGATCACCGGCTCGGCCACGCCGAGTTCGTTCACGCGGTTATGCAGCGTAGTGATGTTCTGCTTGAGCGCGGCGTCCTGCACGGCTTTCTGCACCGCCGGCGTGAACGTGCCGACGAGTTGCACACCGCCGTCCGTCCCCGTTTGCGACGCCCACTGGAGTTCACTGATGCTGCGGCTCAGTAGTTTGAGCGCGGCGTCCGCCGTGGCCTGATCGGCGAAGTTGATCACCACCGTCTGGTTGACTCGGTTCACGCCGCCGTCGCGGATGTGGTTGTCGCGCAGGAGCGTACGTGCGTCCGAGGCGTCGGAGTCGAGCTTCTTGTTGAGCGCGCCGGCCATGTCGACCTGCAGCAGGAAGTGCACGCCGCCGCGCAAATCGAGACCGAGGTACATCGGCAGCGCGCGCAGGGCGGTCAGCCAGTGCGGCGACGCGCTTTGCAGGTTCAGCGCGACGACGAACTGCGGATCGGTCGGATCGCTGTTCAGCGACTTCTGCAACAGGTCCTTCACGCGCAACTGCGTGTCGGTATCCAGCAGACGCACGCGAATGTTCGCGTTGGCCGACGAGTTGTCGAACGTGACGTCTTCAGGCTTGATTTGACTGGCAGCGAGCGCCGCTTCGACTTGCGACAGCGTGGTCGAGTCGAGCTTGACCGTTGCCTTGCCGCTCGACACCTGCACCGCCGGCGCTTCGCCGAACAGATTGGGCAGCGTGTACACGAGGCCGATGACCAGAGCCACCAGCATCACGGCGTATTTCCAGAGGGGGTAACGATTCATGAGTGGTCCAACGGGAAGGTTGGCTTGGAAGCGATGCGTCCGGCGATGAGCGCGGGCGGTGCGCGGTGTGCCGCGTGAACCGCCGGCGAGGCCGCGCCGGACGCGAGAGAGCAGGCCTTACAGCGACTTGATCGTGCCCTTCGGGAGAATCGTCGTCACCGACGCTTTTTGCACGGTGATTTCCGTGCCTTCCGAGATTTCGATGCCGACGTAAGCTTCGCCCACCTTGGTCACCTTACCGACGATACCGCCGTTCGTCACCACTTCGTCGCCCTTGGCCATCGCGGCGAGCATATTGCGATGTTCCTTCTGGCGCTTCATTTGCGGGCGAATCATGATGAAGTACAGCACGCCGAACATCAGGATCAGCGGCAGGAAGCTCATCAGGTTCGATTCAATGCCACCAGTTGCTGTGCCTTGGGCGAAGGCATTGGAAATGAACGACACGTTGGTCTCTCCGTTATAAATCAAAACGATCAAAAAAATCAGCCGGTTATTCTACCACCGGCTAACCAGGGCTCGGCGCGGCGAATCGGCTTTCCGATCAAGCTGTTAAAGCCTTTTTTCACTACGAGCGAAAGTTGATTGTAAGGTTTCCCGTGTGATGCCGACTGATTCTTCCGTTGAATCCGTCGCTGTCCGTCGACAGGCGTCTAGTCGACGCCGCGCGCGCGGTTCTCGTGAAAGCGCTTGCGGAAGGGCTCGAACAGCTTCGCGTCGATCGCGTCGCGCATTTCCTGCATCAGTTCGAGGTAGTAGTGCAGGTTGTGGATCGTGTTCAACTGCGCGCCAAGAATTTCGCCTACACGATGCAGATGGTGCAAATAGCCGCGGGTGAAATTTCGGCAGGTGTAGCAGCCGCATTGCTCGTCGAGCGGGCGCAGCGAATTCTTGTGCGTGGCGTTGCGGATCTTGATGTCGCCAAAACGCGTGAAGAGCCAGCCGTTGCGCGCGTTGCGGGTCGGCATCACGCAGTCGAACATATCGACGCCGGCGGCCACGCCCGCCACCAGATCTTCCGGCGTGCCGACGCCCATCAGGTAGTGCGGTTTGTCGGCCGGCAGCTTCGGGCCGATATGGTTCAGCACGCGCATCATGTCCTCTTTCGGCTCGCCGACCGACAGCCCGCCGATCGCGAGGCCGTGGAAATCCATCTCCGCGAGGCCCGCCAGCGATTCGTCGCGCAGGTCTTCGAACATGCCGCCCTGGACGATGCCGAACAGCGCGTTCGGATTGCCGAGGCGATTGAATTCGTCGATGGAGCGCTTGGCCCAGCGCATCGACATGCGCATTGAATCGGCGGCTTCCTTGTGCGAAGTTGGCACGTTATTGGTCGCGTACGGCGTGCATTCGTCGAACTGCATGACAATGTCCGAGTTCAGCACCTTCTGGATCTGCATCGACACTTCGGGCGACAGAAAGAGCTTGTCGCCATTGATAGGCGACGCGAACGTGACGCCATCTTCGGTAATCTTGCGCAGATCGCCGAGCGAAAACACCTGAAAACCGCCCGAGTCTGTCAGGATCGGCTTCTTCCAGCCCATGAAGCCGTGCAGGCCGCCGTGCGCCTCGATCGTCTCCAGCCCCGGGCGCAGCCACAGGTGGAAGGTGTTGCCGAGAATGATCTGCGCGTGCATTTCCTCGAGCTCGCGCGGCTGGACTGCCTTCACCGTGCCGTACGTACCGACCGGCATGAAGATCGGCGTTTCGACCACGCCGTGATTCAGCGTGACGCGGCCGCGCCGCGCCTGGCCGTCGGTGCCGAGCAGTTCGAATTTGAGGCCGTTTTCAGGGCGCTCGGTGGTTGCTTGTTGCGAATGATGACCGTCGGTCATGAAAACTCCTGTGCTACCGGAAAACAGCTTTGCATGGGACCGGAGTAAGTGCTCTGCATGGGACCAGAGTAGCGCGCTGAAGCGCGAACTCTGGTCGACAGCTGAAGCGCCAACTCCGGATCGACAAGTCCGGCGCAAATCGTGAACACCGCCGGAAGGCTCGCGGCGGCTAAGAGGATTACAAAACGGGAATTGCAAAAACTTCCAAACGATGCGTCAGGCGTCGCTGCGCGTCAGCAGCATCGCGTCGCCATAACTGAAGAAGCGGTAGCGCTCTTCGATTGCGTGCCGGTACGCGGCGCGGATCGTCTCTACGCCGGCGAATGCCGACACCAGCATCAGCAGCGTCGACTTCGGCAAATGGAAATTGGTTACCAGCCGGTCCACCACGCGGAACTTATAGCCCGGCGTAATGAAGATGTCGGTTTCGGTGCTGGCCGCGCCGAGCGGCCGGCCGGTGGCTTCGGCGTCGCGCGCGGCGGCTTCGAGTGCGCGCATCGACGTCGTGCCGACCGCGATCACGCGCTTGCCGCGCGCGCGGGTCGCCGCGATTTTGTCGGCGAGGCTTTGCGGCAGGTGATACCACTCGCTATGCATCTTGTGCTCGGCGAGGTTCTCCACCCGCACCGGCTGGAAGGTGCCCGCGCCGACGTGCAGCGTCAGCGTCGCGCGGTCGACGCCTCTCGCGTCCAGTCGGGCGAGCAGCGCGTCGTCGAAGTGCAGGCCGGCGGTGGGGGCGGCGACCGCGCCGGGATTTTGCGCGAACACGGTCTGATAGCGGGTTTCGTCGGTCGCGTCGGGATCGTGCTCGATGTACGGCGGCAGAGGCAAGCGGCCGAATTGCTCGATCAGCGTCAGACAGTCGTCCGGAAAATGCAGCGTGTAGAACGGCTCGACGCGCTCGCCGACCGTCACGTCGAACGCATCGGCGAGACGGATCGTGGTGCCCGGCTGCGGGCTTTTGCTCGCGCGGATCTGCGCGAGCACGGTGCGCTCGCCAGTGAGACGCTCTACCAGTACTTCGATCTTGCCGCCACTGGCCTTCTGGCCGAGGAAGCGCGCCTTCAGGACTTTGGTATCGTTAAAGACGAGCAGGTCGCCGGGCGCGATGCACTCGGGCAGCTCGGCGAAGCGGCGGTCGATCAGGCGGGCCGGGCTCACCGTATGGTCCACTTCGAGCAGACGGCTGGCGCTGCGCTCGGGCAGCGCAACTTGCGCGATCAACTCAGGCGGCAGATCGAAATCGAAATCGGAAAGCGTAAACATGCGGACGACTGGAAGCGAATTGAGACGGAATTGAGCCGAAGCCGGGCGGCGAGCGGCTATGATTGCGGGACGCCTCAGCGGCCCGCGAGCCCGCGCGCTGTATGGCGGCGACACCTTTGACAGCCGATATTGTACTTGCGAAGCAACCCATGCCTTTGTCCGATCGCCGATTCCCCCCTGCCGCCGATGAAGTGAGCGCCGAGCCGAAGCGCCGCGTCGCGCGGGGCGAGGCAACGGCGGCAAACGGGCCCGACGTTAGCGCTACCG
Source organism: Paraburkholderia sp. IMGN_8 (assembly GCF_038050405.1). NCBI lineage: Bacteria > Pseudomonadati > Pseudomonadota > Betaproteobacteria > Burkholderiales > Burkholderiaceae > Paraburkholderia > Paraburkholderia sp. IMGN_8. The sequence continues at coordinate 3,882,168 of NZ_CP150900.1, read as the reverse complement.
CGGCGCCGGACAAGAAAAAAGCTGCGCCCGCAGTTGGCAAACCCGTTGCCAAACCGGCGGCCAAAACCGTCGACAAGCTCGCCAAACTCGGCCTCACGCGCGACATCGACCTGGTCCTGCATCTGCCGATGCGCTACGAAGACGAGACTTCGCTGACGCCGATCGGCCACCTGCTGCCGGGCGGCATCGCGCAAACGCAAGGCGTGGTGTTCGACAACGAGATTGCCTATCGTCCGCGTCGGCAGTTGCTGGTGAAACTGCGCGATGACGCCGGCGACGAACTCGTGCTGCGCTTTCTGAATTTCTACGGCTCGCAGGTCAAGCAGATGGCGATCGGCGCGCGGCTGCGTGTACGCGGCGACGTGCGCGGCGGTTTCTTCGGCATGGAGATGGTGCATCCGGCGGTGCGCGTCGTCGACGAAGACACGCCGCTGCCGCAGGCGCTGACGCCGGTGTACCCGAGCACCGCGGGCGTGACGCAAGCGTATCTGCGCAAATCGATCGATAACGCTTTGTCGCGCACGTCGTTGCCGGAACTGCTGCCTGAGCCGGTCGCCCGTGAGTATTTGCAGCCGCTCGACGTGCCGGCACTGATGGACTCGGTGCGCACGCTGCATCATCCCGGCGTGCAGTCCGACGAAACTGCGTTGATCGACGGCACGCATCCGGCGTGGGTGCGCATCAAGTTCGAGGAATTGCTGGCGCAGCAGATGTCATTGAAGCGCGCGCATGAGGAGCGCCGTACGCGTGCGGCGCCGGCCATGCCGCGCCGGAAGGAAGGCGATGCGTCTGCGCTGGTCGCGCGCTTGTTGAAGGCGTTGCCGTTTTCGCTGACGACGGCGCAGGAGCGCGTCGGCGGCGAGATCGCGCTCGATCTGACGCAGCCTCATCCGATGCAGCGGCTGTTGCAGGGGGACGTCGGCAGCGGCAAGACGATCGTTGCCGCGCTGGCTGCTGCGCAAGCGATCGACGCCGGCTACCAGGCCGCGCTGATGGCGCCGACTGAAATTCTGGCTGAACAGCACGCGCGCAAGCTGCGCGGGTGGCTGGAGCCGCTGGGCGTGAGCGTCGCGTGGCTGGCCGGCAGTTTGAAGACCAGGGAAAAGCGCGCCGCGATCGAAGCCGCGGCGCTCGGCACGGCTCAGCTCGTGATCGGCACGCACGCGATCATTCAGGACGCGGTCGAGTTTGCACGGCTGGGGCTGGTGATCGTCGACGAACAGCACCGCTTTGGCGTGGCGCAGCGGCTCGCCTTGCGCGCGAAGGCGCAGAACGCCGCTGACGGCGCGCAGGATTTCCAGCCGCATCAGCTGATGATGTCCGCGACGCCGATTCCGCGCACGCTCGCGATGACCTATTACGCCGACCTCGACGTGTCGACCATCGACGAATTGCCGCCCGGGCGCACGCCGATTCTGACCAAGCTGGTGTCCGACGCGCGGCGCGAAGAGGTGATTGGCCGCGTGCGTGAGGCGGCGTTGACGGGACGGCAGGTGTACTGGGTGTGTCCGTTGATTGAGGAAAGCGAGACCTTGCAGTTGCAGACTGCGGTGGAGACGTACGAGACGCTGGTGGCCGCGTTGCCCGAGTTGAATGTCGGACTGGTGCATGGCCGGCTTGCGCCTGCCGAGAAGGCCGCGGTGATGGACGCGTTCACACGCAATGAGGTGCAATTGCTGGTGGCGACGACGGTGATCGAAGTGGGTGTCGATGTGCCGAATGCGTCGTTGATGGTGATCGAGCACGCCGAGCGGTTTGGGTTGGCGCAATTGCATCAGTTGCGGGGACGGGTGGGGCGCGGGAGCGCGGCTTCGGTTTGTGTTCTGCTTTATACGGGACCGCTGTCGATGACCGCGCGGGCGCGGTTGCAGACGATGCGGGAGACGACTGACGGGTTCGAGATCGCTCGTAGGGACCTTGAGATTCGCGGTCCCGGAGAGTTTCTGGGCGCCCGGCAGTCGGGCGAGGCCATGCTGAGATTTGCTGATCTTCAGAATGATCAGTGGCTGATCGAGCCCGCTAGGGGGGCTGCTGCGGTCTTGCTGGAGAAGTACCCCGAGGTGGTGGTGCAGCACCTGGCCCGGTGGCTTGGGGCTCGGGAGCAATATTTGAAAGCTTGATGTTTTTGCCTGCTCGGCGCTTTGGGTTGTACGCCTGCGGCGGCATTCTTCTATGTGCCTGCGGCGTTGGCCTTTCCTTGATTTCTTAGTGGTCTATTAGCGTCGCCCCTGTGCGGGGCGGGCACTTACTTTCTTTGCCCACCAAGTGGACTTCCTTCGGGGCGCCGCCGCAAAGAAAGTAAGCAAAGAAAGCGGCTTCACACCGCTAATTCTTAAGCGGGTCCCCTGGCTTGGAGGAGGCAGTGGAGCATCTGGAGTCAGTGTTCTCGCACACTCCGCGCTGGTGACAAGGCAGTCATACTTCCGGCGGCGCTGCGCGCGCCGACGCGGTACTTCCCAACACCGATGGCAGATTGGCGCCTCCGGCATCATCCCTTCCCGCCTCGCATTGCGTGCTCGCCGGAACGGTCTGCGAGGGAAACCGGTGGGTGATTCTTTGTTTGGTGGGTGCCATTGGCTTTGCCTCGGCGCCGAGGTATGTGAGCGCGGGCCACCACCCCGAACGAGACGCTATCGCCTTCGCGGGGCATGGGGAACGCGAGCGTGAGACATTAGCGCCTAGGCGAGACAGGTGGAAGAGAGCGCCACCGCGCCGAACCAGGCGCAGGCACCAAAATCGGCTGGCGGTTTTGAGAAGTACCGCGTCGGCGCGCGCAGCGCCGCCGGAAGTATGACTGCCTTGTCACCAGGGCGGAGTGTGCGAGAACACTGATTCCAGATGCTCCACTACCTCCTCCAAGCCGGGGGACCCGCTTAAGAATTAGCGGTTTGAGCCGCTTTCTTTTGCCTACTTTTCTTTGCGGCGGCAAAGAAAAGTAGGTGCCCCCCGCACAGGGGGAACGCTAATAAACCAATAAGAAAGCAAGGAAAGGCCAACGCCGCAGGCACACAGAAGAATGCCGCCGCAAAAGGTAAAAAAAGAGCAAGCAAAAGACCACCCACCGCAGGCCCACCACCACAGCGCCGCGTAGGCAAAAAAACCAAAAAGTTGGCGAACCGACCCTATAGGTGTATAACTAGAACCTATCGAATTATCGCCTTGATTGGTCCCCAATGACGCTCACTGAATTGAAATACATCGTCGCGGTAGCGCGCGAACGGCACTTCGGCCGGGCCGCCGAAGCGTGTTTCGTCAGCCAGCCGACGCTATCAGTGGCAATCAAAAAGCTCGAAGACGAACTCAACGTGCAAATCTTCGAGCGCGGCACCAGCGAAGTCAGCGTCACGCCCATCGGCGAGCAAATCGTCACGCAAGCGCAACGCGTGCTCGAACAAACGCTCGCCATCAAAGAGATCGCCAAACAAGGCAAAGACCCGCTAGTCGGGCCGCTGCGCCTCGGTGTCATCTATACAATCGGGCCGTACCTGCTGCCCACGCTCGTCAAACAGATGATCAAGCGTGTCCCGCAAATGCCGCTGATGCTGCAGGAAAACTACACGCTCAAGCTGATCGAACTGCTCAAACAAGGTGAAATCGACGTCGCCATCATGGCGCTGCCGTTCCCGGAAACGGGCCTGATGCTGCGCCCGCTCTACGACGAACCGTTCGTCGTGGCGTTGCCGTCCGGTCACGCGTGGGAAAACCGCCCGAAGATCGACGCGGACGACCTGAAGCAGGAAACCATGCTTCTGCTCGGTAGCGGCCACTGCTTCCGCGATCATGTGCTGGGCGTCTGCCCCGAACTGATGCGCTTCTCGCAGAACGCGGACGGCATCCAGAAAACCTTCGAAGGTTCGTCGCTGGAAACGATCCGTCATATGGTCGCGAGCGGCGTCGGTATCACCGTGCTGCCGCGCATGTCGGTGTATGAAGTCAAACCGCACGCAGGCGGCATCGATTCGGGCCTGCTCAGCTACGTCGCCTTCGACGAGCCCGTGCCGGATCGCCGCGTCGTGCTCGCCTGGCGCAAAAGCTTCACGCGCATGCCCGCCATCGAGGCGATCTGCGACGCCATCAACGCCTGCGATCTGCCTGGCGTGAAAAAACTCGATCTGCCCGTCGCCGTCAACTAATTGGCGCCCACGCCGGCTCGCCGCCCTCCGCGGCGGGCCGCAGCGCGCATGAAGCGGCGATAGCGGTTGTGCCTATCGAATAGATAAAATTAATCAAACACTATAATTCGATAGTGTTGCTATAGTTCCCTCCATGGATCGCCCGATCCGCACAAGACCCGGAGGAAATCATGACGCAATCGAACCCGCAGCAAGTCCAGGCCGTCGCCGCTCAATCTGCTCGTCCCGTCACCCGCTCGTTCGCCGCGTCGATGCTCGGCATGCGCACGGTCGCCATGTCCTTGCTGGTCGATCGGGCCTTGTCCGCTTAAGTCATCAGCGCTAGCGCGCCGCGCCTCTCCCCGTATTTTTCTTTCCGATAAAAGCAACCCAGGAGTTCCGCATGTCCGAACGTAAGCTCACCAATGCAGCCGGCGCACCCGTCGCCGACAACCAGAACTCGATGACCGCCGGCGTGCGCGGTCCGGTCGTCCTGCAAGACGTCTGGCTGCTCGAAAAGCTCGCCCATTTCGACCGCGAAGTGATTCCCGAACGCCGCGTTCACGCAAAAGGCTCGGGCGCATTCGGCACGCTGAAAGTCACGCACGATATCTCGCGCTTCACGAAGGCCAAAGTGTTCGCGAAAGTCGGCAAGGAAACGCCGCTCTTCATGCGTTTTTCGACGGTGGCGGGCGAACGCGGCGCCGCCGATGCGGAGCGCGACGTACGCGGTTTCTCGATCAAGTTCTATACGGAAGAAGGCAACTGGGACGTGGTCGGCAACAACACGCCGGTGTTCTTCATCCGCGATCCGCTCAAGTTTCCGGACTTCATTCACACACAAAAGCGCGATCCGTACACCAACATGCGCAGCAATGTCGCGGCGTGGGATTTCTGGTCGCGTCATCCGGAGTCGCTGCATCAGGTGACGATTCTGATGAGCGATCGCGGCATTCCGAAGAACTACCGGCAGATGCACGGCTTCGGTTCGCACACGTACTCGTTCATCAACGCGAACAACGAGCGTTTCTGGGTGAAGTTCCACTTCAAGTCGATGCAGGGCATCGAGAACTACACCGACGCGGAAGCGGCGCAGGTCGTCGCGCAGGATCGCGAAAGCGCGCAGCGCGATCTGGTCACGAACATCGATGACGGCAACTTCCCGAAATGGCGTTTCGCGATTCAGGTGATGCCCGAAGCGGACGCAGCGAGCTATCGCTACAACCCGTTCGACATCACGAAAGTGTGGTCGCAGAAGGACTATCCGTTGATCGACGTCGGCACCATCGAGTTGAATCGCAATGCGGCGAATTATTTCGCGGACGTCGAACAAGCGGCGTTCACGCCGGCGAATGTGGTTCCTGGTATCGGCTTCTCGCCGGACCGTCTGTTGCAGGGGCGTTTGTTCTCGTACGGCGACACGCAGCGCTACCGTCTCGGCATCAATCACCATCAGATTCCGGTGAACACGTCGCGCGTGCCGAGTCCGCATTCATTCCATCGCGACGGCGCGATGCGCACGGGCGGCAACCTCGGCGGTAACGTGAATTACGAGCCCAATCGTTTCGGCGACTTCGCACAGGACAGTAACGCGTCGGAGCCGCCGCTCGCGGCGGGCGCGGTCGACCGTTACGACCATCGCGCGGATGAGGACTACTACAGCCAGCCGGGCTTGCTGTTCCAGTTGTTCGATACGGCGCAACGCAAACGGCTGTTCGGCAACATCGCGCGGCATATCAATGGCGTGCCGGAGGACATCGTCGCGCGTCAGATCGAGCATTTCCGCCGCGCCGATCCGGCGTATGCGGAAGGCGTGGTCGCGGCGATCGCCGAGCTCGCTGAAGGCAACAAGAAGTAAGCAGTTGAAGTGATGCAGCAAGGTGGGGCGCATCGGCGCCCTGCCGGTTTTGATACGAATCGAGGGAGCACGATCATGATCCAGATGATGATTTCCACCATTGGCGGTTCAGTGGTCGCACGCCGCGCGCGGCAACAGCAGCAAGCATTGATGTTGCGTCGCGCAGTGGGTTTCGCGATCGTCGCGAGCGGACTGGCGGTGATCGTCGCGCAAGCGCTGCAACGCGCGCTCGGCAGCTGATTTACATGCAGCGTGCACGCTTCGCCAGTGACCGTGCGTCACACAAGTGGCGCTCGTTTCTAAGATAAACTGTCGAGCGTTTTAATGTTTGCGGATTGCTCATCTGCAAATCGTCAATCAGCCGACCGGTTCGTATCACTCTTCAAAGGAGTCGTCATGGCCAAGAAAGAAGCCGTCCAGCACGTCAACATCGGGATCACCGACAAGGATCGCAAGAAGATTGCAGAAGGTCTGTCGCGCCTGCTCGCCGACACCTATACGCTGTACCTGAAGACCCATAACTTTCACTGGAACGTGACGGGTCCGATGTTCAACACGCTGCACCTGATGTTCGAAACGCAGTACAACGAGCTCGCGCTGGCAGTCGATTCGATCGCTGAACGTATCCGCGCGCTGGGTGTGCATGCGCCGGGCAGCTACAAGGAATTCGCCAAGCTGTCGTCGATTCCGGAAGCGGACGGCGTGCCGGCTGCGGAAGATATGATCCGCCAACTAGTGGAAGGTCAGGAAGCCGTGGTGCGCACCGCCCGCGCGATCTTCCCGTCGACGGAAGCCGCTAACGACGAGCCGACGGCCGACCTGCTCACGCAGCGCATGCAAACGCATGAAAAGACCGCGTGGATGCTGCGCTCGATGCTGGCTTAAGCATTCTCGGCGTTTCGCCTGGATTCAGCGCGGCGCATTGGCGTTCGCGTTGAACCGAAACAAAAGCCTCTCTTCGCGGGAGGCTTTTGTTTTTTGCAGCGCGGGATCGGGCGGCGAGCTTGACCTTGGCCGCCTGGACGTTGTCTGCCGCCCGCATCCCGTAAAATAGCGGCACCGTCTGCACTTCCCCGAATCCGCCATGTTCGCCCGACTTCCTTTGTATCTGCGCCTCGTGCGCATGGATAAGCCGATCGGCAGCCTGCTGCTGCTGTGGCCCACGCTCAACGCGCTGTGGATCGCATCCGACGGCCATCCTTCGTGGCCGCTGCTGGTGATCTTCACGGTGGGCACAGTGCTGATGCGCTCGGCGGGCTGCGCGATCAACGATTACGCGGATCGCGATTTCGATCGCTATGTGAAGCGCACTGAAAACCGTCCAATCACCTCGGGCAAGATCAAGGCGTGGGAAGCGGTGGCGCTGGCGGCCGGTTTGTCGCTGCTGGCGTTCCTGCTGATTCTGCCGCTTAACACGCTGACAAAAGAGTTGTCAGTGGCGGCGCTGTTCGTCGCCGGCTCGTATCCGTTCACCAAGCGCTTCTTCGCGATTCCGCAGGCTTACCTCGGCATCGCGTTCGGCTTCGGCATTCCGATGGCGTTTGCCGCGATTCAGGATCATGTGCCGATGCTCGCGTGGGTCATGCTGCTGGCCAACGTGTTCTGGTCGGTTGCGTACGACACCGAATACGCCATGGTCGATCGCGACGACGACATCAAGATCGGCATCCGCACCTCTGCGCTGACATTCGGTCGCTTTGACGTGGCCGCTATCATGCTCTGTTATGCAGCGACGTTGGGGATTTACGTCGGCATCGGCGTGATGCTGGGTTTTGGCGTGCTGTACTGGCTGGGATGGGCGGCGGCGGTGGGCTGCGCGATCTATCACTACACGCTGATCCGCAACCGCGAACGGATGCCGTGCTTCGCGGCGTTCCGCCATAACAACTGGCTCGGCGGCGCGTTGTTTGCCGGCATTGCCGCGCATTACGCGGCAGCTTCGTTCTGATTTTTCTGCGTTTCTTCATTCGGGCCGCCGACGCCGCTACGGATTGATCCACCGCGCGGCGTTCTCGTCCGGCCCACTTCCCGATTGCTTACTGCTTGCCGAACTCGTCGCCCATTTCCTTGGCGCGCGCGTCGGCGGCGAGCACGCCACGCACAATCGCATCCTTGATTCCGCTGGCGTCGAACGACGTCAGTGCTGCGGCGGTGGTGCCGCCCTTGGACGTCACACGCTCGCGCAACAGGCTGGGCGGCTCGTCGGAGTTCGCGGCCAGTTGAGCCGCGCCGGTGAAGGTCGCGACCGCCAGCGAGCGGCCTTGCGCTTCGTCCATGCCGAGTTGGCGCGCGGCTTCCTGCAACGCTTCGATAAAATAGAACACGTATGCGGGGCCGCTGCCTGAGATCGCGGTGACGGCGTCGATCTTCGCTTCGTCGTCGAACCAGACCGTTTCGCCGACCGCGCCGAGTACCTGCGACGCGAGCGCGCGGCCCGCTTCATCGACGCTGGCGGTAGCCGCGAGGCCCGCGACACCCATGCCGATCAGCGCCGGTGTATTCGGCATCACACGCACGATCCGGGTGTGGCCATTCAGCCAGCGCGACATGTCATCCATGCGAATGCCCGCGACGATGCTGATCGCCAGTTGCGCTGCGTTCAGATGCGGCGCGAGCCCTTGCGCGACACTCTTAAGAATCTGCGGCTTCACCGCCAGCACGACGGCGTCGTACGATGCGAGCGCGGCGTCCGCAGTGGCCCCCGTACGGATGCCGAATTGCTCTTCATTACGCTTGCGCGCGTCTTCGTTGGGGTCGATCGCGTAGAGGTCAGCGGGCGCGACACCGCGCTTGATGAGGCCGCCGATCAATGCGGCAGCCATGTTGCCACCGCCGATAAATGCAATTTTCATGATGTTCCGAAAGATGTTCCGTTAGGGAGCCCAAAGCGTCCCGCAACGGTCAGTTAGAGTAATCTCGCGCGCCGAAGATCGCAGTGCCGACGCGCACGATGGTCGCGCCTTCCAGCACGGCGGCTTCGAGGTCGCTCGACATGCCCATCGAGAGCGTATCGAGTTCGAGCCCGTCGTCACGCAGGCGCTCGAACAGTTCGCGCAACTGCCGATGCGGTGCGCGTTGCTCGTCGATACTGCCGGCCGGTTCCGGAATCGCCATCAGGCCGCGCAAATGCAACTTCGGCAGCGCGGCGATTTCCCGCGCGACTTCCGCGGCCTCGGGGATGCTTACGCCGCTCTTCGACGCCTCGCCGCTGATATTCACCTGCAGGCACACGTTCAGCGGCGGCAGGTTGTCCGGGCGCTGCTCGGCCAGACGCTGTGCAATCTTCAGCCGATCGACCGAATGCACCCAGTCGAAATGCTCTGCGACCGGCCGCGTCTTGTTCGATTGCAATGGTCCGATGAAATGCCATTCGATCGACGCCCGCAGATCGGCCAGCGCCTCGATCTTGGCGATGGCTTCCTGCACGTAGTTCTCGCCGAACGCGCGTTGACCGGCTGCGTAGGCGGCGCGTACGTCTTCGGCGGGAAATGTCTTCGAGACCGCGAGCAGGGTAATCGAACACGCGTCGCGTCCGGCGGCATGCGCGGCGAGGGCGATGCGCTGCTGCACCGCTTCGAGGTTGTGAATCAGATCGGGCATGGAACGGAACCGGAAGTCCAGCGAAAAACGATGTACCGGATTATACGGACGTCGTCGCATCGCGCCGTTACTGGGAGCGTTTCAAGAGAGCGAAGGCCGCGGCATGTAATATTGCCGCCGTCCGCACCCGCCTCATGCCGACAGCATATGCTCCACCAGTTCGATCCAATGCGCGACCGGCGTGGACGTGCCGCTTTGCAGATGCGCAATGCAGCCGACGTTCGCCGACACGATCACCTGTGGCTCCTGCGCGTGCAGCCGTTCGAGCTTCTGGTCGCGCAGCGCGTACGAGAGCTTCGGCTGCGTCAATGAATAGGTGCCTGCCGAGCCGCAGCACAGATGGCTGTCGGCAGGCAGCCGCACTTCGATGCCGATTGCCGCCAGCAGATGTTCGACGTTGCCGCGCAACTGCTGACCATGCTGCAACGTGCACGGCGGATGGAACGCGACCGTATGAATCGCGCGGCGGCGCGTCACGGCGACCAGCGCTTCTTGGAATTCCGGCAGGATCTCCGAGATGTCGCGCGTCAATTCGACGACGCGGCGAGCCTTCTGCGCATACGCCGGATCGTTGCGCAGCAGGTGCGCGTATTCCTTGACCGTTGCGCCGCACCCGGACGCGTTCATCACGATCGCTTCCACGCCCTCTTCGATGTACGGCCACCATGCATCGATGTTGGCGCGCAGGTCGTCGAGTGCTTCGTCGTTGTAGCCCAGATGCAGACGGATCGCGCCGCAGCAGCCGGCTTCGGGCGCCACCAGCGTTTCGACACCGAGCGCGTCGAGCACCCGCGCGGTCGCAATGTTGACGTTGGGCATCATCGACGGTTGTACGCAGCCGGCGAGCATCAGCATCTTGCGCGAATGTTTCGCGCTCGGCCATTCGAGCGCACGCTGCCGCGCGGGCACCTTGTCGCGCAGCTTCTTCGGCAGCAGCGGGCGGATGTGCTGGCCGAGGCGCATGGTCGGCGTGAACAGTGCGCTGTTCGGCACGAAGCTCGCGAGCAGCCGGCGCACCAGCCGCTGACCGAGCGGGCGCGTGACTTTCTCTTCGGTGAGCTTGCGGCCGATCTCGACCAGCCGGCCATATTGCACGCCGGATGGGCAGGTGGTCTCGCAACTGCGGCAGGTCAGGCAGCGGTCGAGGTGGAGCTGGGTGCTGCGTGTGATCTCCGCGCCTTCGACCATCTGCTTGATCAGATAGATGCGCCCGCGTGGGCCATCGAGTTCGTCGCCGAGCAGTTGATAGGTCGGGCAAGTGGCCGTGCAGAAACCGCAGTGCACGCACTTGTGCAGGATGGCGTCGGCTTCGTCGCCGTCCGGCGTGTTGCGAATGAAGTCCGCGAGGTTGGTTTGCATCGCGTCGCTCAGAAGTCAGGGTAGAGCCGGCCGCGATTGAAAATGCGGGCGGGGTCGAAGGCGGTTTTCAGGCCGCGATGGATCTTCATCAGCGGCGCGGGCAGCGGCGTGAATACGCCGGCGCTGCGGTCGTAGCCAAGACCGGTGCGGAAGATCGTGGCGTGGCCGCCGGCCTGTTTCGCGCTGATGCGCACGGTTTGCGCGTCGGTGTCGGTGATCCACCAGCGTTGGCCGCCGCCCCATTCCATCAGTTGCGCGCCGGGCAGTTGCAGCGGTTCGGTGATCGACGGCAGTGCGAGGCGCCACAGCGCGGCCTTCGGCGCGATCGCCGCAAAGAACGGGTCGGTCTGTTCGCGCAAGCCGGCCCAGAAGCGCTCTGCTTCGACCGCGTCGACCACCTCTCCGCCGAGTGCCGTGCGGGCCGCCTTGACCGCCGCTTCCGCGCCCGCCAGCCGCACGGCCAGCGTACCGTGACGCCATGCGCTCGCCGTGATCGGCAATGGCCGGCCACCCCATTCGTTGAGCTTGCGGACCGCGTCGGTGCCGTTCATGTCGAATTTGAGGGTGGCTTCGGCCTGCGGCAGCGGCAGCACCTTGATGGACAGTTCGAGGATCAACCCCAAGGTGCCGAGCGAGCCTGCCATCAAACGGGACACGTCATAACCGGCGACGTTCTTCACCACCTGGCCGCCGAAATGCAGTGTTTCCCCGTGGCCGTTCATGATCACCGCGCCGAGCACGAAGTCGCGCGCGGCACCTGCGGCCGGCCGGCGCGGACCGGCGATGCCCGCCGCGATGCAGCCGCCGAAGGTAGCCTGCGGGCCGAAGTGCGGCGGCTCGAAGGCGAGCATCTGATGGTGTTCGGCGAGCGCGGCTTCGATCTCCAGCAGGGGTGTGCCTGCGCGCGCGGTAATGACGAGCTCGGCCGGGTCGTAGGCGATGATGCCGCGATAAGCGCGCGTGTCGAGGATGTCGCCTTCCAGTGTCTGGCCGTACCAGTCTTTGGTGCCGCCGCCACGGATGCGCAACGTGCGCCCTTCGGCGCTGGCCGAACGCACGCGTTCGGACCAAACGGCGACGATGTCGTCCTCTTCCATGGTGCCCCGCTTCGTTGTGTTTCGCTTGATTGTACCGGGCGGGGGCTCGCTGACAACCCGGAGCGGACCCGCATCGGGTAATCAGGGTGGGACCAGGGAAGAGCCGCCGGCGCAAAGTATGCGCAGTGCGTCGGCGGGTCGAAAATGCTTAAAACCGCGGCAGTTCCGGATGCGGCAGCAAGCCGCCGCGTACGTGCATCTTGCCGTACTCGGCGCAACGCGCGCGCGTCGGGATGCCCTTGTCCGGATTCAGCAAGCCGGGCGAATCGAAAGCGCGCTTGACCGCGTGAAACGCGTCGCGCTCTTCGGGTGAGAACTGCACGCACATCGAGTTGATCTTCTCGATGCCGACGCCGTGCTCGCCCGTTACCGTGCCGCCCAGTTCGACGCACGTCTCGAGAATGTCGGCACCGAACGCTTCGGCCCGATGCCATTCGTCCATGTCGTTGCCGTTGAACAGAATCAGCGGGTGCATGTTGCCGTCGCCGGCATGGAACACGTTGATGCAGCGCAGGCCGTATTTCTTTTCCATGACTTCGATGCGCGCGAGCAATGGGCCGATGCTGCGGCGCGGCACCGTGCCGTCCATGCAGTAGTAGTCGGGTGAAATGCGGCCGGCGGCCGGAAAAGCGTTCTTGCGCCCCGACCAGAAGCGCAGCCTTTCGCTTTCCGAGCGCGAAATCTGGATGCGGGTTGCGCCGTGTTCGCGCAGCACCGCGGTCATGCGCACGATTTCGTCAGCGACTTCTTCGGGTGTGCCGTCCGATTCGCATAGCAGGATCGCCGCCGCGTCGAGATCGTAGCCCGCGTTGACGAATTCTTCGACGGCGCGCGTGGCCGGTTTGTCCATCATCTCCAGACCAGCCGGGATGATGCCCGCCGCGATAATGCTGGCGACCGCATCGCCGCCTTTAACGACGTCGTCGAAACTGGCCATGATGACCTGCGCGGTTTGCGGCTTCGGAATCAGCTTGACGGTGACTTCGGTGACGATCGCGAACATTCCTTCGCTGCCGATCAACACCGCGAGCAGATCGAGCCCTGGCGCGTCTGGCGCAAGCGAGCCGAATTCGACGATTTCGCCTTCCATCGTCACGGCGCGCACGCGCAACACGTTGTGCACGGTGAGGCCGTATTTGAGGCAGTGCACGCCGCCTGAATTCTCCGACACATTGCCGCCGATCGTGCAGGCGATCTGCGACGACGGATCGGGTGCGTAGTACAAGCCGTACGGCGCGGCGGCCTCGGAAATCGACAGATTGCGCACGCCCGGCTGCACCGTCGCGGTACGCGCGTACGAATCGACTTCGACGATCTTCCTGAAGCGCGCGAGCGACACCACCACGCCGTGACGAATCGGCATCGCGCCGCCCGACAAGCCGGTGCCCGCGCCGCGTGGCACGATCGGCACGTCGAGCCGGTGGCAGATCTGCACAATGCGCTGCACTTGCGATTCCGTCTCCGGCAGCGCGACGGCGAGCGGCAGCCGCCGATAGGCGGCGAGGCCGTCGCACTCGTAGGCCACGGTGTCCTCTTCGCGATACAGCAGACAGTGGGTCGGCAGCACGGCCATCAGCGCCTGCACGACTTCGCGCTGGCGCTGGGCGAGAACTTCGGCCGTCAGTTCAGCGGGTGCGTTCATGTGACTCGTCTCCTCGTACTTTTCACCCTTCGTGCCGCTCGAGCTCAACAGCGGCTGCGGCGCTTTAACCGCGTGTCAATGACGCCTCAAGCTGCCCACGAAAAAATCTTGCCCGGGTTCATCAGATTGCGCGGATCGAGCGCGTGTTTGATCGAGCGCATCGTATCGACGGCGACTTCGCCGTGTTCTTCGAGCAGGAAGTTCATCTTGTGCAAGCCGACGCCGTGCTCGCCGGTGCAGGTGCCATCCATGCGCAGCGCGCGTTGGACGATGCGCTCGTTCAGACGCTCGGCTTCGGCGAGTTCTTCGGGCTTGTGCGGGTCGATCAGGATCGCGACGTGGAAGTTGCCGTCGCCGACATGGCCGACGATCGGGCAGGGCAGTGGCGATGCCTTCAGATCCTGTTCCGTTTCCACCACGCATTCCGCGAGGCGCGAGATCGGCACGCAGACGTCGGTGGTGACCGCGCGGCAGCCGGGCTTCAGTTGCAGCATCGCGAAATAGGCGTTGTGGCGCGCGTTCCACAGGCGGCTGCGGTCTTCCGGCCGGGTCGCCCATTCGAAACCTTCGCCGGCATTCTGCGCGACGATCTCCTGCACCAGTTCGGCCTGTTCTTTCACACCGGCTTCGGTGCCGTGGAATTCGAAGAAGAGCGTCGGCGCCTCGCGTAACGTCAGATTCGAATGACGATTGATCGAGCGGATCGCGAGCGAGTCGACGAACTCGACACGCGCGATCGGCACCCCGATCTGAATCGTTTCGATGACCGCGCGCACCGCATCGCCCATCGACGGAAATGCGCATACCGCTGCCGAGACCGCTTCCGGCTGCGGATAGAGGCGCACGGTGATTTCCGTGATCACGCCGAGCGTGCCTTCCGAACCGACGAACAGGCGCGTGAGGTCATAACCCGCCGACGACTTGCGCGCCCGTGTGCCGGTTTTGATCACGCGGCCGTCGGCCAGAACGACCGTCAGCCCGAGCACGTTCTCGCGCATCGTGCCATAGCGCACAGCGTTGGTGCCCGACGCGCGCGTGGCCGACATGCCGCCGATGCTTGCGTCCGCGCCCGGGTCGATCGGGAAAAACAGGCCGGTGTCGCGCAGCGCTTCGTTCAGTTGCTTGCGTGAGATGCCTGGCTCGACGGTGACCGTGAGGTCTTCCGCATTGATCGACAGTACGCGGTTCATTTCCGACAGATCGATCGACACGCCGCCTTGCACCGCCAGCAGATGCCCTTCGAGCGACGAGCCGTTGCCGTATGGGATGATCGGCACGTTGTACTGGCCGCACAGCTTGACGATGGTTTGGGCGTCTTCGGTATTGCGCGCGAACACGACGGCGTCGGGCAGTTGCGGATCGAACGGCGATTCATCGCGGCCATGATGGGCGCGCACTGCTTCGGCAGTCGACACACGTTCCGCAAAGACGGCTTTGAGCGCGCTCAGCAACTCGGCGGGAAACGGCCGGCGCAGTGGCGCCGGCGGCACGGGATGGTTCACGCATGTCTCCTGATATTGGGCAGAGCTGTTCCACAACTGGTGATTCATTTTACGCCGATCGCCCGTGGGCCGGCGTCGCGGCCGGTTGCCGGTCCTATAATGGCGGCGACTTCGCAATGCGCGCAATATGGATAAACGCGGTGGCTAACGCGGTGGCCAGGCGGTTAGCCTGCGCGGACGCATCGTCACTGAATGGGATGGGAGACATCATGGGCAACCGCTTGAGCAAGATCGCCACCCGTACGGGCGACGACGGCACCACCGGTCTCGGCGACGGCCGCCGCGTGCGTAAAGACGATGCGCGCATCGCCGCAATCGGCGACGTCGACGAACTCAATTCGAATCTCGGCGTGTTGCTGTGCGAAACGCTGCCCGACAAGGTGCGCGCGGCGCTGGTCGCAATTCAGCACGACCTGTTCGACCTCGGCGGCGAACTCTGCATTCCCGGCCACACGATGATTACCGACAAGCATCTCGGCCAACTCGACAACTGGCTCGCCGACTACAACGCGACCTTGCCGCCTTTGAAGGAGTTCATCCTGCCGGGCGGCTCGCGCGCGGCTGCGCTCGCGCACGTGTGCCGCACGGTGTGCCGCCGCGCCGAGCGCGCGATCGTCGCACTGGGCGAGGTGGAGACGATCAATCCTGCGCCGCGCCAGTATGTGAACCGGCTGTCCGACCTGCTGTTCGTGCTGGCGCGCGTGCTCAATCGCGCGGACGGCGGCAGCGACGTGCTGTGGCAGCACGAGCGCGGCGCCGGCTAGAACCACTCTTCATCCCGCTTTGGCCCTGTGACAATCTGTCCGGGTCAAATTTTCTTCTTAAAAATGTATTGTAAATGCATCTTTAAGGAGAAGCACCCATGACCGCCCTCACTGCCGACCAGATTGCCCGCGTTAAAGCCACAGTTCCCGTTCTTGCCGAACACGGCACGACCATCACCAGGCACTTCTACAAGCGCATGTTCGCGCACCATCCCGAGTTGAAGAACGTGTTCAACCAGACCCACCAGAAGAGCGGCAGCCAACCGGAAACGCTGGCGAAGGCGGTGTACGCGTATGCCGCCAATATCGACAATCTCGGCGCACTGGGCCCGACTGTCTCGCGAATCGCCCACAAGCACGCCAGCCTGAATATCCGGCCGGAGCAGTATCCGATCGTGGGGCGTCACCTGCTGGGCGCGATTGTCGACGTACTGGGCGACGCGGTCGATCAGGAGACGCTCGGCGCGTGGGAAGCCGCATATGGGCAGCTCGCCGACATTTTCGTCGGCGCGGAGGCGAAGCTCTATCAAGGCGCCGCATGGAGCGGCTTCCGGCCGTTCAAGGTCGCGGGCAAGGAGGTGGAGAGCGATGAAATCACGTCGTTCTATCTGACTCCCGCCGACGGTTCGCCGGCTTGCGGCTTCGAGCCCGGTCAATATCTGAGCGTGAAGCGCTTTGTCGATGATCTTGGCGTCGATCAGCCGCGGCAATACAGTTTGTCGGATGCGCCGAACGGCAAATGGCTGCGTATCTCGGTGAAGCGTGAAGCAGGCCGCGAAGACACGGCGCCGGGCCACGTGTCCAACCTGCTGCACGACGGTGTGGAAGTGGGCGCGGTGGTGCATGTCAGCGCGCCGATGGGCGACTTCACGCTCGACCGTAAGAAAACTACGCCGGTGGTGCTGATGAGCGGCGGCGTAGGCGTGACGCCGATGACCTCGATGTTGTCCACGCTGCTCGCGGATCAGAGCGAACGGAGCGTGACCTTTGTGCATGCGTGCCGCAACGGCCGTGTGCACGCGTTCCGGCAGTGGTTGAACGACAAGGTCGCAGCGCATCCTAACGTCACGCGCGCGGTGTTCTACGAAGCCATTGAAGCGAGCGACCGTGCCGGCATCGACTACGACTTCGAAGGTCGCCTCGATGTAGCGAAAATCGCCGACAAAGTGATCGTGCCCGATGCGGATTACTACATCTGCGGGCCGGTGCCGTTCATGCGTGCACAGTGCGACGCGTTGGCCGCGCTCGGTGTGGACGCGGCACGGATTCACACCGAAGTGTTCGGATCAGGCGTGGTGGAGTAAAGCGAGGGCGCACGGCAGACGCGTGCGGAAAACACGTGTGAAGCGCCGTGCGCCTCAACCGACCGCCAGCGTAACCGGCTTGCCGATACGGCTCATCATTTCGACCAGGGTATCGATGGTGAACTTGGTGGTCTTTTTGTTGACCACGTCGGAGACGCGCGGCCGCGACACCATCAGAATCTCGGCAGCCTCCGCTTGCTTGAGGTGATGCTGCTCGATCCAGCTAGACAGTTCGGTCATCAACTGCTCTTTGAGCAGGCGCGTGTCGTTGATCTGTTTTTGCGACGCGGCGTGCAAGCGCTTGGCTTCTTCAGCGGAAAAGCCGAGTTCGAGAAACAGGTTTGCACCGGGTTTTGTCACGTGACGGATTTTGGTGTCGATCGTCATTTGTTAAGTTTTCCTATCGTTGACTATGGCGCGATACCGCGTCTCTGCAATGCTTCTATCGTGCTGCCCAAGCTTCTGCGTCTTTTTCTGGAAGCAATGCAGCACGTACAACGCTTCCACGAACTTTGTCACATACATCACGCGATAAATACCGTCTGCTTCCCTCATGCGAATCTCGCGGGTTCCGGCACCGATCGCATCAAACGGTTTCCAGTCGTCAGGGTCCAGACCTGCCTGAATCTTGCCAAGTTGAAATCCGGCCTGACGGCGGGGCTCTTCGGGAAAGGCCAGTAAATCGCGATAGCTGGAGCCCATCCAGCGAATTTCTTTTTCCTGCTCCATAGCCGCCTTTCGTGTACAAAATCTTATACCTAGCACTCAGCCCGGTCAAGTCCCACTCGACCTGGCAATGAGTTGTTACGGTACAGAGGCGGCTCATGAAGCACCATTAGTCCGTTTGGCTAACAAAAAACCCGGCTCGGTGAGTCGGGTTTTTCGATGAACCTATTACAGCAACTGCGCAGGGCCTTTTTAGTTGCCGCTGCCGCGCGCCACGCGCCGCTGCTTGACCGCTTCGGCGAGACCTTCCAGCACGCCAACGCTTTCGTCCCAGCCGATGCAGGCATCTGTGATGCTCTGGCCGTACGTCAGCGCGCAGCCTTCCTGCAGATCCTGGCGGCCCGCAACCAGATGCGACTCGACCATCACACCGACAATCCGTTCGTCACCCGAAGCAATCTGACGGCCGATATCCGCGCACACCGGAATCTGATTCTCGTGCTTCTTCGAGCTGTTCGCGTGACTCGCGTCGATCATCAGGCGCGCAGCAAGACCGGCCTTGCCGATGTCGGCGCACGCGGCATTGACGCTGTCCGCGTCGTAGTTCGGCGTCTTGCCGCCACGCAGGATGATGTGGCAGTCCTCATTGCCGGCGGTCGAGACGATCGCCGAGTGACCGCCCTTGGTGACCGACAGGAAATGGTGCGGTTGCGACGCGGCCTTGATTGCGTCGACGGCGATCTTGACGTTGCCGTCCGTGCCGTTCTTGAAACCGACCGGGCACGACAGCCCCGAAGCCAGTTCACGATGCACTTGCGACTCGGTGGTGCGCGCACCGATCGCGCCCCACGAGATCAGATCGGCGATGTACTGCGGGCTGATCATGTCGAGGTATTCGGTGCCGGCCGGCAGCCCGAGCTCGTTGATGCGCAGCAGCAGTTCGCGCGCAGTGCGCAGGCCGTCATTGATCTTGAAGCTGTTGTCCATATGCGGGTCGTTGATGAGACCCTTCCAGCCCACCGTCGTGCGCGGTTTTTCGAAGTACACGCGCATCACGACTTCGAGTTCGCCGGCGAAGCGCTTGCGCTGTTCGACGAGACGTCCGGCGTATTCCATCGCCGCCTTCGTATCATGAATCGAACAAGGTCCGATGACGACGATCAGCCGGTCTTCCATGCCGTGCAGGATGCGATGCATCGCGTTGCGCGAGTTGTAGATCACGTCGGACACTGTTTCGTCGCAGGCGAATTCGCGGATCAGGTGAGCGGGCGGCGTGAGTTCTTTCAATTCGCGGATGCGGACATCGTCGGTGTTGTGCGGGGGCATGGTTGTTCTCCTGAATCGGTTCGTAGCGTGTTCGCGCAGGCAAGAAAGGCGGCGATGAGGCAGCGATGCCAGAGCGGACGACAATCAAAAAAGTTTCAAAGACGTGAGGCGAAAAAAAACCGCCAGGCTAGCTGGCGGTTTTTCGGGAATTCTTGGTGTCTTGCGTGCACTAACACCCCTCTCGATCCGCCAGCGGTCTGAGATGCCAAAAAAAGTAAAAGTAAAACTTGGCGGACATGGCGAAATAGGTCGCTGGTCAAAAAGGGTGAGTGACTTTATAACCCGTGCAGGCTCGGCTGGCAAGCCGAGGGGCGAAAAAATGCGGGAAATCCGCATACTTCGTGCATGGCATGCTCGAAGTATGCGTCTGCATCACAATCAGGCCGTACCGCCAACCGTCATGCGGTCGATCCGCAAGGTGGGCTGGCCGACGCCCACCGGCACGCTTTGGCCTTCCTTGCCGCATACGCCGACGCCCGAATCGAGCTTCATGTCGTTGCCGATCATGCTGACGTACTTGAGCGATTCCGGGCCGCTGCCGATCAGCGTCGCGCCCTTGACCGGGTAGGTGACCTTGCCGTTTTCGATCATGTACGCCTCGGACGCCGAGAACACGAACTTGCCGTTCGTGATGTCGACCTGGCCGCCGCCGAAGTTCACCGCGTACAAACCGTTCTTTACGGACGCGATGATTTCCTGCGGGTCTTTATCGCCGTTCAGCATGTACGTGTTGGTCATGCGCGGCATCGGCAGCGCGGCGTACGATTCGCGGCGCGCATTGCCGGTGACCGGCATCTTCATCAGACGCGCGTTCAGCGTGTCCTGGATGTAGCCCTTCAGGATGCCGTCTTCGATCAGCGTCGTGCACTGGGTCGGATTGCCTTCGTCGTCGATATTGAGCGAGCCGCGGCGGTTCGGCAGCGTGCCGTCGTCGACCACGGTCACGCCCTTCGCGGCAACCTGCTCGCCGATACGACCAGCGAACGCCGACGAGCCCTTGCGGTTGAAGTCGCCTTCGAGGCCATGGCCGATCGCTTCGTGCAGCAGCACGCCGGGCCAGCCCGGTCCGAGCACGACGGTCATCGCGCCGGCCGGCGCCGGGCGGGCGTCGAGGTTGACCAACGCCGCATGTACCGCGTCGTCGACGTAGCGCGACAACACTTCGTCGGTGAAATAGCCGTAGTCGAAGCGGCCACCGCCGCCGCCGCTACCGATTTCGCGGCGGCCGTTCTGTTCGGCGATCACGGTGACCGACACGCGTACCAGCGGACGGATATCGGCCGCGAAGCCGCCGTCGCTGCGCGCCACCAGCACCACGTCGTATTCGCCGGCGAGGCCTGCCATCACCTGCTGGATGCGCGGATCGCGGCCGCGCGCCATCTGTTCGATGCGCTCGAGCAGCTTGACCTTGGCGGTTGCGTCGAGCGAATGCAGCGGATCGGACGGCAGGTACAGATCGCGCCCGGAGATGCCGGTCAGCGACGACGCCACCTTCACCTTCTGCTTGCCGCCGCCTGCCTTGGCGATCGCGCGCGTGGCGATGGCCGCCTGACGGATCGCTTCGGGCGACAGGTCGTCCGAATACGCGAAAGCCGTACGGTCGCCCGACACGGCGCGCACGCCGACGCCCTGGTCGATGCTGAAGCTGCCCGATTTCACGATGCCTTCTTCGAGACTCCACGCTTCGCTGCGCGTGGCCTGGAAATACAGGTCCGCGTAGTCGATCTTGTGCGTGAAGATTTCGGCGAGCGTGCGGGTGAGCAGGGATTCGTCGAGACCGTAGGGCGTCAGGAGAATGTCCTTGGCGGTGGCGAGATTACGGATACCGGGTTCGATGATGTTCATGCGAAGTATGTTCTGCTCGATACGAAGGATTCGGTTAGCGCCACGTCACTATATGAGTCGGAAGCGCCGCAGTTTCAATGTCAGGTCAACACAACTCAGCAACTGAGCACGCGATGACGCCAGGCGGGCAGACTCTGCCGCACTTCGTCGATGCGCGCACGTTCGAGATTGCCGGCTACCACGCCGGCGCCTTCGTCGCGCACCGCGACGATCTCGCCCCACGGGTCGATCAGCATGCTGTGGCCCCAGGTCCGGCGGCCGTTTTCATGTTTGCCGCCTTGCGCGGCGGCCAGTACGTAACTTTGGTTTTCGACTGCCCGGGCGCGCAGCAACATTTCCCAATGCGCGCGGCCGGTCGTGTAAGTGAATGCCGACGGCACCACGATCAGCGCGCAGTCGCCCATGCGCCGGTACAGCTCCGGAAAGCGCAGATCGTAGCAGACCGACAGGCCGACGCGGCCGAACGGCGCCTCGAAGGTGCGGACCTCGCCGCCGGGGCAGATCGTGCGTGCCTCGTCGAACGACTCGTCGCCCTTTTCGAAGTTGAACAGATGGATCTTGTCGTAGCGCGCCGCCTCGTTGCCTTGCGGGTCGAACACCAGGGTGGTGTTCAGCACGCGCGAGGCTTCCGGCGCCATCAACGGCAAGGTGCCGCCGATCACCCAGACCTTGTGACGGCGCGCGGCATCGGCGAGAAAGCGCTGGATCGGACCGTCCTGGTAGGCCTCGCGCACGGCGAGTTTGTCCGTGTCCTTGAAGCCCATGAAGCAGAAGTATTCAGGCAGCAGGACGAGTTGCGCGCCGCCGGCGGCGGCTTCGGCGATCAGGCGCGCCGCTTCGGCCAGGTTGCGTTCGCGATCGGGCGTGCTCACCATTTGCAGCGCGGCGACACGGTAGGACGAAATTGATTGGACGTGTGGTTCGCTCATGAGCGTTTCGAACAACTCCCGGCAAAGGCGGCGGCGCTAACCGTCTGCGCCGCATACGTCGATCAAGGCTGGCTGGGGCCGCCGGCGCGGCACCGCGCGCTATTCGTCAAATCTGCTCGAACAGGGCTCAGTGCGCTTCCACGGTCGAAGCCGGAGCGTCCATCTTACCGCGATCGCTCTTCACCCGCTCGATGTGCGGTTTCGACCACGAACCGGTGATCGCATACTCGCGCGCGAACGCTGTGGAGACCGACTTGCTGAACGCCAGGTCGGCCACCAGCGCGCCCAGGCCGAGCAGCGGATTGATCACGGTCGTGGCGATCACGGCGGCGCCCGCGCTGAGGGTTGGCACGATCTGGACGTGCAGATCCTGGGTTTCCTGCGCCAGATCGACCGAACCCTTCATTTGAGCGCGCGCCGGCGCCGTGACCATCTCGAAGTTCTCGGTACGGCCGATGCCGTTATGGATCTCGCCAGTGCCGGTGACGTGTTCGAACGGCAGCCCTTCGCCGATCACGTCGCGGAAATTCAGCGTGGCGAAGCGCGCGAGACTTTGCAGGCTCAGCACGCCCAGCAGCTTGGCGACGCCCGGATCGACCTTGAGAATCTGGCCATGGCGCAGATCGACAGCCAGATTGCCGTTGAGCGTCGGATAGTCGATCGCGGTCGGGCCGCCGCGCCACACCACCTTGCCTGACAGCGTGCCGCTGCCGCCCTTGAGCGTGCGCGGCTGGCCAGCCCGCTCCAGCAGCGCGCCGGCGTCCTTGATGTCGAGCTTGAAATCGAACACGGTGCGGCGCGGCGTCGTTTCGTCGGCGGTGTTGCCAAGACCCGTCGAGGTGCGCCAGTTCGCAGTGGCGGTCAGCGTGGCGGCGGGGTTGCTGATGTCGAGCTTGTCGAGTTGCCAGACCGGTACGCCGTCTTCGTTGAAATTATGCGCGTCGACTTCGAGGCGGCCGATGTTGCGATCGCGCACGATCAGCTCGTTGACGACCAGATCGATCGACGGCATGTTCTGCGCCGGCGCCGAGATCGCCTGGCCGAGCAAGTCTTTGTCAGTGGCCGACGGAATTACCATGCGGGCGAAGCGCGCTTGCAGCGTGCCCGGCGATTCCCTGGTGGCGCCCGGCAGCCACGAGACGTGACCGGACACCTGGTTCGACGCGATATTGGCCTGCCATTTACCGTCCGCATGCGACGCGCCGACGATTACGCTTTCCCAGTGGCGCTTGAGCAGTGTCAGCGTGCCGATGTGCAGCGCGAAGCGGCTCGGCAGGAATTGCGCGAGGGTGCTATTCGGCGCGGCCGGCGCGGCAGCGGGCGCTTCCTTGTTGCGCATCTGCGTGACAAGCGCGCGCCAGGCGTCGGCGTCGAACGCTTCGACGTCGACGGCGGCAATCACGCCTTCGGACGGTAACTCGGCGGGGCGGTTCACGCCGATCGCGCCCAACACGACGGTCGGCGGCGTTTTCGGCTGGTAGCGCAGCAAATAGGTGGCGGCGATTGGGCCGAAGGTCAGGTCGGCGCGTTCCAGACCGGATTCGCTCGCAGTCGCCGAAGGGCTGACGGCAAAGCGCAGCGGCATCGGCGTGCCCACCGGCTTGTTGAACGGGGCGGGGAAGTCGAGTGCGAGGCCGGTCAGATCGGAATTCGCCGTCACTTCCGGCAGCCGCCCCCGGGCGCCGCGCACGTTGAGCGCGTAGGGCGCGCTGCCGCTCATGCGCGTCAGCACCTGTTCGGCCGGGCCACGCAGATTGAGACCGCGCGCGGCATCGACGGCGATATGGCCGCCGACATTCACCGCATACGTGCCGTCCTGCTTCAACCCGCCATTCGCGCGCACGTCGCCGCCCATGAACTGGCCGGAGAGCCGGTCGGCCTGTGCGGTATGTTCGGTGAAGCGCACCTTGCCGGTCAGTTGCGACAGCGGCGGCACGTTCTCGACCGTCAAGCGGTTGTTCTGGAAGCCGACCGCACCGTCCACGGCGATATGCGGTTTCGGCGTGCGCGGCACCGTCAGTTTGAGCGCAAGCGACGCAGGCCCTTCGGCGCGCACCTTCTCGGTCGCATGCTTGGACATGATGCCGAGCGAGCTTTCGTTGACGTAGTCGAGCATGTCGGCGAGCGGTCCGCGCCCATCGCCATTGATGACAAGGCTCGACGCCTTGGTGCCGAGGTCGTCGATCTTGCCGCTCACCTTGGTCAGCGCGACGCGCTTGTAATGCGCGCGGTCGATATCGAAGCGCAGCACGTTCTGCTGGAGTTCGAACACACCGTCGATGCCGTCCAGCGGCGGCCACACGTTCGGCGTGCCGTTCTTCATCTTGCGCGGCGGGAACGGCGAGGGGTCGAATTTGGCGCCCTTGAAAGGCGCGACGATATGAAAGAGCCCGGCGCTCGGATCGCGCGAGTAGGGGAATTTGGTCAGATCGCCGTGCACTTCGATAGTCGCGCCGTGCGAGGTACCGGCTTGCAGCCCGTGGCCCAGATAGATACGCAGCTTTTCGCCGATGCTGGTCGGCAGATAGCGGACGATGCGCGTCACCTGCGCGCGCCGGAAGTCGGCTTTCAGATCGAGCGAGCCGCGCCCATGGCCGGGGTTGCTGTAATTGGCCGTAGCTGTGGCCGCGACGTCCGCGTTGGAGACACCGAGGTCGGCCACCTTCACGGTGAACGCCCGGTGGTTCTCACCCGGCGCCTTCGACGTAATGGTCCAGTCGGCGCGGCCATGCAGGTGGTCGAGCTTCAGGCGCGGATCGTCGAACACACCCGGCAGTGTGATCGCGACGTTGGAGGTATTGAGAAGCGCCGTGCCGTGGTTTTCGTCGGCATCGACGCTGCCCCACAGGTTTTCGATGCCCGGTATGCCGGCGCGTGGGTGGTTCAGCGCCGTCAGCCCGGGCGGCGGTTCCTGCGCGGCGATGCTGATGCCTTGCAGATCGCCCTTGAAGCGATAGCGCTCGATCGGTTCGGCGCCGCTCGGCCGGTGGTCGCTGCCCGCTTCGCCCGACTCCGGTTTGCCGCGCTCGATTTCGATGACGTAGTTCGCCACCAGTCCGCGTGGATTGAAGCGCACGAGGCTGTTCAGCAAGCGGGTCGGCAACGGCAGCGCGCGGCTGAATTCGGCAAGGATGCCCAGATCGACGCGGTCGCCGCTGACGCCGACAAGCTGCCCATGTTGCAGCGTGGCCGTCCGGTAGCGGCCGTTCAGCGTCGATAGTGAGAGGGTGCGGGTGAGCGGCGTGCCGTCGTCGAGCGGCGGCTGGCCGAGTTCGGCGTGCAAATCGCTCAGTTGCAGCTTGTAGTCGCCCTGGTCGGCTTCGAGGCGCCACAAAAAGTTGGCAACCGGCACGACCAGTTTGGGCTGGGTGGGGCGCACCCGCATCGAGACTTCCGTGCCGGCAAGCTGGCCGCCCGCCGACTTCATGCGGCCATCGGCGAAATCGGCCCAGATCGCGTTGTCGATGCGGCCTGCAAACATTTCGATTGGGAAATCGACGTAGCGCGCGAGCGCCGGCAAATCGACCGGGCCGGTCGATACGTAGACCTGGCCGGTCCAGTTGACCGGCTTGCCGATTGCGGAGAGCTGAGCGTGTTTGAAATGCGCGCGGAAATCGAGCGGGCCGTGCAGGACCTGGCCTTCGGCGGGCGCTTGCAGTGCGAGCCGGTGATCGTAGCGGTCGTTGAGAATCGCAAGGCGGATGTCGTGCAGCGCGAGTTCCGGCGCATCGTGCAGGGCATCGCGCCAGCGCAGGACGCCGCCGCGCACCACGATTGCCTGCTGGCGCAATAGCCAGGTGGACAGCGTATCGTTGCCGGTGTGCCGGGTCGGCACCGGCACGCCCGCCACCGACAGCACGCCGTCGCTGGTGCGCGAAATCAGCACGTCGGGCTGGTCGACGATCAGAGTGGAAAGTGCCGGATGAAATTGCCAGAGCGACTTCCACGACAGCGTCGCGGTGGCGTGCGGAACGATCAGCGCGGTTTTGCCTTCGTGATCGCGGATGACAATATCGGTGGCGTCGAGGCCCGGCTGAAAGCCGCTCCAATGCGGCGCCAGCTTGCCGATGGTGAATTGCGTGTGGAGCTTGTCGGAGACGATGGCTTCGATACGCGGCCGGAAAGAATCGATGCGCGGCAGCAGCACGTAACGCAAACCGAGAAACAGACCCGCCGCGATGAAGTAGAGCGCGAGTGCGAGCGCCAGCACCACGTGCGACGTCCGATGCAGCAAGACGTGGTCGCTTCGGCTCGCAGGCCGGACTTGTCCGGTTTCGTGCGGGTCGGCGGATTCGTTTCGCTCGGACATGCTGCGGCGGTTGGGCGTATGGTAGTTTTGCGAATTAACGACGAAATGTAACACACGGGATAGCGTCGGCGGACTTCCGGCAAACCCTGTCTGCATGCCGTCTCGCGACTTGCGCGAGGCCGGCGGACCCCTGTGCTGCGGCGAACTGAACAACGCGTATAAAGCAACGAGCGAGCCAGACCCTTGATGACTGACGCCACTCTCCTGAGTTCCAACTATTCACACTACGCGGCCCGCGCCGCAGCGGCCCGCCCGCAACTCGCGGCGCATGTGGCGGCGCTGGCGTCCGCGCCGCTCACGCGCGAGCGCATCGACGCGCGTTTCGACGCGCTGTGTGCCGAGGCAACCGAAGCGGCGGGCGGCGCGTTGAGCGAGGATGCACTCAAACGGGCCTTGCGCCAATTGCGGACCGAGGTGTTTTGCGCCGTGATGGAGCGCGACCTGGCTGGCGAGGCGGATGTCGCCGAAGTCACCGGTGCAATGACCGATCTGGCCGAGACGACGATTCAGCGCGCGCTGGCGGTTTTGTCCGCCGAACTCGAAGTGCTTTACGGCGAGCCGCGCGGACCGCAAGGCGAGCGGCTCGCTTTAGGCGTAGTCGGGATGGGCAAGCTGGGCGGGCGTGAGCTGAACGTGTCGTCGGATATCGACCTGATCTTCATCTACGAGGAAGACGGTGAGACCGCGGGTGGTCAGCGTTCGCCGATCGCCGTGCAGGACTTTTTTACGCGTCTCGGTAAGCGGTTGATCGGCGCTTTGGCGGAAGTGACCGCCGACGGTTACGTGTTTCGCGTCGATATGCGCTTGCGGCCGAATGGCGATTCGGGGCCGCTGGTGTGCAGTCTCGGCATGCTCGAAGAGTATTTCTACGTGCAGGGCCGCGAGTGGGAGCGTTATGCGTGGATCAAGGGGCGGCTCGTGTCCGAGGGCGCGAGCGATGCCGCGCAGCGGTTGCAGAAGCAGCTCGACGCGATTGTCACGCCGTTCGTCTATCGCCGTTACCTCGACTTCGGCGTGATCAGCGCGATTCGCGCGCTGCATTTGCAGATTCGCCAGGAAGCGCAGCGCCGTGCGTCGATGCGGCCCGACAAGGCCGACGACATCAAGTTGGGTCGCGGCGGCATCCGCGAAATCGAATTCAGCGCGCAGGTGTTTCAACTGATCCGCGGTGGCCAGGACGCCGGTTTCCGCGTGCGGCCGACGCTCGCGGTGCTGCGGCACGCGGCCACGCACGGGCTGATCGACACGGCGGTCTGCGTGAAGCTTTCGCAGGCGTACCGCTTCTTGCGCGAGCTCGAACATCGTCTGCAATACCGCAACGACGCGCAGACCCACGCGATGCCGGTCGATCCCGAAGCGCGCGTGGCGCTCGCTCGCGCGATGGGTTGCGACGACTACGCCGCGCTGATGGTGAAGCTCGACGCCCACCGCGAATTCGTCGAACAGCAGTTCGACCAGATTTTCGCCGACAAGGTGAGCGGCCGCGACGGCTGCGGCGCACCGGAGGACGGCGCGGCGGTGTGGGTCTGGAGCAGCGCGCTCGCCGACGACAGCGCGGACGCAGCGTTGCAGGCGCGTCTGATCGAACTGGGTGTGGCCGAGCCGGGCGATCTGCTGGCGCGGCTGCGCGCGGTCTGGCAATCGTCGCGTTACGCGGGGCTGGCGGAGCGCAGCCGGCAACGTTTCGACATCGTCGCGCAGCGCGCGCTGGAAGCCGCGCGTACGCTGGAGCCGGCCGGGCGGCGCGGCGACACGGTGGCGCGCTTTTTCGACCTGCTCGAAGCGGTGAGCAGGCGCGGCGCGTATCTGGCGCTGCTGACCGAATATCCGCAGGCGCTGCATCGGGTGCTGTCGGTGCTGGGCGGTTCGAGCTGGGCCGCCGGCTATCTGATTCGCCACCCGCAATTGCTCGACGAACTGCTCGACGACGAAGCGATCGCCAGTCCGTTCGACTGGCCCGAGTTCAAGCGCACGCTGCGTTTGCGTCTGGCCGCCGCCGACGGCGTCGAACAGCAGATGGACCTGCTGCGCCACGCGCATCAGGCCGAGGTGTTCCGCATCCTGCTGATCGATCTCGCCGGCAAGCTGAGCGTCGAACACGTGAGCGATCGGCTGTCCGAACTCGCCGATGCCGTGCTCGACGTGACACTCGAAGCCGTCTGGAAGCAGTTGCCCAAACGCCATCGCGAGGTGCCGCGCTTCGCGGTGATCGCCTACGGCAAGCTGGGCGGCAAGGAACTGGGCTACGCGTCCGACCTCGACGTGATCTTCCTCTATGACGATCCGGACGATGCCGCCGCGGACGTCTACGCGACCTACACGCGCCGCCTGATCACCTGGCTGACCACCGCGACCGGCGCCGGCACCTTGTTCGACGTCGACTTGCGGCTGCGGCCGAACGGCGAGTCGGGCCTGCTCGTCACCGATCTGGATGCGTTCCGCCGTTATCAGTTGCGCGAAGGCGACGCCGCGAACACCGCGTGGGTCTGGGAGCATCAGGCGTTGAGCCGGGCGCGCTACTGCGCGGGCGACGCCGATATCGGCGCGAAATTCGAAGCGATCCGCGAACAGGTGCTGACGACGCCACGTGAGGCCGCGCCGCTCGCGAAGGAAATCGTCGAGATGCGCGAGCGCGTCGAGGCCGGACATCCGAACCATACGGCGCTGTTCGACCTGAAGCACGACCGCGGCGGGATGGTCGATATCGAATTCACCGTGCAGTACTGGGTGCTGTTGCACGCGGCGAGCGATCCGGAACTGATCCGCAATACCGGCAACATCGCGTTGCTGCGCGAAGTGTCGCGTTTCGGCTTGATGAGCGAAGCGGAGGCGGAGACGGTGGGCGCGGCGTATCGGACCTACCGGAAGTTGCAGCACAAGCTGCGTCTGGATGGGATGGAGAAGGCGCGAGTGGAGCCGGCTTCGGTGGCAAGCGAGCGCGAGGCGGTGCTCGCGTTGTGGAAGCGGGTGTTTGGCTGAAGGCGCGTGGCCGGCCGGGATGATCTTCCGGCCGCTTGCGCTTAAGCCGCCAGCATTTCCTTCGCGTGTTTGCGGGTGGTCGCGGTGATCTCCAGGCCGCCGAGCATTCGTGCGACTTCTTCGACGCGGCTCACCCGGTCGAGCGAGGTCACGCTGCTGACCGTGCCGCCTTGGCCGTTGCCCGCTTTCGCCACCTGGAAATGATGGTCGCCGCGTGCGGCCACTTGCGGCAAGTGTGTCACGCACAGCACCTGGCGCGCCTCGCCGAGTTGATGCAGCAAACGGCCGACGACCTCCGCGACGCCGCCGCCGATTCCTGTATCCACTTCGTCGAAGATCAAGGTCGGCGTGGGGCTTGCCGCGCTGGCGATCACGGCCAATGCGAGGCTGATCCGCGCCAGTTCGCCGCCGGAGGCAACTTTCGCAAGCGGTCGCAACGGCACGCCCGCATGACCGGCGACGCGGAATTCGACCTGTTCGAGGCCGTGCGCGCCGCCTTCCGGCAGCGGCACCAGGGCGACTTCGAAGCTGCCGCCTTTCATCGACAGTTCCTGCATGCCGGTGGTCACCGCCGCGCCCAGCGCCTTGCCGGCCTTGGCGCGTGCCTTTGACAGCTTCTTCGCTTCGGTGAGGAAATCTTCCTTGGCCTTGGCTTCGGCTGCGTGGAGGCTGTCGAGGTCGGCTGCGGCGTCGAGCGCGGCGAGTTGCGCGCGGCGCGCTTCGTGTTCTTCAGGCAGCGTTTCCGGCTGCAAGCGGAATTTGCGTGCCGCCGAATGCAATGCGTCGAGCCGTTTTTCGACCTGCGCGAGCCGGTCCGGATCGAGTTCGAGCTTTTGCGCGTAGTGGCTCAGCGAATATGCCGCTTCCTGCAACTGGATCTCGGCCGGTTCGAGCGCGGCCAGCACGTCGTTCAACGCCGGGTCGATCTCCGCGAGGTCGCGCACCTTCGAGACAATCGAGGCCAGATGCGTGATCATGGCCTCATCCGATTCGGACAGTGCGCCGAGCGCGCCTTGCACGCCGTCGATCAGGTTGGCCGAATGCGACAAGCGCCGGTGCTCGGTGTTGACCTCTTCCCACTCGCCCGGCTGCGGCGCAAGCTTGTCCAGTTCGGTGAGCTGCCACGCGAGGCGCTCGCGTTCGAGCTGCAATTCGCGGTCGCGGGTTTGCGCGTGCTCGACGGCCTGGACCTTGTCGCGCCACGTGCGCCATGCTCGCGTCACGATTGCCGCGGTTTCGGTGAGACCGGCGTGCGTGTCGAACAGCTCGCGTTGCGCGTCCGGGCGCATCAGCAACTGGTGCGCATGCTGTCCATGGATATCCACCAGCATCTCGCCGACTTCACGCAACTGCGTGAGCGTGGCCGCCGTGCCGTTGATGAACGCCCGCGAGCGGCCGTTTGCATCCACCACGCGGCGCAGCATCACGGTGCCGCCGTGATGGCCGTCATCGGCCGCTGTGCCGAGCGCCTGTTCGTCGAGCCATTGCTCGACTTGTGCATGCGTCTCGAACTCGGCGGTGATGTCGGCCCGGCTCTCGCCGGTGCGCACCACGCTCGCGTCGGCGCGGGCGCCGAGCGCGAGCGCCAGCGCGTCGATCAGGATCGACTTGCCGGCGCCGGTTTCGCCGGAGAAAACGGTAAAGCCGCTGTCGAATTCGAGATCGAGCGCGGCGACGATGACGAAGTCGCGTATCGAGAGGTGGCGAAGCATGGAGGTCGTCTGATGAGCTTAAAGTTGCGGGCCGCGGCGGTCGAGCCGGTTCGTTCGGGTCCGCTCAGGGCTAGATATCTTCTTCGTGCGACGGGTATTCGTTCCAGTGCAGTTTTTTGCGCAGCGTCGCGTAATGGCTGTAGCCGACCGGATGCAGCATCGGCACCGTATGACGCGAGCGGCGTACTTCGATCGTGTCGCCCAGTTCGAGCGAGGTGAACGACTGCATGTCGAAATTGACGTTCACTTCGCGGCCCGAAACGATCTGAATGCTGACCTTCGAGTCGTCCGGCAGCACGATCGGCCGGTTCGACAGCGCGTGCGGCGCGATCGGCACCAGCACGATGCCTTGCAGTTGCGGATGCAGGATCGGCCCTTGCGACGACAATGCGTAGGCGGTCGAACCGGTGGGTGTGGCGACGATCAGGCCGTCCGAGCGCTGGTTGTACATGAAGCGTCCGTCCACCGACACATGCAGCTCCGCCATCCCCGAAAAGCCGCTGCGGTTGACCACCACGTCGTTGAACGCCAGCGCGTGATAGATCGGATTGCCGCCGCGCATGATGCGCGCCTCGAGCAGCATGCGTTCTTCGCGCTCGAAGTTGCCGGCGAGCATTTGCGGCACGATCTCGCTCATGTCGGAGATCGGGATGTCGGTGATGAAACCGAGCCGCCCGTGATTGATGCCGATCAGCGGCGTGCGGTACGGCGCAAGCTGGCGACCGATGCCGAGCATCGTGCCGTCGCCGCCGAGCACCACGGCGACGTCGGCGCGCGCACCGATCTCGGCGGGACGCAGCGCCGGGTAGTCGGTGATGCCGATTTCGGCGGCGGTTTCTGCTTCGAACACGACGTCGAAGCCTCGCCTCGCGATGCACGAGGCGAGCGCGGTCAGCGGCTCGCCGATGCCCGGCGTATTGCTGCGCCCGACGAGCGCGACGGTCTTGAACTGGCTGGTCACTTGCATGCCGGCATTACACCATAGGTAGGGCCTGAAAAGAACCGCAGACAGACCCGGTAACAGGCCAGCCAACGCGGCCTGCCAGCGCGTTGCACGATTATCGTTAGAATGGTGAAGCCTTGATGACACGCGTGCGGGTTGTGGCCGGGCAGCGTGTCACTGGCGGATTCGCCGCACTGGCCGCTGACAAGGCGCCGGGCAAAGTGCCGGACCCGATGCAAAGCGCCGCCCCGCCAACCGGCGGCGCGCCGGGCGGCGCCTGGCGCGGTTGACGCCGTTAGCGCTCGCGATAGTCGCGTCATTGAGCTAAAATTTTCCGTCATGCTAGATCCCCGCGCACAAACCCTCCTCAAAACGCTGATCGAGCGCTACATCGCCGAAGGTCAGCCGGTCGGCTCGCGCACGTTGTCGCGCTATTCCGGCCTCGAATTGAGTCCGGCGACGATCCGCAACGTGATGTCCGACCTCGAGGACCTGGGGCTCGTGATCAGTCCGCACACTTCCGCGGGCCGCATTCCTACGCCGCGAGGCTACCGGCTGTTCGTCGACACAATGTTGACCGTCGAATCCGCAGCCGACGAGGAAGCCGTTACCCGTACCGTGAAGACTACGCTGCAGGCCGGCGAGCCGCAGAAAATCGTCGCGGCGGCGGCCAGCGTGCTGTCCAACCTGTCGCAGTTCGCCGGCGTGGTGCTGACGCCGCGGCGCAGCCACGTGTTCAAGCAGATCGAGTTCATGCGCCTGTCCGACAAGCGCATCCTGCTGATCATCGTGACGCCCGAAGGCGACGTGCAAAACCGCATTATGGCGACCCAGCGCGACTTCTCTCCGTCGCAACTGGTTGAAGCCTCCAATTACATCAATGCGCACTTTGCGGGCCTGTCGTTCGACGACGTGCGCCGGCGCCTGCGCGAAGAAATCGACGCGCTGCGCGGCGACATGACCACGCTGATGCACGCTGCCGTTACGGCCAGCACCGACGAATCCGACACCGGCGAGACCGTGCTGATCTCCGGCGAGCGCAATCTGCTCGAGGTCGCCGACCTGTCGTCGGACATGGCGCGGCTGCGCAAGCTGTTCGATGTGTTCGACCAAAAAACCAGTCTCCTTCAGTTGCTTGATGTGTCGAGTCACGCCCAGGGCGTGCAGATTTTCATCGGCGGCGAGTCGAATCTCGTGCCGATCGAGGAAATGAGCGTCGTCACCGCGCCGTACGAGGTGAACGGCAAGATTGTCGGCACGCTCGGCGTGATCGGGCCGACTCGCATGGCCTACAGCCGTGTGATTCCGATTGTCGACATCACCGCCCGCCTGCTTTCGCTGACTCTCAGCCAGCAGTAAGCATTTGCAGCGGCGGTTCATGCTGAAAATGATGCGCGACGGCGCGCGGCTTGCCAATCGGCCGAATGGCCAGGGTGTCCTGGCAGACCCCGCAATGGACCGCGCCGCTATAATGAATCTCACCTGAAACCGACTTTCCGCCTCAAGCGGCTATTCCTGTTGCCTATGCGCTTCGACCTCGAGCGGCCTTCGCAGAACGCCACGTCGCACCGTGTCGCCGTGCTGCTGATCAATCTCGGCACGCCCGACGCGCCGACGCCGCGCGCGGTTCGCCGCTATCTGGCCCAGTTCCTGTCCGACCCGCGCGTGGTCGAAATTCCCGCTTTGATCTGGCAGGTGATCCTGCGGCTGTTGATTCTGCCGTCCCGGGGCCGTGCGTCGGCCAAGAAGTACGCGGCTGTCTGGATGCCTGAAGGCTCGCCGCTGCGTGTGTACACGGAGAAGCAGGTGGAAGGTTTGCGCCATTTGCTGCAATTGAACGACTACACGGTGCTGGTCGACTACGCGATGCGCTACGGCACGCCTGGCATTCCGGCCATGCTGAACCAGTTGAAGCTCGCGGGCGCCGAGCGCGTGCTGCTGGTGCCGATGTATCCGCAATATTCGTCGTCGACCACGGCCACGGCTTTCGACGATGCTTTTTCAGCGCTCAAGCGGATGCGCAATCAACTGGAAATCCGCACGGTGCGCCAGTATGCCGATCATCCGGCGTACATCGCCGCCCTGGCCGCACAGGTGCACCATTACTGGCATCAGCACGGCCGCCCGGATTTCGCGGCGGGCGACAAGCTGGTACTCAGTTTTCATGGCGTGCCCAAGCGCACGCTCGACCTCGGCGATCCGTACCACGAGCAGTGCCAGCAAACCGGCGCGTTGTTGATGCACGCGCTGGAACTGACGCCGGTGGAATGCCGGATTACCTTCCAGTCGCGTTTCGGCAACGCCGAATGGCTGCAGCCGTACACCGCGCCGACGCTGAAGGAACTAGGCTCGGCGGGAGTGCAGCGGGCCGACGTGTTCTGTCCGGGCTTCACCGCCGATTGCCTTGAAACGATTGAGGAAATCGGCATGGAAGTGCGCGACGAGTTCCTACATGCAGGCGGCAAGGAATTTCACCGGATTCCCTGCGTGAACGCCTCGCAGGCATGGATTGCCGCGCTAGGTGAGATCGTCGCGCAGAATTTGCAAGGCTGGCCGGTGCAGGCGGCGCCTGTGCCGCACACGGCAGGGGCGTAGGCGGACTCATGAATTACAGGGTTTCAACCGAACCGGGCGCCAGGCTGCGCATCGACAAATGGCTCTGGGCAGCGCGCTTCTTCAAGACGCGCTCGCTCGCGGCGGATGCTGTCGACAAAGGGCACGTGCGCATCGGCGGCGCCAGCGTCAAACCGGCTAAGGACGTGCGCGTCGGCGACCTGGTCGAAATCGAGATCGAGCGAATTGTCTGGCAGGTGGAAGTGCTAGGCGTGTGCGACGTGCGCGGCCCGGCGAGCGTCGCTCAGACGCTTTATGCGGAAACCGAAGAGAGCAAGGTAAAGCGGCAAGTCGAGCAGGAGCGGCGCAAGACATATCGCGAGCCGGCCGCCGTTTTGCACGGCAGGCCGACCAAGCGCGACCGGCGCATTATCGACAAATTTTCAGGTGGGGATTGAACAGCTGTTCCATCGTCGCGTGCACACCGCCGTACTCGGTGGTGT
The DNA here is from genome assembly GCF_038050405.1 of Paraburkholderia sp. IMGN_8. Taxonomy (NCBI): domain Bacteria; kingdom Pseudomonadati; phylum Pseudomonadota; class Betaproteobacteria; order Burkholderiales; family Burkholderiaceae; genus Paraburkholderia; species Paraburkholderia sp. IMGN_8. Next base: position 3,847,165 of record NZ_CP150900.1, on the reverse strand, counting down.
GATCGTTGACGGCGCCGGACATGCAGATGGTCGTGGTGCCCGCGATCAGTACCAATGCGACCACCGATATTGCAAAGGTCAGTTTCACGGTACTCCCCTCAGGAAGATGCAGGACGGAAACGGGCTAATCAGGTGGAATTGCAAAATGTCGGAAAGGTTTACGTCAGATTAGGGTTAACGTGTCTTTTCCGATGCTTTATTGGAGCATAGGCCACTTGTCGGGCGCACTCAATCTCAATCTGATTGCGGCACGATAATGGTTGTAACCGGGCATTTCCGCCGCATATCCGTGGTCCGAAAAGTCCCGGGCGAGCCGCTTGAAATGGTTGTTTCAGGCCCCATCTGCCGTTTCGATACGCGGTAGCGCGCGGCGGCTGTTTGTCGTGTTTTTGCAACGCACAAACTGCGCCAGTTTCCGCTCGATGCCGCCACCGTTGGCTTTTACTTTTTAACGACTTTCAGCGACATGGAAAACACGCAAGAGAACCCGACGAGCCAGAATCCCACGCCCGCCGACGAAACCGAGCGCCAGGCCGCCGAGGCCGCAGCATCCCAGCAGGACGCGGCGGCAACCGCCGCTACTGCCGCCGACTCGCCGGCAGCGGGCGTCGAGGCCGCGCTGTCCGATGCCCAGGCCAAGATCGCGGAGTTGCAGGAGAACTTCCTGCGGGCCAAGGCCGAGACCGAAAACGTGCGCCGCCGCGCTCAGGAAGATGTGACCAAGGCCCATAAGTTCGCGATCGAAAGCTTCGCCGAGCACCTGCTGCCTGTGGTCGACAGCCTCGAGGCCGCGGTTGCCCACTCGTCCGACGACCTGCAGAAGGTGCGCGAAGGCGTCGAACTGACGCTGCGCCAGCTCACCGGTGCGCTGGAGAAGGGCCGCGTTGTCGCCCTGAACCCGGTCGGGGAGAAGTTCGATCCGCACCGCCACCAGGCTATTTCGATGGTGCCGGCCGATCAGGAGCCGAACACGGTCGTCGCCGTGCTGCAAAAGGGCTTCGTGATCGCCGACCGCGTTCTTCGTCCGGCGCTCGTGACTGTCGCGGCACCGAAGTAAGCGCTACAAGCCGTTTCGCCCCGGCGAGCACCGTTATGGCCAACATTCCCGTCGACGCAACCGCGTTTGCCGCGTTCGACATGGTGGAGCTCAGCGCCGAGTCGTTCGACGTCAAGCTGGCCGAGGCCGGGGATGAACTGGCCGTGGTGTTTTTCTGGGGTCTCGACTGCTTCAACTGCGAGATCGCGAAGAAGGCGATGCTGACGCAGCCGGACGCGATTCGCGCGCTCGGTCTCCGATGGTTTCACAGCAACGTCTACGAGCACCGCGAACTGGGCCGTCGCTTCATGCTTCACGGCGTGCCCACATGGTTCTTCTTCCACCGTGGCAAGCGGCTCGGCCGGGCAACCGGCTGGCACCGCCTTGGGCAGTTCGAGGCGGCGGTCGCGGCCGCGCGGGAAAAAATCCGGGCGGCCACAGCCGGCGGCAGTGCGCGAGGTAGCGACAAAAGCGGCAAAAGTTCGAGCGATTGAAAAAAATTAAAGACCGCATCGCAAAAGAGGTCTTGAAAACGATGCGGACGCACTCATGTTGAGTGCAGGTATGAATTGAGGGCGGAGTGCCTTACCGCCAGATGGGCAAAAAGGCGCTTCCCGCAGCGATCAAAGTCAGGAGATTAGTAAAAATGGGCAAAATCATCGGCATCGACCTCGGCACGACCAACTCGTGCGTGGCGATCATGGAAGGCAATTCGGTCAAGGTGATCGAGAATTCGGAAGGCGCGCGCACCACGCCGTCGATCATCGCTTACATGGAAGACGGCGAGATTCTCGTCGGCGCGCCTGCCAAGCGTCAGTCGGTTACGAACCCGAAGAACACGCTGTACGCAATCAAGCGCCTGATCGGCCGCCGCTTCGAAGAAAAGGAAGTGCAGAAAGACATCGGTCTGATGCCGTACAAGATCATGAAGGCCGACAACGGCGACGCATGGGTCCAGGTGCGCGACGACAAACTGGCTCCGCCGCAAATCTCGGCGGAAGTGCTGCGCAAGATGAAGAAGACCGCTGAAGACTACCTCGGCGAGCCGGTCACCGAAGCTGTGATCACGGTTCCCGCGTACTTCAACGACAGCCAGCGCCAGGCTACCAAAGACGCCGGCCGCATCGCCGGTCTGGAAGTGAAGCGGATCATCAACGAACCGACCGCCGCTGCGCTCGCGTTCGGTCTCGACAAGGCCGAAAAGGGTGACCGCAAGATCGCGGTGTATGACCTGGGTGGCGGCACCTTCGACATTTCGATCATCGAAATCGCCGACGTCGACGGTGAAATGCAGTTCGAAGTGCTGTCCACGAACGGCGATACGTTCCTGGGCGGTGAAGACTTCGACCAACGCATCATCGATTACATCATCGGCGAGTTCAAGAAGGAACAAGGTGTCGATCTGTCGAAAGACGTGCTCGCGCTGCAACGCCTGAAGGAATCGGCTGAAAAGGCGAAGATCGAGCTGTCGTCGAGCCAGCAAACCGAAATCAACCTGCCGTACATCACGGCCGACGCGTCGGGTCCGAAGCACTTGAACCTGAAAATCACGCGTGCGAAGCTGGAAGCGCTGGTTGAAGAACTGATCGAACGCACGATCGAACCGTGCCGCGTGGCGATCAAGGACGCAGGCGTGAAGGTCGGCGAAATCGACGACGTGATTCTGGTCGGCGGTATGACCCGTATGCCGAAGGTGCAGGAAAAGGTTAAGGAATTCTTCGGCAAGGATCCGCGCCGTGACGTGAACCCGGACGAAGCCGTAGCCGTTGGCGCCGCGATCCAAGGTCAGGTTCTGTCGGGCGACCGCAAGGACGTTCTGCTGCTCGACGTGACCCCGTTGTCGCTCGGCATCGAAACGCTCGGCGGCGTGATGACGAAGATGATCAACAAGAACACCACGATCCCGACCAAGCACGCGCAGGTCTACTCGACGGCTGACGACAATCAGAGCGCCGTGACGATCAAGGTGTTCCAGGGCGAACGCGAAATGGCGGCCGGCAACAAGCTGCTGGGCGAGTTCAACCTCGAAGGCATTCCGCCGGCACCGCGCGGCACGCCGCAGATCGAAGTGAGCTTCGACATCGACGCGAACGGTATTCTGCACGTCGGCGCGAAAGACAAGGCAACTGGCAAGGAAAACCGCATCACGATCAAGGCGAACTCGGGTCTGTCCGAAGCCGAAATCGAAAAGATGGTGAAGGACGCCGAAGCGAACGCGGAAGAAGATCACAAGCTGCGTGAGTTGGCCGATGCCCGCAACCAGGGCGACGCGCTGGTCCACAGCACGAAGAAGGCGCTCGCCGAATACGGCGACAAGCTGGAAGCCGGCGAGAAGGACAAGATCGAAGCCGCGCTGAAGGACCTCGAAGAAACGCTGAAGAGCGGTTCGAGCGACAAGGCCGCGATCGAAGCCAAGATCGAAGTGGTGGCGACCGCCTCGCAGAAGATGGGCGAGAAAATGTACGCCGACATGCAGGCTGCGCAAGGTGCCGAAGCTGCGGCAGCGGGTGCGGCAGGTGCGGGCGCATCGGCTGGTGGCGCAAGCCACCAGCAGCAGGACGACGTTGTCGACGCCGAGTTCAAGGAAGTGAAGAAGGACTAAAGCCAGGTCGCATTTCGACCGTAAAGCCGCACACAGCGATGTGTGCGGCCCGGCTGCACAAGGGAATGCGCCCGTTCGGGCGACATGAACGTGCAAGAGCGGTTATCGCGCCTGGCGAGCCTTTTGGGCTCTCCGGGCACATTTGTTTTATGGAGGGCGTTGTTTAAGCCGCTTAAAAGCGGGGTGAACAACGGCCGGACGAGTCGTGAGACTCCAGCATTCAAGAGGAGCCGCCGCGCCGCATTGCGCGAGTGGTGTTGAACCGATATGGCGAAACGGGATTACTACGAGGTTCTGGGCGTCGCAAAGAACGCGAGCGACGACGAAATCAAGAAGGCTTATCGCAAGCTTGCGATGAAGCACCACCCCGACCGCAATCCGGGCAACAAGGATTCGGAAGGGCATTTCAAAGAGGTGAAGGAAGCCTATGAAATGCTGTCGGACTCGCAAAAACGTGCTGCGTACGACCAGTACGGCCACGCGGGCGTCGATCCGAATATGGGCGGAGCCGGTGCGCAAGGCTTCGGCGGCTTTGCCGATGCGTTCGGCGATATTTTCGGCGACATCTTCGGCCAGGCGGCCGGCGGCGCCGCACGCGGCGGTGGCGGTCGCGCGGGCCCGCAGGTGTATCGCGGCGCCGATCTGCGCTACAGCATGGAAATTACGCTGGAACAGGCCGCGCACGGCTACGACACGCAGATTCGCGTGCCGAGCTGGGTATCGTGCGAAATCTGTCACGGTTCGGGCGCCAAGCCCGGCACCAAGCCGGAAACTTGCCCGACCTGTAGCGGTTCGGGTTCGGTGCGGATGTCGCAGGGCTTTTTCAGCATCCAGCAGACTTGCCCGAAGTGTCACGGCACTGGCACCTACATTCCTGAACCGTGCGCGCATTGCCACGGCGCGGGTAAGGTGAAGGAAACCAAGACGCTGGAAGTGAAGATCCCGGCAGGTATCGACGACGGCATGCGCATCCGCTCGGCCGGCAACGGCGAGCCGGGCATCAATGGCGGTCCGTCGGGCGATCTGTACGTCGAGATCCATATCAAGCAGCACTCGGTGTTCGAGCGCGACGGCGACGATCTGCATTGCCAGATGCCGATTCCGTTCACGACGGCGGCCCTCGGCGGCGAGATCGAAGTGCCGACGCTTGCCGGCCGCGCCAGCTTCACGGTGCCGGATGGCACGCAGTCGGGCAAAACGTTCCGTCTGCGTGGCAAGGGCATCAAGGGGCTGCGTTCGAGCATTGCCGGTGATCTGTACGTGCACGTGCAAGTCGAAACGCCGGTCAAGCTCACCGAGTCGCAGCGCGAGTTGCTTCAGCAGTTCGAGAAGGCGCTGGTGGAAGGCGGCGCTCGGCATAGCCCGCAAAGCAAGAGCTGGTTCGACCGGGTGAAGAGCTTCTTCGATTAATGGCGGTTCGAAGTTGGCGGTAAGCATGACGGCAGATGAGCGCGGCGTAGTTTTCGCATTGCTCGACGATTGCGATGCGACGGCGGCGCGCCGTTCGAGTCGTCTGTACACGGGTTTTGCGCATGAGCGGGTTTGTACGAGCGCCGCGCAACTTGAAGCAGTGTGTGAAGCCGTGGCCGCGGAAACGCAGCGTGGCTTGCATGCAGTTGTGCTCGCCGACTATGAGTTCGGCCGGAATCTCGCCCTTGGGGATGTCCTCAGTTGGGGATTGAAAAAAACGCAGCGTAGCGATGCCACGCTGCGTTTTTTATTGTTCGAGCGTTGCGCGAAGCTGTCGCGCGAGGAGGCCGACGCGTGGCTCGTGCAGCTTGACGGTGGCGCGGCCGAGGCGTCGGTGGCAGGTACAGCGAACGTTCGTGAGAGCGTCGACCCACCGCAATTCAATGAAGCGATCGATGCCATTCATGCCGCCCTGCGTGCGGGCGATTCCTATCAGGTCAACTACACGTATCGGCTTGGTTTCGATGTATTTGGCTCGCCAACGGCACTCTATCGGCGCTTGAGAGCCCGTCAGCCGGTGCGGTACGGCGCGCTGATCGCGTTGCCGGGCGACGACTGGGTGCTGTCGTGTTCGCCGGAATTGTTCATCCAGAAGGAGGGCGCCACGCTGCGCGCCCGGCCGATGAAAGGCACGGCGCCGCGCTCGGATGATCCGGCGGAGGACCGGCACACTGCCGAGTTCCTCGCCAACGATCCGAAAAACCGCGCTGAAAACGTGATGATCGTCGATCTGTTGCGCAACGATCTGTCACGCGTGGCGCAGACAGGCTCGGTCAGTGTGCCCGTGCTGTTTTCGGTCGAACCTTATGCGTCGGTGTGGCAGATGACATCGACCGTGCAAGCGACATTGCGCGCGCGCACGTCGTTTGCCGACGTCATACGAGCGCTGTTTCCGTGCGGCTCGATTACCGGCGCGCCGAAGCATCGCACGATGCAATTGATCGACGCGCTCGAAAGCACGCCGCGTGGTCTCTACACGGGCGCGATCGGCTGGCTCGATGCACCTGCCGCCAATGCGAGCGATAGCGCCTGCGGCGACTTCTGCCTGTCGGTCGCGATCCGTACGCTGACGTTGAATGCTGCCACCCGGGAAGGCGAGCGCCATGGCACGATGGGCGTCGGCGCGGGTATCGTGCTCGATAGCGTCGCTGCCGACGAATATGCGGAGTGCCAATTGAAGGCCCGTTTTCTGACCGGCGCCGAGCCGGGTTTCGAACTGTTCGAAACGATGTACGCGACCCGGGAGGACGGTGTGCGGCACCTCTCGCGCCATCTCGCACGGCTCTCAGCCAGCGCCGCGACGCTGGGCTTCAAATTCGAAGAGAACGAAATCCGCACGTCGCTCGCGGAGAAATGCGCGGCGCTGTCGAAGCAAACGCCGCACCGCGTGCGTCTTGCACTGAACAAAAGCGGAACGGCGCAAATAACCGCCGCAGTACTGGCGCCGCTAGCCGAGCCAACTGTCCTCGTGCTGCTGGCGGCTGACCACGGTTTTACCGCAACCGACGCGAATGATCCGCTGCTGCGTCACAAAACCACCCGTCGCGCGGAATACGATCGCGGCTGGCGCGAAGCTGAGGCGAAAGGCGCATTCGACACGCTGTTCTTCAACGAGCGAGGCGAGTTGACCGAAGGCGGTCGGTCGAATGTGTTTGTGAAGGTGACGGGACGCTGGTGGACGCCGCCGCTAGAGTCGGGCGTATTGCCCGGGATCATGCGGGGTATGCTGCTCGAGGACGCCGACCTTCACGCCACTGAGCGTGTGCTGACTCTAACCGACGTGCAGAACGCCGAGGCGCTTCTGTTGTGCAATGCACTGCGAGGTGCGGTACCGGCAAAGCTTAAGGACTGACTGGGCAGCGGACTGCGCGCTGCCAGCGTTGTAACGGTGCGTGCTCCCGCAGCGCCCTAGCGCTGGCGAACGTGCAGCAATCGGGTCATCCAGTCAGTCAGGCGTGCGTGCCATATGGATTCACGCACGTCATGCGATGCGGTGGCGTGCTCGCGGATTTCCGCTACGTCAATCAGGCAAAAGGGGCTCATGGTCATCTCTCATCGGCTGGCGGCGGAGCCGCGTAAACAGGTAGACGAAGATAGACGACCAGGATTTGATGCGATATCGGACTATTCTCAAAACGAGTGAAAATGTGTCAGATTAGTCCGATTCCCTGTTGAGGCGGTCAGAACGTGTGTTCCGGCCCGGGAAACGAGCCGTCCTTTACCGCCCGCACGTACGCCTCAATCGCAGCCAGAATGCTCGGTTGCCCCTGCATGAAATCCTTCACGAAGCGCGGCCGCTTGCCGGGGAAAATCCCCAGCATGTCGTGCAGCACCAGCACCTGACCCGAGCAGTCCAATCCGGCGCCGATGCCGATCGTCGGAATCCGCAGTTGCTTCGTGACTTCGCTCGCCAGCAGTGTCGGAATCGCTTCCATCACGATCAGTTGCGCGCCGGCGTCCTGCACGGCGAGCGAATCGCGCAGCAACTGGCTCGCGCCCGCTTCGGTTTTGCCTTGCACCTTGAAGCCGCCAAACGCGTGTACCGACTGCGGCGTGAGGCCGACGTGCGCGCATACCGGAATCGAACGCTCGACCAGAAAGCGCACCGTGTCCGCGAGCCATTCGCCGCCTTCGAGCTTCACCATCTGCGCGCCCGCGCGCATCAATTCCACCGAGCTTCTGAAGGCATCCTCCGGCGTGCCATAGGTGCCGAACGGCAGGTCGGCGACCACTAACGCCGACGGCCGCGCCCGCGCCACGCTCGCCGTGTGATACGCGATGTCCGCGAGCGAGACCGGCAGGGTGGTCGTCTGGCCTTGCAGCACGTTGCCGAGCGAGTCGCCGATCAACAGCACGTCGACGCCTGCGCGATCCAGCAACGCGGCGAAGCTCGCGTCGTAACAGGTGAGCATGGCGATTTTCTCGCCGGCATCGCGCATCGCCTGCAGTTTCGGCACGGTGATGGCGTTCCGGCTCGCTTCCTGCAAATAGGTCATGGGGAAAATCCGTTGGGAAAGAAGAGGAGGCCGTGCTGCTTACAGCGACGTGCCTTTGACAAAGAATTCCTTGCGGCCGCGCATGGTTTCGATGCGCTCTGCGAGTAGCGCAAGGTCCGCGTCCGAGTCGAGCGGATTCAGATGTTCAGCGTTGACCGTCAGCACCGGCGTGCGGTCGTAGTGATAGAAAAACTCGTTGTAAGCATCGCACAGCGCGCGCAGGTAAGCATCGGAGATCTGCAATTCCATCGGCACTGCGCGCTTCTGAATGCGTGCGAACAGCACCTCAGGACTTGCTTGCAGATAGACGACGAAATCCGGCGCCGGCGCACTCACGTCGATCCGAGCGGCGAGGGCGCGGTACAGCTGCCACTCGTCTTCCTGTAACGTCAGGCGCGCGAAGATGTCGTTCTTCTGCGTCATGAAATCGGCGATCAGCGGCGTGCCGGACAGATGCACCGCGGCAACTTCTTGCGCCTGTTGCGCGCGTTGCAATGCGAAATGCAATTGTGCGGGCAGCGCATAACGCGCGGTGTCGCGATAAAAGCGTTCAAGAAAGGGATTGTCCTGCGGCCGCTCGAACAGTTCGTGCATCGACCAGCGCTGGGCCAGGCGCCGCGCGAGCGACGTTTTGCCGACGCCGATCGGTCCTTCAATCGCGATATAGCCGACTGGCGGACGCAAGTGCGGCGGGGTGACGGTGAGCGGCGGCGTGTTCATTCGCAATGGCCCTTGTCCGCGGTGCCGGCGCCGGCAGCCATTGCATTGAGCATCGGGCACTGACAGGGCGATTTGACCTTTTCGATACGTTGATCGGCAACGCTGCCGAGCAGCGCATCGGCGCGGCCATGCTGCGGGATGATCAACGCCGCATCGATTTCGACGAGCGGCACGAGTGCAAAAGCGCGCTCGATCAGACGCGGATGCGGCACGATCAGATCGGCTTCGTCGATCGATTGATCGCCGTATAGCAGGATGTCCAGATCCAGCGTGCGCGGTGCATTGCGAAACGGCCGCTCACGGCCGAACTGATGCTCGATCTTGTGGCACAGCGCGAGCAGATGGCGCACGGGGAGCGTCGTATCGACCTTCACGACGCAGTTGTAATAGTCGTCGCCGCCCGCGTCGATCGGGGCAGTGCGATAGAAGCTCGACTTGGCGAGCACGGTAATGGTGTGCTGTTGTGCGAGGCACACCACCGCGTCTTTCAGGGTCTGGCGCGCGTCCCCGAGATTCGCGCCGAGGCCGAGATAAGCAACCGTCATGGCATAACTTCCTGCGACTTTTGTTCGACGGCTTCAGCGAACGCTGCCTCAGTCTTCGTGTGAGCCGTTGTGGCCCGCTTCGTTGGCTGTGCGTTCGACTGGCGTGCCGCCCTCCATTCCGTCACCCGTTTTGCGGTTTCTGGCGCCACTGCTGCGCCGCCGTCGTTTTCTCGGGCTTCGGTCCTTCCCGCCTTGCGTGAGCAATGTCTCGCGCGCGGCGACGTCCCCTTCGATGAACTCCGTCCACCATGCGCCGACCGACTCATCGAGTTCGCCCGATTCGCAGCGCAACAGGAGGAAATCATACCCCGCTCTAAATCTTTGGTGTTCCAGCAGCTTCAGCGCGCTGCGGCCCGAGCGTTTTTCGAGGCGCAGCTGCAGACCCCAGATCTCGCGCATATCCGACGAGAAGCGCTTGTGGATCGCAAGTTTCTCGGTTTGCATGTCGAGGACTTCGTCCATCGCGCGATGCAGGGCGGGCACCGGATATTCGCCGTTTGCTTCAAATTGCTGCCAGCGCTGCTGCACGTCGTGCCACAGCAGCGTGGCGAACAGGAAGCCCGGCGACACCGGTTTGCCGGCGCGTACGCGGGCATCCGTGTTGTTGAGCGCGAGCGTGATGAATTTTTCGCCGGTGGGCTGTTCGAGAACCACGTCGAGCAGAGGCAGCAGGCCGTGATGCAGGCCTTCCTGGCGCAGCCGTTTCAAACAGGCGAGCGCGTGACCCGACAGCATCAGCTTGAGCATTTCGTCGAACAGACGCGCGGCGGGCACGTTGTTGATCAGATCGGCCATTTTGGCGATCGGCGCGCGGGTCGCGTCTTCGATTTCGAAGTCGAGCTTCGCGGCGAAACGCACCACGCGCAGCATCCGCACCGGATCTTCGCGATAACGCGTGGACGGGTCGCCGATCATTCGCAGCAGGCGCGCGCGCATGTCGGCCATGCCGTGGTGATAATCCAGCACGGTTTGCGTGGCCGGATCGTAGTACATCGCGTTGATCGTGAAGTCGCGGCGCGTGGCGTCTTCGTGCTGCTCGCCCCAGACGTTGTCACGCAGCACGCGGCCGCTTGCGTCCACGGCGTGCGTGCGGCGATCGAGCTCGTCGCGCTTCAGGCGGCGTGGCGGCGCGGCGTCGGCCGCGGGCGGATCGACCAGCGCGCGGAACGTTGAGGTTTCGATGATTTCCTGACCGAACTGCACGTGCACGATCTGAAACCGGCGGCCGATGATGCGTGCGCGGCGGAACAGCTTCTGCACCTGCTCGGGTGTCGCGTCGGTGGCGACGTCGAAGTCTTTCGGTGCGATGCCGAGCAGCAGATCGCGTACCGCACCGCCGACAATGAACGCGCGGTGGCCGGCCTGCTGCAAACCTTCGGTGACGCGAATCGCGTTCCTCGAAATCAGCGAGGGATCGATGCCGTGGACGTCGTGCGGAATGATGACCGGCACATCGGGATCGCGTACGGTTTTGGCAGCGGGGCGCGCTGGTTTGCGGCGCGCTTTGGCTGCGCCAGACGTGGTGCGCGCCGATGCGCCGCCAGTTTCGTCGGCTTCGGCTTCGGCGGGCGTGGTGTCGTCAGCGGGCGCCGAGTCCTGGCCGAATAGCTTGCGGATAAGTTTTTTGATCACGTGGGTTGAAAGAGTTCGAGGATGCGCCAGCCTTTGGCCTGCGCATGGGCGCGCAATGTGTCGTCGGGATTGGTCGCGATCGGATCGGTGACCTTGTCGAGCAGCGGGATGTCGTTGTGCGAGTCGCTATAGAAATAGCTGTGCTCGAAGTCTGCCCAGGTCTTGCCGAGCGAAGCGAGCCATGCCTCGGTACGGACGATCTTGCCTTCTTTGTAGCTCGGCGTGCCGGTGGGGCGGCCGGTGTACGGCGAATGCGGCTGGCCGTCGACGGTTTCCGCTTCGCAGGCGATCAGTGCCTGAACGCCGAAGGCTTCCGCGATCGGGCGGGTGATGAACTCGTTGGTGGCGGTGACCACGCAGCAGAGATCGCCTGCCTCACGATGCTGCTTTACCAGTTCCAGCGCGACGGGAAAGATTGCCGGTTTGATGACTTCGTGCATGTACTGCGCGTGAAAGTCGGCGAGCTGCGCGCGCGAGTATTTCGCGAGCGGCGTAAGCATGGCGATCAGATAGGCGTGAATGTCGAGCTTGCCGGCTTTGTAGTCCGCGAAAAAACGGTCGTTTTCACGGGCGAAATTTTCGGCGTCGACCATGCCGTGTTTCACCATGAAGCGGCCCCATTCGTGGTCGCTGTCGGTGGGGATGAGCGTGTGATCGAGGTCGAAGAGTGCGAGATTAGCCATGGGGGCCTATTTTACTTGAAGCGGCGGGTGACGCGGATGAGGCGGGCGCCGTTCGCCTCTCGTCGCCGTCGGGCGACGCCAGCATGGTACGCAACAGCGGCAGCGTGACCGCGCGCTTCTGTTCGAGCGAGAAGCGGTCGAGCGCGTCGAGCAGCGCCATCAGGCTCGGCATGTCGCGGCGAAAATGCGTGAGCAGGTAGGCGGGGACGTCGTCGGCGAGTGCAATGCCGCGTTCGCGCGCAGCGTGCTTCAGCACCGCGGCCTTGCCTTCGTCCGGCAGCGGCGCGAGATGGAACACGAGGCCCCAGCCGAAGCGCGTGCGCAGATCTTCGCGCACCGTCATGCCGATCGGCGCGGCGCTGCCGGCGGCGACCAACGCGCTGGTCGGATGTGCGCGCACTTCGTTGAACAGGTTGAATACGGCGATCTGCTGGGCCGCGGACAAACCGTCACAATCGTCGATCGCATATAGCGCGACGCGCGGGTCGAACGTGAAGGCGGCGAGACTGCTTTGCGGACCGGCATAGCGCGCATGACCCGGCGGCGCTTCGTGGACGAGCGCCTGCAACAGATGGGTGCGGCCGCTGCCGGCCTCGCCCCAGATGTAGAAGGTGCGATCGGCCACCGGGCCGGCCGCGAGCGCGTTATCCAGTTCGCGCAACCGTGTGACCAGTTCGGCGTTGGCGCCGGCGAAGAAATTGTCGAATGTCGATGGCGGCGGGGTGCCGAGATCGAGCGTCAGTTGACGAAGCACAGTAGGTTAATGCCGAAAATGGGCTAAGGCCGCAAATGGCCCGTACATCGGACCGAAAACAGTCAATGAGCGGTCAGTTGTTGTAAAGCGTGCTCGTCAGGTAGCTTTGACGCAACTCGCGCATTGCCACCGACAGAATCGCGCTGACCGGCAGCGCAAGCAGTACGCCGAAAAAGCCGAACAGCTGACCGAACGCGAGCAACGCGAAGATTACCGCGAGCGGGTGCAGGCCGATCCGTTCGCCGACCAGACGCGGCGTAAGAAAAAAGCTCTCCACAATCTGGCCGACGCCGTAAATCACGGCGACCGCGCCGAAACCGTACCAGTCGCCGAACTGTAGCAGTGCCGCGAGCAGCGCCAGCGCCAGACCAGTTGCAAACCCGATGTACGGGATGAAGACCGCCAGGCCCGTGAAAATGCCGACCGGCAAGGCAATCTCGAAGCGTGCAATGGTCAGCGCGATAGCGTAGTAGACCGCGAGCACCGCCATTACGAGCAACTGGCCGCGCAGGTACTGCGAGAGCATCTGGTCCATGTCGCGCGCGAGTTGCAGGGTCTTGTCGAGCCAACGGCGCGGGACCACGATCTGCATGCGCGCGAGCATACGGTTCCAGTCGTATAGCAGATAGAACAGCACGAGCGGTACCATCACGACGTTGCCGACCAGCGTGATCATCACGTTGCCGCTGGTGCGGATCGAGGTCCAGGCATAGCGCGCGACGGTCTGTGCGCTACCTTCCAGTTGCCCCATGACGAGATCGCGGATGCTGGCGAAATCGAGCGAATCGGCGAGGCCTAGCAGGGCGAGTTTCGGTTGCAGCCACGCGCTGACATGCGCGAACAGTACCGGTACCTGCTGCTTCAACTGCGGGCCTTCCTTCTGGACGACGGCTAGTACCAGCAGCACGAGCAGCGTCATCATCAGCGAGAACAGCAGCATCATCAGTAACGCAGCGAGTCCGCGCGGCACGCGTCGGCGCACCATCCACGCGACGCCCGGTTGCAGAATGTACGCGAGAATCGCGCCGAGCAGGAATGGCGTGAGGACCGGGCTCAGTAGCCAGAGCAGAATGCCGACGCCCAGCGCGATGGCTAGCCAGATGAAGGCGCGGCGCTGAACGGGCGTCAGAATCGAAGAGTTTTGCTGCAAAATTGTTTCCCAGGTGGTTGGCGCGGGTGAAAGTCCAGCCAACCGGCCGGCATCGGGTAAAATCGCATTTTACCGACCTTCTCGCTCTTCCCCATGAATCAACCGAAATCCGCCCCTGACGCCCAAGGTTTGTCGTATCGCGACGCCGGCGTGGACATCGACGCGGGCGACGCCCTTGTCGACGCGATCAAGCCCTTTGCCAAAAAGACGATGCGCGACGGTGTGCTGGGTGGCATCGGCGGGTTTGGCGCGCTCTTCGAGGTGCCGAAGAAATACCGCGAGCCGGTGCTCGTGTCGGGCACCGACGGCGTCGGTACCAAGCTGCGGCTGGCGTTTCAACTGAACAAGCATGACACGGTCGGCCAGGATCTGGTGGCGATGAGCGTCAACGACATTCTCGTGCAGGGTGCCGAACCGCTGTTCTTCCTCGATTATTTCGCATGCGGCAAGCTGGACGTCGGCACCGCGGCGACGGTCGTCAAGGGTATCGCGCATGGCTGCGAACTGGCCGGTTGCGCGCTGATCGGCGGCGAGACGGCTGAAATGCCGGGCATGTATCCGGACGGCGAATACGATCTGGCCGGTTTCGCGGTCGGCGCGGTCGAAAAGAGCAAGATTATCGACGGCAGCACGATTGCCCCGGGTGATGTTGTGCTGGGGTTGGCTTCCAGCGGGATTCATTCGAATGGTTTTTCGCTGGTGCGGAAGATTATTGAGCGTGCGCAGCCTGATTTGAATGCCGATTTTGATGGGCGGTCGTTGGCTGATGCGTTGATGGCGCCTACGCATATTTATGTGAGGCCTTTGCTCGCTTTGATGCAGCAGGTTGCCGTGAAGGGGATGGCGCATATCACCGGCGGTGGGCTGGTTGAGAATATTCCGCGGGTTTTGCGTGAAGGTTTGACGGCAGAGCTGGATCATCGGGCGTGGCCGATGCCGCCGTTGTTCTCGTGGTTGCAGAAGCATGGCGGTGTGGCTGATGCTGAAATGCATCGGGTGTTTAACTGCGGGATCGGGATGGCTGTTGTTGTTTCTGCTGCTGATGCAGATGCTGCCATTGCGATTTTGGCTGCCGCCGGCGAGCACGTTTGGAAGATCGGGGTTATTCGCGAGAGCGCGGTTGGTGAGGCTCAAACTGTAGTGGTTTAAAGATTTTTTTTGCCTGCGCGGCGCTTTGGGTTGTACGCCTGCGGCGGTGGTTTTTTCTTTTCTTATTGGTTTATTAGCGTTGCCCCTGTGCGGGGCGGCACCTACTTTTCTTTGCCTGCCGCAAAGAAAAGTAGGCAAAAGAAAGCGGCTCAAACCGCTAGCTCTTAAGCGGGTCCCCTGGCTTGGAGGGGACAGTGGAGCATCTGGAATCGGTGTCCTCGCACATTCAGCGCTGGTGACAAGGCGGTCATACTTCCGGCGGCGCTGCGCGCGCCGTGGCGGTACTTCATCAAACCGGTTGCCCGTTTCGGCACTTGGCGTTGCTTCGCAAAACCATCTGGCCGTTTCCGTACCGCGTTAAGGCGACCGCCGCGGTACTTCTCAAGCCGTAGCAATATTCTGCGTCCCGCCGACTTAACCGCCGGGCGTTGCTTCTCCAGCAAACCGCAAGCCACTTCGGTGCCGCACCGAGGCGAAGCCGATGGCCCCAGCCGCCCGCAAACGAAGTCACTGGTTTCCCTTGCACACCGTTCCGGCGAGCACGCAGTGCGAGGCGGGAAGGATGATGCCGGAAGCGCGTACGCCCCATCGGGGTTGGGAAGTACCGCTACGGCGCGCGCAGCGCCGCCGGAAGTATGACTGCCTTGTCACCAGGGCGGAGTGTGCGAGAACACCGATTCCAGATGCTCCACTGCCTCCTCCAAGCCAGGGGATCCGCTTAAGAATTAGCGGTGTGAAGCCGCTTTCTTTGCTTACTTTCTTTGCGGCGGCAAAGAAAGTAAGTGCCTGCCCCGCACAGGGGCGAAGCTAATAGACCACTAAGAAATCAAGGAAAGGCCACCACCGCAGGCACACAGACAAAAAGCGCCGCGCGGGCAAAAAAACCAGGAAAAAGCGACCACCGCAGGCGAACAACCAAAGCGCCGCGAAGGCAAAAAAAATCTCAAATTAACTCATCAACAGCACTAACAACCCGCGCGGTAGCGCCAACATCACAACAATCAACAACAACCCTCTCAGGCATCGCCCGCAGCCACGTCAACTGGCGTTTACACAATTGCCGGGTAGCAAAAACCCCCTTATCCCGCATGGTCGAGTAATCGACCACTCCATCGAGATATTCCCAAACCTGCCG
Organism: Paraburkholderia sp. IMGN_8; assembly: GCF_038050405.1. Classification (NCBI taxonomy): domain Bacteria; kingdom Pseudomonadati; phylum Pseudomonadota; class Betaproteobacteria; order Burkholderiales; family Burkholderiaceae; genus Paraburkholderia; species Paraburkholderia sp. IMGN_8. The sequence goes on along the minus strand of NZ_CP150900.1, from coordinate 3,831,293 downwards.
ATATCCGACACACCGCATCGACGGCATCCCCGGCGACAAATCCCCGCGCCCGCGCAACCTCACCACTTCGTCGACGAACCCGTCAGCCAGCATCGCATCAAACCGCCGCTCAATGCGGGCATGCAGCACGCTCCGATCAGAAGGCTCCAACGCAATCGGCACAAACTGCCAAGCCTGCGCAGCAGCATCAAAGCGTGGGGGCGCCGCCAGCAAAACAGACATCGCCTGCCCGGTCAGCATAAAAACCTCAAGCGCACGCTGAATCCGCTGCGAATCGTTCGGCGCGAGGCGCGCAGCAGTAACAGGGTCGACTGCGGCAAGCCGCGCATGCATTGCCGGCCAGCCATCGCGCGCGGCATCGGCGTCGAGCGTCGCCCGCACGTCGGCATCGGCGGCAGGCAGGTCGTTCAGGCCCTGCGTCAGCGCCCTGTAGTACAGCATGGTCCCGCCGACCAGCAACGGTACCCGCCCGCGAGCACTAATCTCGCCGACCAGGCGCAGTGCGTCGGTGCGAAAATCCGCCGCTGAATAGGCGTCAGCCGGATCGACAATATCGATCAGATGATGCGGCGCCAGCGCGCGCTCTTCCGCCGTCGGCTTCGCGGTGCCGATATCCATCTCGCGATAAACCAGCGCCGAGTCGACGCTGATGATTTCCACCGGCCGCCGTGCGGCCAAAGCCAGCGCGGCAGCGGTTTTGCCGGACGCGGTCGGGCCCAGCAGGCAGGGCACCGGCGTGGGAATACGTGAAGTCATAGGCAAGCCGGCGCGCGCGGAAGAAACGTGATCAGGCTCACCCTCATTGCCCGCGCATAAACAGCCGATCGAGATCGGACAGTGTCAACTGATACCAGGTCGGACGCCCGTGGTTGCACTGGTCGGCGCGCTCGGTCGCTTCCATCTGGCGCAGCAGCGCGTTCATTTCATCGAGCGTCAGGCGCCGGTTCGCCCGCACCGCGTGATGGCACGCCAGCGTGCCGAGCAGTTCGTGCTGGCGCTCAGTCAGCACGCGCGAGCCGCCGAACGCGTGCAAGTCGGTCAGGACCGCGCGCGCGAGCGCCTGCAGATCGGCGTCTTTCAGCAGGGCCGGCACTGCGCGGATCGCGAGCGTAGTCGGTGACAGCACGGCGAGATCGAAGCCAAGTGCGTCGAGCGTGTCGCGCTCTTCTTCGACGGTGCCGATTTCAATCGGATCGGCCTGCATCGTCTGCGGGATCAGCAGCGGCTGCACGGCAATCGTGCGATCCGACAGCGCGTTCTTGAACTGTTCGTACAGAATGCGCTCGTGCGCGGCGTGCATATCGACAATCACCAGCCCATGCGCATTCTGCGCAAGCACGTAGATGCCGTGAATCTGGCCGAGCGCGAAACCGAGCGGTTGCTCATCGGATGCGTGGAAGGCGGGGGCTATATAAGGCGCGGACGCGTTATACGGCGACGGCCCTTCGGCCGCGGAGTCGCGCGCCTCGAAGAGCGTCGCGCCGTCGGCGGTGCCGACGTTCGTGTTTTTACGGCCGAACAGCGCGTCGTAAAAGGCCAGCGGTTGCGCAACCGGCAGCGTGCCCTGCGTCATGCGCGCCTGCCGCATCCACGTATTGCCCGGCTGCTGAGATCCGAATCCACCACCGGGACCACCTGCACCAGCACCCGTGCCCGTCGCGCCGAAGCCACCAGCACCCGCGCCGCCGAGTGGCGTTGCGCCAAACGAAGCCGGACCACCTGCCGCGGCTTCGAGGTGAGCCGCATGCCCGCCCGCCGTGGTTTCCGGCGACGCGCCCGCATGTCGCGCCAACGCACGTTGTACCGCGTGGAACACGAACTGGTGAATCGAGCGCGAATCGCGAAACCGCACTTCGATCTTCGACGGATGGACGTTCACATCGACCGCTTCAGGCGGCAGATCGAGAAACAGCACATAGGACGGATACCGGTCGCCGTGCAGCACGTCTTCATACGCGGCGCGCACGGCATGGGTGAGCAGCTTGTCGCGCACGAAACGGCCGTTGACAAAAAAATACTGCTGGTCGGCGCGCCCGCGGCTCGCGGTCGGCAGGCCGGCGCAGCCATAGACGGCAAGCGGTCCGGCCGATTCGTCGAGCGGCAGATGGGCTGTCGCAAAGGTCTCGCCGAGAATTTTCGCGACCCGCACAGGCGGCTCGCTGGCGTTCCAGTGTTCGACCGCCTTGCCGTTATGCAGTACAGAAATCGCCACGTCCGGCCGCGCCAACGCGGCACGGCGAATCTGCTCGAGACAATGGCCGAGTTCGGTCTGCTCGCTTTTCAGGAATTTGCGGCGCGCGGGCGTGTTGAAGTACAGCTCGCGGACTTCGATCGTGGTGCCTTGGGTGCCGGCAGCAGGGCTCAGCACGCCGGTTTGCGCGTCGATGCGCACGGCGTGCGGTGCATCGGCGGTGCGGCTCGTGACGAACATCTCCGCGACCGACGCAATCGACGCCAACGCCTCACCGCGAAAACCCAGCGTGGCAACGGCCTCGAGTTCGGCGAGCGAGCGGATTTTACTGGTCGCATGACGCATTAGCGCGAGCGCCAGTTCACTTTCGGGGATGCCGCAGCCGTCGTCGGTGATCGAGATGCGTTTGACGCCGCCCTCGTCGAGCACGATGCGCAGGGTCTGCGCGCCGGCGTCGAGTGCGTTTTCCAGCAACTCCTTGACCACCGAAGCCGGCCGCTCGACCACTTCGCCGGCGGCAATCTGGCTGATCAACTGGTCGGGAAGGGGCTGGATTGCCCGCAACGGGCGTGGGACGGGCGCGGCGGCGAGAGCTGCGGCCGGGGCGTTGGTGTCGGCAGGCGTTTCGGAGAATTCGGACATGGCGAAATTATAGCGATTCGGCGCGTAGGGACCGGACGCGGGCCGAATACCCTGGACTCAGTAGTTCGGCGACCCGAGCGACACGGCCCGGCAGCAAGACGGTCATGGATGGGAGAGCGTGGCGTACAACCCGCCGCACGGAATCGAAGTTGCCTACCCACCGCAGATTTTTAAGCGCTTCCGGGCACTTTCGGTATCATGACGCGGTCAATTTCCGGCGGTAAGCTTGCGCTCGCCGCGCATCGCTCGCGGGCCCGCTAACACGGCCGTTCTCGCCTCTCGCACACATTCGCTCTATAAAGGACGCTTTTTGGACACGCTGCTGCAGTTCGCAAACCTTGTCTTGCACATCGACAAGTTTCTGGGAGTCTTCATCCACGAGTACGGTGCCTGGGTCTACGCGGTGCTGTTTCTGATCGTGTTTTGCGAAACCGGGCTTGTCGTATTGCCGTTTCTGCCGGGTGATTCGCTGCTGTTCATCGGCGGCGCTTTTTGCGCGACCGGCGGAATGAATATCGGGTTGCTGATCGTGCTGCTGCTCGTGGCGGCGGTCTCGGGCAATACGGTCAATTACATGATCGGGCGGGCCATCGGACCACGGGTGTTCAATTCGCACATACCTTTTCTGGAGCGCTTCCTCGACCGCACCGCGCTGCAAAAGACTCATGATTTCTACGAGAGGCACGGCGGCAAGACCATCGTGCTGGCGCGTTTCATCCCGGTAGTGCGGACCTTCGCACCGTTTGTTGCCGGCGCCTCACAGATGACGGTGAGCCGGTTTCAGCTTTTCAACATCGTTGGTGCACTGTTGTGGGTGTTGTTGCTGGTGTTGCTCGGCTACTTCTTCGGCAACATTCCGTTCATTCGTCAGTACCTGAATGTGATCGTGCTGGTGGGTATCGGCGCGGCGGTGGTGCCGGTTCTGCTCGGCGCGCTGTGGAAGGTGACGCGCAAGAACGCGGCCAAGACGGACAGCCGCTGACACTTCCGATAGCGTGTGGCCCAGACGAACAAACGGCGTCGCGAATCTCGCGACGCCGTTTTCATTTCATTGCAGAGAAACCCTTTCGCTCAGGCAATCTTTCAGGTCACTGGGAGGTCACTGCGCGCGGCGCAAGCGGGGTTTCCGGTGTCGGATAGCCGGCATCCTTGAAGGTCTGAATGATCGCGCGATTGGTGTCGAAATAGACCTGCCAGTAAGTGCTGTTGTTCGTGTAGGGCCGCACGCACAACAACGGTCCTTCCGGCGTGAAGCTCAGCACCTCGATGTCCGGCGCGGGGCTCTCGGCAACGTTCGGAATCTTCGTCACGGCTGCCTTCAGCCGGCTCATCGCGTCCGTTGGATCGACGCCGTTGGCGATCTTCGCGGTCAACTCGACGCGCCGCACCGGCAGCGCGCTGTAGTTCGAGATCGTGTCGGAGAAGATCTTGTTGTTGCCGACGATGGTCGTCACGTTGTCGGGTGTCACGATGGTCGTGCCGAACAGGCCGAGTTCCGAGACTGTGCCGGTTACTCCGCCCGCCATGACGAAGTCGCCGACCTTGAACGGCCTTAGCAGCTGCATGAAGATGCCCGCTGCGAAGTGCGCGAGCAAGCCGCCCCACGCGGTACCGATCGCGAGGCCGAGACCGGCGAGCAACGCGGCGAACGAGGTGGTCTGGACGCCGAACACCTGCAGAATCGCAAGGATCAGCAGCAGGTTGAGCAGGGCGCCGAGAATCGAGCCGAGGTAATGAGCCAGCGTGGGATCGACGCGGCCATTGCGCGCCAGCAGCTTGCGGAGCATGCCGGTGATCAGGCCAATGATCCAGCGGCCGACGATCCACAAGGCGATCGCGCCGACGACCTTGGTGCCGAGGTCGATGCACCGGGTCATGATGAACACGCGTACGGTTTCGAGATCCAAGATGTCCTCGTTTGTTAAATTGCCTTCGACTGATTGAACGGAGGTGGCGCAATACAGAGGCAAATGCCCGGCAACGGGCGTACGTAAACAGCAACACGCGGTCTCCGGAAGTTATAGGCGACGGCTCTCGCATGCGCAAGGACCGTTCCTGTCTGTTATGCGGATTGCCTGGCTGGAGAAAACGGACTGCTCGGCAGCTTCACTTCGAACGGATTGAGCCGGCCGTGCCCTGACACTTGTAGGGCTGGTTGCCATGCTTGCAGCTATGGTGCTCGGGTTTCCCTTTGCCTTGCCTCAGCGCACCTTCTTGCCGCGGCTTTGTAGCCGGCGACTTACGGTGCTGACGGCGGCGCGTTGGGTTACATCGGCAGATGCGATTCGGAATATGGGGAGGTGTGGATGGTCAAGGTGCCGCCGGCTTTGGCGGGGCGCGTGCGGCGAGCTACATACTCCCACGCCAGTGCGGCAATGGCTGCAAGCGCATCCGCGCCGGCACGCTCGAAGAATGCGGACGATGTACTGAACTTGCCGTAGCGGTTTTGCACATCGGCGAACACCAGAAAGGTGAGCGCCGCATCGAGCAGCAAGGCGGTCGACGTCAGTGCGACGAAAACATACGCACCATTGAGCGTGGCGTTGGGAACGAGCCGGTTGCACAGACGACACGCGACCAGCACGATCGCTAGAAAAACCAGGTTCGAGACGAGATCGAACAGAAAATTGGTCATGTTGACGGAGTGAAGGCGCAGGAATCTGCGGTGTTGCCAAAGCGGCTGCTCACACAGCGTTGCGGCGTGTTTCGCAGAACCGGCGGCGATCATCGCACGTCTTTACGTCTCAATAAATATCAACGTTCGGAGTCCGTTGTATTGTCCTTTGATGAACCGGTACGCTGTCGGACGACGCTCCCGTCAGCATGCGTGTGTTTGAATCAGACTGTAGGAATATGTCGCATAAGGTCGAAACGACGATGCCTGCTTGAGAGGTGCTTCGCGGCAGCGGACTTATCCCGCGCGCCGGGTCGACGCAAACCGATGTGTTCCGGACGGGTTCTGGCGTGCAATCAGAAGTGGTACGAAACACCGACTTGCAGCGTCGGATACCAGCGGTAGGGCGAAGCTTTGTCCCTCAGTTGCTGCAGCCCTGTCGCGACGATGTCCTGGCTCTTCGCCGGACCGGCCACCTGAGCGAGGGCCGGCGACAGCGTGTAGGAAACGTGGGGTATGCCGTAAGCGACACCGAGTTCGGCAATCAGACCAAATCCTTTCGCTGCGGGTTGGAAGCCGTAACCGATGCCCAGGTATGGCATGACGGTCGGGTATTTGACGGTGGCCGTCGCATATTCGCCGGGAAACGCCGGCGTTATTTTGCCCTTGAACGTGTAGGTGCCGTTTGTGGGGACGGAGTTGCCGCTGACCTCGTCGTCGGTGAAACGGAGGCCGGCGGTGACGCGCAAGCCGCAGTTCGACCACGGAAACAGGTCGCCGTAGACACCTCCCTGGCGAAGGCGCACGCCATCCTCATAACGATTCCCACCCACCGTAAAGTTGTGCGAGAAATTGATCGCGTTGAAGTCGGCGTGCAATCCGAACCATGAAGTGACGTTCAGCGCCGCGCCGATCCCGACCCCTTGCGTGCCGCCCTGAAGGAATATCTCCTGAGCGGACACGGTTTCGATCGATATCGCCAAACCTACTACCCAGATTAACTTTGTAGTTTTCATGGGCGCCCCCTGGGCGTGTGGGCGGCGTGGTCATTTTGCTTTGCTGCCCGGTCTCGTGGTCTTTTTCGGGCGCTCTATTGGCGCCGTGTAAAGATCATGCGTGCCGGCGATGCGGGCAGTCTGTGGGGTTGCGAACTATTGCGGCGAATGCGTGGGGGGAGGGGGAAGTGCGCCGCAAAAAGAAAAGGGCTTACGACGCAAACGCGTGTAAGCCCTTGAATCTTTTGGTAGGCCGTACGGGATTCGAACCTGTGACCAACGGATTAAAAGTCCGCTGCTCTACCAGCTGAGCTAACGACCCAAAAGAGAAGCGAAATTATAGCGATAGCCCCTGAGGGCTGTCAACCCATCACGGCCATTTCGGCGCGCGGCACTGCGGATAATGAAAAGCCCGAGGTATGACTACCCCGGGCTTTCCGGCGAGAGGCGCGCGTGGCTTTTGACCGCGGACACTGCGCGTTTACCGCTAACTGCTGAACGCCAAACAACTACTTGATCTGCGACAGCTTGCTTTGTGCCGTTTGCGCGACGTCCGAACCGCCGTATTGCGCGACGATCTGCTCCAGCGTCTTCTTGGCCGCAGCCTTCTGACCCTGCTCAAGCTGATTGTTCGCAATCGCGAGCAGCGCTTCCGGCGCACGCGGATGCTGCGGGTAATTCTTTACGACGCCTTGCCACGTTGCCGTCGAGCCCTTGTAGTCGCGCAGTGCGTACAGCGCGTTGCCGAGCCAGTACTGCGCGGTCGGCTGGTAGGGGCTGTTCGGGAACTTGGAGATGAAGCTGCGAAACGACGCTGCCGCATTCTTGAAGTCGCCGCTGCGAAACTGTTGTGAGGCCGCATTGAACGATTCCGTTTCGCCCGGCTGCACCTCGCCCTGGACGCCCTCCACCGTCTGTTGCTGCGGCTCGAATTTCTTCAGACGCGTGTCCAGGTCGGTGTAGTAGTCCTTCTGCTGCTTCTGCAGCGCGGCGAGCTGGTTGGCCATATCCTCGTTCTGTCCACGCAGCGTCGCGACTTGCTGATTCATCTGGTCGAGGCGGTTGGTCTGATCGAGGATCGTGCGCTGCGCGGCCGACAGCTGGCTCGACAGGCTATCGGTCTTCGAACGCAGATCGAGAATGGCCTGACGGGCCTGATCGTCGTCGAAGATACCCGCGTGAGCGGGCACGGCCGCGAAGGCCGTGCCCGCGACGCAGGCCGCTGCGGCAAACCGCAGCCAGGAGAAACGATGCGTCATTCGGCTCATCACCCGTTACTTACTGTTGGTACACGAGGTCGGCGCGGCGGTTTTGTGCCCACGACGATTCGTCATGACCGGTTGCTTGCGGCTTTTCTTTGCCGAGGCTCACGGCTTCCATTTCCGAGTCCGTCACACCCATCAGCGACAGCGAACGGCGCACAGCTTCAGCGCGCTTCTGGCCGAGTGCGAGGTTGTACTCGCTGGTGCCGCGTTCGTCGGTGTTGCCCTGGATCAGGATGTGGCGTTGCGGATGGCTCTTCAGGTATTGCGAGTGTTGTTGCAGCAGCGATTGGTAGTCGTCCTTGACCGAGTAGCTGTCGAAGTCGAAGTAAATGCTGCGCTTGGCGAGCGGGCTGTTCGGATCGTTCAGCGGATCGACGTTGACCTGTGCGACATCGGTCGGGTTCGGTTGCGTCGAGACCGCACCACCCTTGTTGGCATTTTCGTCGAGCTTGACGCCCGAGTGACATGCGGCCAGCGCACCGACCATCAATACGGCAAATGCGAAACGAAGTTTAGACATCATTTGTTGCTCTCCTTGTGTGTGTTGCATAAACGTTATTGCATAAACGGGCCCCAGGACGGCTCCCGTACGCTGCCGCCCTGAACGGACAGGACCTGCCGAGTGCGACCATCGGTCGATACAGCGGCCAAGACGCCACGGCCGTTCACCTGTGTGGCGTAAAGAATGTACTGACCGTTCGCCGCGAAGCTCGGCGATTCGTCATGTGTTGTATCGGTCAGACCCGTGGCCGTGTTGCCCTGCAGGTCCTGGATGTACAGCTTGAACCCGCCGCCGACGCGCGAAATATAGGCGAGCTGCTTGCCGTCCGGGCTCACGCGCGGGCTGGTGTTGTAGCTGCCCGTAAAGGTTACGCGCTGCGCGGCGCCGGCGTTTTCGCCTTGGGCCGACATCTTGTAGATTTGCGGCGCGCCGCCACGGTCGCTGGTGAAATAGATTGACTGGCCGTCAGGAGAGAAACACGGTTCAGTGTCGATCGAGCTGCCTTGCGTCAGGCGCCGCAGGCCGCTGCCGTCCGCATTGACGGCGAAAATCTGCGTGTTGCCGGTGCGCGAAAGCGCAACGGCCAGCGTGCGTCCATCCGGCGACCATGCCGGCGCACTGTTATTGCCCTTCTGGTCCGAGACGACCACACGACGGCCCGTAGGCAGATCGTGGATATAAACAATCGGCTTCTTTTTTTCGAATGAAACATACGCGACCTTGGTGCCGTCAGGCGACCACGCCGGCGAGATGATCGGCTCGGGGCTCGACAGCGCGATATGCGCGTCCTGGCCGTCCGAATCGGAAATCTGCAACTGATAGCGGCCACCCGTCTTGATGACGTACGACAGGCGTGTGGCAAACGCGCCGCGGCCACCCATCAGCTTCGCGTAGATGTAGTCCGCGACCTTGTGCGCGCTCATGCGCAGCCCGCTTTCCGGGCTCACCAGCACGAGGCCGCCGAGGCTTTCGCCCTTGACGGTGTCGTACAGCTTGAAGCGCACTTCGTACTGGCCGTTCGGCAGGCGGTTCACGCTGCCCGACACGAACGCATTGGCACCCTTGGCCTTCCAACTGCCGAGATCGACGGAATCCGTTTCGGAAACCGGCGTGCCGCCCGCGTCGATGTTCGTGAATTTGCCGCTGCGCTGCAGATCCTGACGCACGATCGTGCTGACCTGCTGCGGCGAGTTCGCTTCATTGGCGAAATTCGCCGTTGCGATCGGAAACTGGGTGGACCCGACGCCTGTCACGAGGACGTTGAGTTGTGCGTGGGCGGCGCCGCCCACGGCGATCAGGCACGACGCTACAAGTGTCCGCAGGCCTAGCTTGGTCATCAAACTCATGCTGTATGGATTCCCCAAAAAACGGTTTTACTAACACTTCACGACAGCAGACAGACCCGAAAACAACCAATTCGTTCCCGGCCGCGCCACGCCTGGCGGGGCGCTGCGTCTGCTGTCAACTAGCCTTCAGGTTGCGCGCCGCCCCGGTATTAACCGGCCGGCCGCAACGTAATCTTGAAGCTGGCGGGCGTCTTCCCGTCGATGTCCTGAGGCATCGGATCGGAACGCTGGACGGCCCGCAGCGCCGCGTCGTCCCAGGCAGGATTACCGCTGCTGTGCGAGATTGTCGCGCTCAGCAAGGTGCCCGTCGGCGAGCAACGCACGGAGATGACCGTCTCCAGACCTTCCGTTTCGCCACCCCATGAAATGTTCGGACGCACCGCACGGCGCACCTTGTCGGCATAACCCGGCGACGTCGCCGTGCCACCCGAGCCGCTGCCCGTGCCGCTCTTCGCGAGTCCGTTGCCGGTCGAGCCTGCGCCGCCGGCCATGCCTTGCATCTGAGCAAGTCGCGCGCGACGTTCCGCGTCGAGCTTCTTCGCCTGCGCGGCAGCGTCGGCTTGTGCTTTGGCCTTCGCCGCTTTCTGCTCGTCGGCTTTCTTCTGCGCGTCAGCCTGAGCCTGCTTCTGCTGCTCTTGCTGCTGTTCTTTCAATTGCTGCTGTTGCTGCTTCTGTTTGGCAGCCGCGGCTTTCTGCGCGGCAAGTTGCGCCGCCTGTTCAGCAAGCTGCTGCTGACGCTTGGCCTCGGCTTCCTGCTGAGCCTGCAGCTTCTGTTGACGCTGCTGCTCTGCCAGTTGCGCCTGGCGAGCGGCTTCCTGTTGCTGGCGTTTCTTCTCCTGCAGCGCGATGTCGGCCTTTTCGTCAGGCAGCGGCGGGGCAGGGGCCACCGGAACGGGCGGCGGCGGGGGCAGACGCGGAATCGCCGAATCCGGCACTTCGGTCCACAGTTCGGCTTCCGCGCCTTCGGGCGTACTGTTCTGCCATTGAATGCCGTGGTACAGGAAGAACCCGAGCAGCACATGCATCACCAGCGCGAACACAAAGGCTCGCCCGGTGCCGCTTTCACGCGGTGGCTGGAGCGGGTATTCGGAATTCTTGCGGATCATTGTGATTTGACGAGCAATCCAACGCGCTTGACGCCCCGAGCTTTCAACTGGGACATCACGTTCATCACGACTTCGTACTTCACGGTCTTGTCGGCTGCGATCACGACCGGCTGGTCAGGGTGCGACTGCGCGCGATCGGTGATGAAGCCGTTCAGATCGGCCTTCGTCATGTCTTCCTGCTGTTGTACGCCAGCGTCGTCCTTGTATTTGACGCTCATATTGCCGTCCGCGCGAATGTTGACGATCACGGGCGGGGTCTGCTGCTGCGGCGCGGCGCCGCCGACGGTCGGCAGATTGACGATCGACGGAGCGACTAGCGGCGCGGTCACCATGAAGATCACGAGCAGCACGAGCATCACGTCGATGTACGGCACGACATTGATGTCGGCCATCGCGCGGCGCGAACGGCCACCGCGCATGCTGGAGGGGCGAGAGCCTGCCATCGTGGACTCCTTACTGTGCCTGGCGCTGCAAAATGTTCGAGAATTCTTCGATGAAGGTCTCGAAGCGGATCGCCAGGCGGTCGATATCGTGCGCGTAACGGTTATAGGCGACCACGGCCGGAATTGCCGCGAACAGGCCGATTGCGGTGGCGGTCAGCGCTTCGGCAATGCCCGGTGCCACGTTCGCAAGCGTGGCCTGCTGCACGTTGGCGAGGCCGCGGAACGCATTCATGATCCCCCACACCGTGCCGAACAGGCCGATGTAAGGGCTGACGGAACCGACCGACGCGAGAAACGCAAGGTTCGCTTCGAGCACGTCCATTTCGCGCTGGAACGCGGCGCGCATTGCCCGGCGTGCGCCATCGAGAATCGCGCCCGAATCGTTCAGGCGCTTTTCTTTACCTTTCAGGAATTCACGCATGCCGGACTCGAAAATCCGTTCGAGCGCACCGATCGTGTGGCGGTTGTTCGCGGCGCTTTGATAAAGGGCTTGAAGGTCGCCGCCCGACCAGAAATCGCGTTCGAAACGTTCAGTTTGCGCGCGCGCCCGGCGGATCGCAAACCACTTGCGGAAGATGAAAGTCCACGACAACAGCGACAACAACAGCAACAGCGCCATGACTGCCTGCGCCAGCAGGCTCGCGTTGAGTACGAGAGAAACGATCGACAGATCTTGTGTAGTGTTCATAAAGGTTCGTTTTAACGTCCCGGAAGGGGGCGTCCGGCTGCAAGGTCACTCGAAGCTTGCCGTGAGCAAAACGGAAGCATCGGCGACACCGCAAGCCGAACCATGCTTTGTGTTGCTTGATCGATACGAGTTCAATGGCCCCGTAACAACGGGGTTCAGACGTTGTTCGTTGACATGCCGCCGCCGCTCGCGCCCGGCCCGCGCCGCAAGGCGGCGAGCACGGATGGCGGAATCGCGGCGGGCCGCAGCGCGGTGCGGTCGACACAGCCGACCCGGATGGCGCCGGCAGCAAGCAGCGTGCTGTCACGCCACGCCTCCTGCACGAAGTCGACCGACGCACGGCCAAGACGCTCGATCCGGCTTACTACCTTGACGATGTCGTCGAGCCGGGCCGGCGCCCGGTAGTCGACTGCGGTGCTGCGCACGATGAAGAGCGCGCCTGTTTCGTCCGCGAGCCGGTTCTGGTCGACGCCGCATGCGCGCAGCCATTCGGTGCGCGCCCGCTCGAAAAACTTCAGATAGTTCGCGTAAAACACGATGCCGCCGGCGTCGGTGTCTTCGTAATACACGCGGATTGGCCACGTGAAGCCGATTTCCGTGCCGGGCTGGCTGGTCGACATATTCATGCGGCGCATTTTACCGGAACGTACACCCCGAGGTCTGTTTCAAGATGTGCGCCCCGTCTGGCGGGCGTTAGCCGCGATTTCAGCCGCGATGAATCGCCAAACCGGCGAACGATTGGGCCACCGGCATCAACTCGATCGTGTTGATGTTGACGTGGGCCGGGCGCGTGGCGATCCAGTAGATCGAGTCGGCGATATCTTCGGCCGTCAGCGGTTGTACGTTCTGGTACACATTGGCCGCTTTTTCGTCGTCGCCGCGAAAACGTACGTTCGAGAACTCGGTGCCGCCGCACAGGCCGGGTTCGATGTCGGTCACCCGGAGCGCGGTGCCGGCCAGATCGGCGCGCAGGTTCAGGCTGAACTGTCGGACGAATGCCTTGGTCGCGCCGTATACGTTGCCGCCCGCGTACGGCCAGCGGCCGGCCACGGAGCCGAGGTTGAAGATGTGCCCGCGGTTGCGCTCCACCATGCCGGGCAAGAGCGCGTGCGTGACCTGCACGAGGCCTGTGCAGTTGGTGTCGATCATGGTGTTCCACTCGTCCAGACTCGCTTTTTGCGCCGGCTCGACGCCGAGCGCGAGGCCGGCGTTGTTGACGAGCACGTCGATCGCGGCGAAATCGGCCGGCAGCGCGGCCGGCACGGCTTCGACGGCCGCGCGGTCGCGCACGTCGAGTTCGAACGGCAAAAGCGCGTCGCCGAGTTCGTCGGCGAGTGCCTGCAGGCGATCCTTACGGCGCGCGGTGGCGACGACGCGATGGCCGCCTTTGACGAAAGCGCGAGCGATAGCAGCGCCGAATCCCGCGGACGCTCCGGTGACGAACACGATCATTGCAGTTCCCTGGTCGGTAAGAGAGAAAGGTCCCAAGCCTACTTCCAATGCGGCGCTGCGGCAAGAATGAACGAGCCGCACAAGCGGCTGTGGCAGGCGCTCGACCCGGCTTGCCAGCGAACTTCTATCAGACGTTTGCGGAACCCGCGCACCGGCGCCGCGGCACGTCCCGCGAGCGCCCGCCGGGGCGGCAGCGAGGCGGTTGCCTATTCGATCCTCTTCCAATAAACTAACGCGCTCATCCCTGCGTGACTGGCGATAGAACCGATACAACCAATCGGGTTCAAGGTGGAGCAACCCACCGTGAAGCGCAGGGTGCCGTTTTGCCGTTCGCCTGGGCAGCCGTGATCCGCGCGCATTTATCTGCGCTGACGGTGGCTGTCCTGCCTCGCGTGTGCGGCGTCTCTCCATCCGCCACGTCAGGGCTGGCCCAGCCGCCAGCAGCGCCGCGTACCCTCTACGCAAGATTCGGCGCACGATCCGGTCAACCTGAACACACTCAACGGAATCCGTATGTTTGACAGAGCCCAAAGCACCATCGCCAACGTCGATCCTGAACTCTGGAAGGTCATCGAGCAGGAAAACCGCCGTCAGGAAGAGCACATCGAACTGATCGCGTCCGAAAACTACACGAGCCCGGCCGTGATGGCTGCGCAAGGCTCGCAACTCACCAACAAATACGCTGAAGGTTATCCGGGCAAGCGCTACTACGGCGGCTGCGAGTTCGTGGACGTCGCCGAACAACTGGCGATCGACCGCGTCAAGCAACTGTTCGGCGCGGAAGCCGCGAACGTGCAGCCGAACTCTGGCTCGCAGGCGAACCAGGGCGTGTTCTTCGCCATGCTCAAGCCGGGCGACACGATCATGGGCATGAGCCTCGCGCACGGTGGTCACCTGACACACGGTTCGCCTGTCAACATGTCGGGCAAGTGGTTCAACGTGGTGAGCTACGGCCTGAACGAAGCCGAAGACATCGATTACGACGCGGCTGAAAAGCTTGCGCAAGAGCACAAGCCGAAGCTGATCGTGGCCGGCGCATCCGCATTCGCGCTGCGTATCGATTTCGAACGCATGTCGAAGATCGCGAAGTCGGTTGGCGCGTACTTTATGGTCGACATGGCGCACTACGCCGGCTTGATCGCCGCGGGCGTCTATCCGAACCCGGTGCCGCACGCCGACTTCGTCACCACCACCACGCACAAGAGCCTGCGCGGCCCGCGCGGCGGCGTGATCCTGATGAAGGCGGAGTTCGAAAAGCAGATCAACTCGGCAATCTTCCCGGGCATTCAGGGTGGTCCGCTGATGCATGTGATCGCCGGTAAGGCAGTCGCGTTCAAGGAAGCGCTGTCGCCGGAATTCAAGGCGTATCAGCAGCAAGTTGTCGAAAACGCGCGCGTGCTGGCTGAAACGCTGGTCAAGCGCGGTCTGCGCATTGTCTCGGGCCGCACCGAAAGCCACGTGATGCTGGTCGACTTGCGCGCGAAGAAGATTACCGGCAAGGTTGCGGAAGCGGCGCTCGGCGCGGCGCACATCACGGTCAACAAGAACGCGATTCCGAACGACCCGGAAAAGCCGTTCGTGACAAGCGGTATCCGTCTCGGCTCGCCCGCCATGACCACGCGCGGTTTCGGCGTCAAGGAAGCGGAGCAGGTGGGTAACCTGATCGCCGACGTGCTGGACAATCCGGAAGACGCGGCCACGATCGAACGCGTGCGCGCGCAGGTCGCCGAGTTGACCCAGCGCTTCCCGGTCTACCGCTAAGCCGTCATGCACTGCCCCTTCTGCCGGCACGCCGATACGCAAGTTGTGGATTCCCGCGTATCCGAAGACGGCGCAACGATTCGCCGGCGCCGCCGCTGCCCGGCCTGCGACAAACGTTTTACGACGTATGAGCGGGTCGAGCTGGCGTTGCCGTCGGTCGTCAAGAAGGATGGCAGCCGCACGGAATTCGACCGCCGCAAGATCGTCGCGAGCATGCAACTGGCGCTGCGCAAGCGCCCGGTGGCTGCGGACGAGATCGATGCGGCGGTTGCCCGCATCGAGTATCAATTGCTCGGTAGCGGTGAGCGCGAGGTGCGCAGCGAGCGCCTCGGCGAACTCGTGATGAACGAGTTGCGCGCGCTCGACACGATTGCCTATGTTCGTTTTGCGTCCGTCTACCGGCGCTTCGAAGACGTCTCCGAATTCGAAGACGTGATCGAAGAATTTCGCCGCGCCTCCTCGCCTCCCAAACCTCCCCGCAAGCGCTGATTGGCGCTGTTCTCGGACTTGCGTTCGAGTCTCTGTTTTCTCTCGCGTTTGTTCGCGCATCAGCATCTCCGCTCCCATTATGGTTCGTCACGCGTGCATTTTTGCGCGGGATAGCGTCTGAGTGCCACCTGGCCATTCGGCCGATTGTTGACGCGTTTCCAAATCGCTAGATTGGCTGCATTCTTTGCAACGATCAGGGATGCAGATGAAATGGAACGCAGTCTGTTTGCGGCCGCGCCGCGCTTTTACGCTTGTCGAAACGCTGGTTGTCGTCGCACTGCTGGCAGTGATCGCGGTGATAGCGACACCTTCCTTTGTAGCGTGGCACGTGCGCGATCAGATCGATGCGCGCGCGCGAGCGCTCGCTTCAACACTGGCCTATGCGCGCAGCGAAGCATTGCGGCGCGGGGCGCGCGTCACCGTCTGCCGGATCGACGCTGCGCGGCGTTGTCTTGCCGCGGGACAAGCGTGCGGCGATGGCTTTTCCGACTGGTCGTGCGGCTGGGCAGTCCTGACTGAACGCGGTGGCGCGCTTTCGCTGCTGCGCGCGCACCCGCAGCTTGCGGCGGTCAGCATCACCGGGACGCAGACGAATCTCACGTTCACGCCGCCGGCCGGGCAATTGATCGGCGCCTTTCGCAGCTTCGACATTGCACCGCGCGTGCCGTCGAAAGCGACTCAGGGCGACAAGTGGCGGCGCTGCATCCGTATTGCGGCGGGTGGCCGCGCGCGGATCGTCGAAGGCGCATGCGGAGCGTCGTCATGAACCGATATTCATTGAACCCATGGTTGCTCCGCTATTCAGTAAAGCACAGCGGCAGCTCGCTGATCGAAGTCATGCTCGCCGTAGCACTGATGGCGGTGACGGCTCTCGGCTTGATCGCCGGTCAATTGTGGACCGCACGTGAAGCGCGCGCGATGGCAATGCGCGAGCACGCCGCGTGGATAGCCGATTCCGTCGCTGAGGCAATGTGCATGCCGTCTGCGGGCGAGTCTGTGGTCAGGCAATGGAGCGCGCGCGCGGCGTCCCTGTTGCCACGCGGCGAAGCCTCTGTGGGCGAAAGCGGCAGCGTGTCCACCGCACGCGTGACGTGGGCAGCGCTGCGCGACATGCCGCGCTCCGGCGACGTCATCGACAAGCCTGAGCCCTGTGGCGGCGCGGACGTTCCCGCAGGCTCCTCATGCGTTGCGCTGGCGTTCGCGAAATGATGCAGCGTTTGCATATGGCGCGCGGCCATACTCTGGCTGAGCTTGTGATCGCAATCGCGCTGGGGCTGGTGGTGACCGCGGGCGCGGTGTCGCTCTATACAACACAGCGGGCTGCATTCGAGCGCTCGGGCGATTCGGTGCGGGTCCGCGAAGCCGGCCTGATTGCGCTCACGCTGATCGGCCAGCAGCTTCAGATGGCCGGTTTCGTGCCTGCGGATGCAGCCAGGTTCAACAGTCCGCCACCGTTGTTCGGTTGTTCGAGTGGTCGCCCAGTCGGCGCGGACGACGGTCTCGCCTGCGAGGCGTTGGCGAGTCATTCCGACGGCGTCGCGGTTCGCTATGTCGGCGACAACATTTCGACGTGGCCATCGGCAACCGGCCAATCCACCGACTGCCTGGGGCAGTCCGTGACCAGCAATAGCGCGGCGCTCGGTGGCCAGGGCGTGTCGGTCGTCAATCGCTACTTCGCCAGGATCAGCGGCTCGACGGGCGAACCGGAGCTGTACTGCGAAGGTAACGGCAAGGCTGGTTCCGCACAGCCGCTGGTCGAAGGCGTTGAGCGCGTGCGGCTCCGGTACTGGCTGGCCGGCGGCCTGAGCGCGATCGACGCGTCGGCGGTAAGCGCCGATCAATGGGCGAAGGTTGTTGCCGTCGATCTCTGTGTGCTCGTGCGAGGTGCGCCGCTGGGGCGGCGTTTGCGCTACGTCGACTGCGACGGTGCTAGCGTCGTCGGTGTTGATAAGCGGGCGCGGCAGGCGTTCTGGCGGCGAGTCGCGATACGTAATCAAGCGGAGGATTCGCTGTGACGGGAAGACGATGCTACGTGAGTCGACGTGCGGCGTTGTCTGTGCGATATCGACGCGCTCATCCTGCCGGCGGGAACGGTTGCACCGTCCGCCTCGGCCGTACCTATCGCATCTGCCGCCTCCGCACTGGTGGCGCCGTTTTGCCGATTGTCCTGCTGATTTCCACGATGCTGTTGACCACCTCTGCCGCCTGGTTCGAGACATCGCTTGCGGCGGCGCGCGGCGCGACTAACGTGCGCGACTATTTGCAGGCGTTTCACGCTGCGGATTCGGCGCTGACTTTATGCGCCCGCAACGTCGCTGCCGCTGCAGCAGTTGAGCCGATTGCGGCCGCGCCGCCCGCAACCGGCGAGCCTACGCAATGGAAGCTCGAAGCCGCCTTTGAAGCAGGCGCCGTCACGCCCATCGCGCAATGGCCCGGCTCGCTGCGTGCGCCGCAGTGCATGATCGAAGCGTGGCGCCTGGGCACTCGCGCCAATGCCCAGGCGTATTTACTGACCGCGCGTGGCTTTGGCCGGACTAGGGAGTCTCAGGTATGGCTACAGATGGAACTCGTGATCGATGGCGCGCGGATCGAGCGGCATTGGCGACGCGTTGCCGCACGGCCATTCTGAGGGGATGGCTCATGACTAAACTGTACACATCCGCGTTCACGCTACTCGAACTCATGATCGCGTTGGCGGTAGCCGCGACGCTAGTGGTGTTTGCGGTGCCGTCGTACCGGAGCCACGTCGCGCGAACGCACCGAATTGATGCAGCGTCCGCACTTTATCGGGCAGCCCAATTTGTCGAGGGAGCGGCAAGCGACAGCGCTGCGACATTGCCGCCGGGCCTCGATCAGGCGCCGCAATTCGGCACGCCGGTTTATCGGGTACGGGTGCTGCCCGCGGACGAAGCAAACGGCGGGTACTTAGTGGAGGCTGCGCCAACCGGAGCCGGCCCAATGCGGGACGACGCCTGCGGCATCTTTACCCTCGATGCAACGGGGCTGCGAAGCAATAGAAGTGGGGCAAACGGCGTGGCGCCGGCAAGCGGCGAATGCTGGAACACGAGTTAGAGAACGAGCTAAATAGTGCGAGCCAATGAGTTCAAGCCGGGTAGATAAACGATCCGAGGTCCTTCAGCGCCACCGACTCAAAGTCAAACCGCATGCGGATCAATTAGCTATCCGGAGAACATCGTAGCCGCGCGGTTCAGGGGCCGCTGTCGGCAGGCTCCGCTTTGCCACCGGTCGACTTATTGGGATCGCTCTTTATCTGCTGCCAGATCCGGTACGCTTCCCAACCGGCAAGTGCCAGGCTGCCCCACTTGAGCACGGGTTTCGCGCTGGCCAGGACGGTAGCGCGCAGAGGCTTGGCCAGCAATATCGACGCAATCGAACTGACGAGCGGGTACTGTTTGAGTAGCGCGCCGATGGTTCCTGCGTTCAGAAAGCCTGTTTTCGATCCGCTGCCCATGCGTATGCCGCCGAATCCCGGCACGATGAATTTGAGCCAGCTGAAATGCGCGACCGCTTGCCGCAGGTCGACGGTCGCTTGAGCGAGTTCCACGCGCTCGACATCCGCGCGCACCATCAGCAGTTCCTTGCGTAACGCTCGCAGATGCGGCGCGCTCAAATCTTTGACCTGGCGGCGCGTGTTGCGGAAAGCGGTATCGGAATGGCTTTGGCTCATGGCGTGTCGGCGGCAGTAGTGGAGGGCGGTAAAACGGCTGTGCTAGACGCTCGCGGTAGATGCGGAAGGCACAGGGCGCTTCAAGCGCCCCTTGCTCCCGGCCGTGTCACGGCTTACGGAAGATTTCGCGGTCCTTTTCGAACTCGGCAATCGTGGCTTCGAAGGCCATCGGCGCATTGCGCAAACCGCTGCGCGCCTTCAGCGCACAGGCCAATCCGGCAATTGCGTAAACCACCGTGATGCCGGCGAGCGTCTGCCAGCGATAGGTGTCCCAGAACGCGATGGCAATCAGCGCCGTCAAGGCGAACAAGGCCATCGTGGCGAGCATCAAAGCCGCGAGGCCGAGGAACAGCACCGCGAGTAGACGGTCTTTTTCTTCGGCAAGTTCGATGCCGACCAGTTCAAGCCGCGTTTGCAGAATGGCGAACACGGAACCGATGATGCGGCGCAACGGACTGTGTTCCCCGCGCTGCGATTGTGTGTCGATCGTCATGGCTATGAGCGTTGCGCGTGATGGCCTAACCGGCGCGCGGGAACGAGCGCGCCAAGAGAAGCGGACCGGCCAGGCAGGCGCCGGTCAACTCAATTCGCTCGTGTGCCGGTCGTCATTCGTCCGGCAGCGAGACCAGTTTTTATTTGCGGTTGATCAACAGCCCCAGCAGCACGCCGGCGCCCGCGGCGATGCCGATGGATGCCCACGGATGTTCGTGCACGTAGTCGTCGGTGGCGCGGGCAGCCTTCTTGCCTTTCTCGACCACGACGACCTGCACGTCAGCCGCCTTCTCCCGAGCCTGCTTCAGGCGCGAAAGCGCCGTTTCGCGCAATTCCGAAGCACGTTCGCCGGTGGCGCTCGCGGCTTGCTTCAGCAGATCTTCAGCGTCCGCGAGGACGGTTTTGATATCCGACATCAATCTCTCCTTGTTGATTTCCGACATTGACAGCTCCCCTTCGTCTCACGCCACGCGTGAATCGTAACCAAAGAAACGGCCGCTGGCGAGCGCAGTGCCCGATTCGTTCGAACCGATGCACGAACCGTTCCCGGTTGAGGTCGCGCAAAAAATTCCACTATCACGTACGCCGCGCAGCAAAGTTTGCCTGAGATTGAGTTGATCTGTCCCGCGAAGTTTCCACCAAAGCACTGAAAATTACAAAAACGCATAAAGTAGTGACGCAATCTTGGTTCGCCGTGTACCGTCGCTCCCGTATGCTGTATTTTTGCGAGGCGCGCTTTAGCGGAGCGCTGCGGGCGAACGCTCGCACGGAATGTCCGAATACATCAAGGAGCTGCAACATGAGTCTACGTCTTGGCGACATCGCACCGGATTTCGAACAGGGGTCGAGTGTCGGCCGCATCAAGTTCCACGAATGGCTGGGCGATAGTTGGGGCGTGCTCTTCTCGCACCCGGCTGACTTCACGCCGGTCTGCACGACCGAGCTGGGGTTGACGGCCAAGCTGGCCGGCGAATTCGAAAGGCGTAACGTGAAGACGATCGCGTTGTCGGTCGACAGCGCCGAGTCGCACAAGGAATGGATCAAGGACATCAACGAGACGCAGGCCGCCAACGTCGGCTTTCCGATTCTCGCCGACGGCGATCGCAAGGTCGCCGAGCTGTACGACATGATCCATCCGAACGCCAACGAAACGCTCACGGTCCGCTCGCTGTTCGTGATCGATCCGAAGAAGAAGGTGCGGCTGATCATCACGTACCCGGCCAGCACCGGCCGTAACTTCGACGAAGTGCTGCGCGTGATCGACTCGCTGCAACTCACGGACCACCATTCGGTCGCTACGCCCGGCAACTGGAAGCAGGGCGATGACGTGGTGATCGTGCCGTCGTTGAAGGACGAAGAAGTGATCAGGCAGAAATTCCCGAAGGGCTACAAGGCGCTGCGCCCGTATCTGCGCATGACGCCGCAGCCGAACAAGTAAGCTGCGCGGGAAGCCGCGGTATAAAGCCGCGGCGCTGCAACGAAAAAAGGCCGGTTCGAAAGAACCGGCCTTTTTCAATCGCCCGACGCCAACTGGCAACGCGTCATCAGAAGAACGCCTGAATCCCGGTCTGTGCGCGCCCGAGAATCAGCGCGTGGATATCGTGCGTCCCTTCGTACGTGTTCACCACTTCCAGATTCACCAGATGCCGTGCAATGCCGAACTCGTCCGAAATACCGTTGCCGCCGAGCATGTCGCGAGCGAGCCGCGCAATGTCCAGCGCTTTGCCGCATGAATTGCGCTTCATGATCGAGGTGATTTCAACTGCCGCGGTGCCTTCGTCCTTCATCCGGCCGAGGCGCAGCACGCCTTGCAGGCCGAGCGTGATTTCGGTTTGCATGTCGGCGAGCTTCTTCTGGATCAATTGGTTTGCGGCGAGCGGCCGGCCGAACTGCTTGCGATCCAGCACGTACTGACGCGCCGTGTGCCAGCACGATTCAGCCGCGCCGAGCGCACCCCAGGCGATGCCGTAGCGCGCCGAATTCAGGCACGTAAACGGACCGCGCAGGCCGCTGACTTCCGGGAAGCGGTTTTCTTCCGGCACGAACACTTCGTCGAGCACGATCTCGCCGGTGATCGACGCGCGCAAGCCCACCTTGCTATGGATGGTCGGCGCCGACAGCCCTTTCCAGCCTTTTTCGAGAATGAAGCCGCGGATCGCGTCCTTGCCGTTCTCTTCGAGCTTCGCCCACACGACGAACACGTCGGCGATCGGCGAATTGGTGATCCACATTTTCGAGCCCGACAGCGAGTAGCCGCCGTCGACCTTCTTTGCCCGCGTGACCATGCTGCCCGGATCGGAGCCGTGGTTCGGTTCGGTCAGGCCGAAGCAGCCGATCCACTCGCCGGTGGCGAGCTTCGGCAGGTATTTCTGCTTTTGCGCGTCCGAGCCGAATTCGTAGATCGGCACCATTACCAGCGACGACTGCACCGACATCATCGACCGGTAGCCGGAGTCCACGCGCTCCACTTCGCGCGCGATCAGGCCGTACGCCACGTAGTTCAGACCGGGGCCGCCGTACTGCTCGGGAATCGTCGGACCGAGTAGACCGAGCTCGCCCATCTCGCGGAAGATCTCGATGTCGGTCTTTTCATGACGGAACGCCTCGAGCACGCGCGGCGCGAGCTTGTCCTGCGAGTACGCGGCGGCGGCGTCGCGCACCATGCGTTCGTCTTCGGTGAGCTGCTGATCCAGCAGCAACGGGTCTTCCCAGTGAAACTGCGCGGCCTCGGCCATGGCGTATCTCCTGATTCCTTACTTGACTTGAGCTTGACTTAAGTTCCGCTATGCGAAACAATGTTTTGCAAACCACGACCGAGTGTATCACCACATGACGCCCGTATCCACTTTCTCCGAACCGCTCGACGAGCGCAAATTCGTCGTCGCCCTCGCACGTGGACTGGATCTGCTGCGTGCGTTCAAGCCGGGCGAAACGATGCTCGGCAACCGCGATTTCGTCGAACGCACCGGCTTGCCGAAGGCGACCGTCAACCGTCTGGCCTACACGCTGACCGTGCTCGGCTATCTGCGTCTGGACGAAACACTAGGCAAATATGCGCTCGATGCCGGTGTGCTGTCGCTCGGTTTCGCGCTGCTGTCGGGCACCGATACGCTCGAACTCGCGCGCCCGCACATGCGCACGTTCGCACGCGAAGTGGGCGCGGCGGTGTCGCTCGGTTGCCGCGACGGCCTCGACATGATCTATCTCGAGACCATCCGCAGTGAAACCGCGCTGACGCTCGGGCTCGCGTCCGGTTCGAAGCTGTCGATGTTGACGAGTTCAATGGGGCGCGCGTATCTCGCCATACAGCCTGCCGACGTGCGCGCGGCCTTGCTGGCCGAACTGAAAAAGGCAGCCGGCAAAGACGGTCCGGCGTTAGTGGCCGACGCTGAAGTCGAGATCGAAGCCTTCGCGCGGGAGCGCTGCTGTTTTTCTTTCCGCGCGTGGCATGACGACGTGAACGCGGTGGCGGTGCCGTTTCGCGAGCCGCGCGAAGGCCGCTGGCTGGTGCTCAGTTGCAGCGGGCCGGCATCGTCGATGGGAGAGGAGGTGTTCAGGGAAAACGTGGCGCCGCGCTTAAAAGCACTGGCGCGGCGATTGGGCGATACGGGTTGAAGTGCAATGTGAGAAGCTGCCTTCAAAACGCAAACTCAAACTAAAACTAAAAGCAAAACGCCGCGGCAACGCCAAGCCTCAAGCCGCCCGATCGTGATAATGCGCGTTGAACAACGGCCCTTGCACGAAGCGCACGTCGTACTGTTGAAGCAGATCGAACTGCGCCCCATCCATCACGCGATTGAAGATCAGCGGAATTCGCAGCCGGCTCGCATAGCCGACTAGCGGCTTCACCGTCGAGTCGCGCAACGCGACCGCCGCATCCATCTTGATGAAGTCGAGCCGCGCCGTATCGGACACCGACAGAATCTGCCCCGCGTTCGACAGGTTGCCCGCCACCTTGAAACCGTAGCGCTGATAGCTCTTGGTCAGATAGCCGAGGAAGGTCTTGTGCGCGACCGCCGCCGCAGGCAACTCGATCACCACGCGCGACGGATTCAGTCCGAACGACACCAGCACGCTCGAAAAATGCCGTCCATGGTCGTACTTCACGCTTTTCAGCAAGCGCTCATGCACGCGCAAAAACAGCAGCCCATGCCGCTGCGTGCCGAAGAAATTGATTGCGTGCAGCGCGCGTGACATGCGGTCGAGTGCGACCAGTTCCTGATCGTCGGCGATGCGCTCGAATGGATCGAAGATGTCGAACGGTTGGCCGTCGAGGCGCTGCGTGACTGCCTGAAAGCCCAGTTCATCGCCGAAACGGTCCACGCCCTCAGGACCCGACGAAAGCGACTGCGCCAACGAATGCACGCTGATGTCGAAGATCGGCTCATAGGCGCTGCCGAGTTGGATGCCGTCGAATTCGGCCAGCGCGGTTTCGCCAAGCACGCCTGTTCCCATCGCCAGATGTTCGCCGAGAAACGGGTGATTGGCGGCGCGGGCAATGAGGTCGGGGATGGTCGGCGGAATCATGAAGGGCGAATAGATGGCAGTAGGTGCGCGCTCGGCGCTCGGCAACGCGACTCGATTGCCGCGTCTCTTGATGGTAGCAGTCCGCACCGCGCGTACATGAACAAAATGCTCATAACGTTATCGGCCGAACGCTTGTGCGACGGGCCGCTCCGGCTTCCAGGCGGATCATTCAGGGTATACGTTAATTTCACTATACGTAATTAGTTTTACCATACGTAAATTGTCGCGCCGATGCGGTGGGCGATCGCGTCTGCGTCGAAGGCGCGCGTTCTTATCCCGCCGCAATTGCGTGGCCACCAAACAATCCAGTCAGGATGAGGGGACAGCCCAATGAGCGCCAAACCGGCTCCGGCCGCCGCCAACATGATCGAAGTCGAGCGCGTGCTCGGCGAAACGCATCACCCGGCCTTTCAATGGATGCTGCTTGCGCTATGCGGGCTGTGTCTCGTGATCGACGGTTTCGATGCGCAGGCAATGGGCTACGTCGCGCCGAGCGTGATCGGCGAATGGCATGTGTCGAAGGCGGCGCTCGGGCCGGTGTTCAGCGCGAGCCTGTTCGGCATGCTGCTGGGCGCGTTGGGCCTGTCGGTGCTGGCCGACCGGATCGGCCGCCGCCCGGTGCTGATCGGCGCGACGCTCTTCTTCGCGCTGTCGATGCTCGCCACGCCGTTCGTCACGACGATCCCCGCGCTGATCGCATTGCGCTTCATCACCGGCCTCGGGCTCGGCTGCATCATGCCGAACGCGATGGCGCTGGTCGGCGAGTTCTCGACGCCCGCGCATCGCGTCAAGCGCATGATGCTGGTGTCGTGCGGCTTCACGCTGGGCGCGGCGCTCGGCGGCTTTATCAGCGCCGCGCTGATTCCGGCCTATGGCTGGCGCGCGGTGTTCTGGGTCGGCGGCGCGGTGCCCTTGCTGCTTGCGTTCGCAATGCTGGCCGCATTGCCGGAGTCGCTGCAATTTCTGGTGCTCAAGGGGCGCCGCGAGCGCGCGTTGCGTTGGCTCGCGAAGTTCGATCCGACGCTGCCAATCAATGCGAACACACGTGTCGTAGTACGTGAGAAAGGCAACGACGGCGCGCCGGTCGCCGAACTGTTTCGCGCCGGCCGCGGCCCGGTCACGCTGATTCTGTGGGCGATCAGCTTCATGAACCTGATCGATCTGTACTTCCTGTCGAACTGGCTGCCGACCGTGATGCGCGATGCCGGCTACTCGCCGAGCACGGCAGTGATCGTCGGTACGGTGCTGCAGACGGGCGGCGTGGTCGGCACGCTGCTGCTCGGCTGGTTCATCGAACGCTTTGGTTTCGTGCGCGTGCTGTTCGTGTGTTTCGCGGGCGCGGCGCTGGCGGTCGGCACCATCGGCACAGCCGCGCACGCGCTGCCGTGGCTCCTGATCGTCGTGTTCGCGGGCGGCTTTTGCGTGGTCGGCGGGCAGCCGGCTGTCAACGCGCTGGCCGGCCATTTTTATCCGACCGCGCTGCGCTCGACCGGCATCGGCTGGAGCCTCGGCATCGGACGGATCGGCTCGGTGATCGGGCCGCTGGTCGGCGGGCAACTGATCGCGCTGAACTGGTCGAACGCATCGCTCTTTCATGCGGCCGCCGTGCCGGTGCTCTGCTCCGCGCTGCTGGTGATCGCGCTGGCCGGCGCGACGCGGCAACGCGGCCCAGCGGCGCCGCAGACGGCCTGACGTAGACAGCTCACGTCGGCACATCGAGTATCAACGGAGAACCTTGTATGGATACCCAAACACGTACGCCGAATACCGCCAGTTCGCGGCTTGAAATCGAGCCGGGCTACCAGTCGGGTTTTGCGAACGAATTCGCGACGGAGGCATTGCCGGGCGCGCTGCCCGAAGGCCGCAATTCCCCGCAGCGCGCGGCCTTTGGCCTGTATGCCGAGCAATTGTCGGGCACTGCGTTCACCGCGCCGCGTGGCCATAACCGCCGTTCGTGGCTATACCGGATTCGTCCGGCCGCGATGCATAAGCCGTTCACGCCGCTGCCGTCGGAGCGGCTCGTCGCCAACTTCGCCGAAGTGCCGCCGACGCCGCCGAATCAGTTGCGCTGGGACCCCTTGCCGACGCCGACCGAGCCGACCGATTTCGTCGACGGCTGGGTAACGATGGCGGGCAACGGTTCGGCGGAAGCGATGAACGGTTGCGCGATTCATCTGTACGCGGCGAACCGGTCGATGAAGAACCGCTTCTTCTACAGCGCGGACGGCGAACTGCTGATCGTGCCGCAGGAAGGGCGCCTGCATATCGCGACCGAACTCGGCCTGCTCGATGTCGAGCCGTTCGAAATCGCGGTGATCCCGCGTGGCGTCCGCTTTGCGGTGAGCTTGCCGGATGGCGCGGCGCGCGGCTACATCTGCGAGAACTTCGGCGCGCTGCTGCGTCTGCCGGATCTCGGCCCGATCGGCTCGAACGGCCTCGCCAATCCGCGCGACTTCCTGAGCCCGCACGCTGCCTATGAAGACCGCGAAGGCGACTTCGAACTCGTCGCGAAGATGAACGGCAATCTGTGGCGTGCGGACATCGGTCATTCGCCGCTCGACGTGGTGGCGTGGCACGGCAATTACGCGCCGTACAAGTACGACCTGCGTCGCTTCAACACGATCGGCTCGATCAGTTTCGATCATCCGGATCCGTCGATTTTCCTCGTGCTGCAATCGCAAAGCGATACGCCTGGCGTCGATACGATCGACTTCGTGATCTTCCCGCCGCGCTGGCTCGCTGCCGAAGATACCTTCCGCCCGCCCTGGTTCCATCGCAACGTCGCGAGTGAATTCATGGGGCTGGTGCATGGCGTGTACGACGCGAAGGCCGAGGGTTTCGTGCCGGGCGGCGCGAGTCTGCACAACTGCATGTCGGGTCACGGCCCGGACGCGGACACCTTCGAGAAAGCTTCGCATAGCGATACGTCGACGCCGACGAAAGTCGGCGACACGATGGCCTTCATGTTCGAAACCCGCACACTGATCAAGCCGACCCGTTTCGCGCTCGAAACCGCGCAATTGCAGGCGGATTACTACGAGTGCTGGCAAGGTCTCAAGAAACATTTCAATCCGGAGCAACGATGAACGCGTTGAGCGATCTTCAGGCGACGCTCGATCCGTCGCGCAAGAGCTGGATCGAATCGGCGAACGATTCGACGAACGATTTTTCGATTCAGAATCTGCCGTTCGGTGTTTTCAGCGACAGGAACAATGCCACGCGCCGCGTGGGCGTGGCGATCGGCGATGAGATCGCCGATCTGGCGGCGCTGCAAGCGGCAGGATTGCTGAACGTGTCGAAGGATGGCGTGTTTGCGCGCGACACGCTCAACGATTTCATCTCACTCGGCCGCGATGCATGGCGCGGCGTGCGCATCCAGTTGAGCAGCCTGCTGGCTCGCGACACCGCCACCTTGCGCGACGATGCGGTATTGCGTTCAAAGGTGCTGGTACGCCAGTCCGACGCGCAACTGCATCTGCCCGTGCAGATTCCCGGCTACACCGATTTCTATTCGTCGAAGGAGCACGCGACGAACGTCGGTTCGATGTTTCGCGATACGAAGAATGCGCTGCTGCCGAACTGGTCGGAGATGCCAATTGGTTACAACGGACGCGCTTCGTCGGTGGTGGTGAGCGGCGCGCCGGTGCGCCGTCCCAACGGGCAATTGAAGCTGCCCGATCGGGAGCGTCCGGTGTTCGGCGCGTGCCGTAAGCTGGATATCGAACTGGAGACGGGTTTCGTGATCGGTCAGGGCAATGCCCTGGGTGAGCCGATTGCATGTGCCGATGCCGAAGCGCACATTTTCGGCATGGTGTTGCTGAACGACTGGAGCGCGCGTGATATTCAACAATGGGAATACGTGCCGCTCGGCCCGTTCAACGCGAAGACCTTCGCGACCACGATTTCCCCGTGGATCGTGACGCTCGACGCGCTCGAACCGTTCCGCGTCGCGCAGCCGGCGCAGGAGCCGCAGCCTTTGGCGTACCTGCGTCACGACGGTAAGCATGCTTTCGATATCTCGCTGGAAGTGAAGTTGCGCCCGCTGCACGCGAAGCAGGCGAGTACGATTGCGCGGACCAATTTCAAGCACATGTACTGGACGATGGCGCAGCAACTCGCGCATCACACCGTGTCGGGGTGTAATACGCGGGTTGGCGATTTGATGGGATCGGGGACGATCAGCGGGCCGACCGAAGATTCGTTTGGCAGTCTGCTGGAGCTGACCTGGAATGGGAAGAAACCGTTGGAGTTGAAGGAGGGCGGCACGCGGGCGTTTATCGAAGATGGGGATGAACTGACGCTGGCTGGATGGTGTCAGGGCGATGGATATCGGGTCGGCTTTGGCACGTGTATTGGGGAGATTTTGCCTGCGGCGCTGTGATTTTTTGCGCGTGGCGGGTGGGTTGGTTGATTTGCCTACGGCGGTGGGTTTTGCTTTTGGTTGCGCTTGTTTGCCTGCGCGGCGCTTTTTGTCTGCGTGCCTACGGTGGTGGCCTTTCCTTGATTTCTTAGTGGTCTATTAGCTTCGCCCCTGTGCGGGGCAGGCACTTACTTTCTTTGCGGCGGTGTATAGACCGGGGACATGATTGACAAACGTGCGGAGACATCGTTGACACTTTATGGTCAGTGATTCTCGCTCCTCAGGTCAAGGGTGAGGATGCGGTGATGTGCAAACCAGAATTCAAATACGCCGTCTTCGCCCACCTTTGCGCGTGCCGCAACCGGCAGTCCATAAAGTGCGTTCGAGACCTTAAGTTTCCGTCCCTTAAAGCGTAGCTGGCCATCTGACCTGACTCGTAGCACCACGTCGTCCGGGCCGTATTCAGGCTCCTGCAGGATCGATGGATACGCCCGGGGGCTGGGCTTGTAACGGCTGACCGGCGTGTCCATGCCAATCGCCTCGTGCGGACGTTCGCAGTTATACACGGTGCGCCAGCGGTCCAGTTCCTGTTGCACGTGCTCCTGCGTAGCGAAGCTTCGTCCGTTCAGCACTTCAGCCTTCAACGTACGGTGAAACCGCTCATCCTTGCCATTGGTCTGCGGGTGATACGGCCGGCTGTAGCTGATACGGATACCCAGCCGGATCAGCCAGACGGCCAGCTCGGTAAGCTGCCCCGGACTGCTGGGCGAACCCCACGGCGAGCCGTTATCGGTGTTGATGCGCAACGGCAGGCCGTAGTGCCCAAACGCCTCACGTAATCCCGCCTGCACGGTCGAGGTGTCCGTCGGCCCGCAGGCACGCAGCAGGATGCTGAAACGCGAGTGGTCGTCCAGCACCGTCAGGGGGCTGCAACGCTGCTTCTGGAGGGTATCGAAGTGACCCTTGAAATCCATCTGCCAGAGTACGTTGGGCTGCTCGTGTTCAAAGCGCTTCCACGGTTCGCTCATTGCTGAATCGGTCGGCAGGATCAGGTTATGCCGGTGCAGGATGTCGGTCACGGTGCTGGGCTGCGGCACCGCCTCAAAGCCCAGATCCTGCAGGCGCCGACTGATCTTGCGCCCGCCCCAGCGCGGATGGGCCTGGCGCAGCCGCACCACTTCCTGCTCCATGGCAGCGGGAGTCTTCAAGGGGCTGGTGGCTGGGCGCCGTGATTGATCTGACAGCGCGTTCTCGCCACGCTTAAGCCATTTGTAGCCGGTCTGCCGGCTGATGTTGAAGCGCTGGCACAACTCGGTGATCGTCAGGGTGTCCTGACTGGCCAGATGAACAAATTCCTGTCGGAGGCTCATGGTGTCTCTTGCGTTCCAGGGCATGGTCGGGACCGGGCGTTTTAATACCCGGAAGTGTCAACCATGTCCCCGCACACCTGTCAGCTATGTCCCCGGTCTATACACGGCGGCAAAGAAAGTAAGTGCCTGCCCCGCACAGGGGCGACGCTAATAGACCACTAAGAAATCAAGGAAAGGCCACCACCGTAGGCACACAGACAAAAAGCGCCGCGCAGGCAAAACAAGCTCAAGCAAACCCCAACGCCGTAGGCAAACAACCAACCCACCCGCTACGCGCAAAAAAACCACATATCAACTCTTCGTCAGAAGACCAAAAACAGCGACGCCATTCGTGGTCCCAACATAAACCTTCCCATTAGCAATCATCGGCGTGATGAACTTATTCCCAGCACCGAACTGGTCACGCGTCCCCATCTGATTGCTGTTGTAAAACTCGGTGGCAAGATTGCCAGGATCAAACGCATGCAACGCCGCAACGTTGCCATTCTCGGCCGCCCACACGATACCGTTAGCAGATCCATGGGCCGATACACTCGGCGTAGTCCCGGGATAAACAAAACTCATCGCCGTTTGACTGGAAGGCGTCGCCGACAACCTCGCATTGATAATCGTGAACGCCTTCAAATGATCGCTGACGGAGCCAAAATAAACCGTATTGTTGAAATAGGCCGGCATGCCAAATTCGCCACCGCTCAACTGCGCAGGAATCTCCTGGTAAATGTTGTCGCCGGCGGCGTTGAACTTCCCCATCGAGTCACGATTCAGGACATAAATGATGTCGTCCTTACCCGTTCCCAGGGTGAGATGATGAACAGCGCCGCTCGCATCCGCGAGATCCGGCAGCACGAGCGCACCACCCGAGCCAAGATCCTCATCGGCGTTGGACTCCTGAACAATGTTCGACATCGCGAAATAATCCGCGACCGACAGCCCGCCGGTCGTGCCGAGTTTCAGATACGTATTGCCGAAGTCGCCTTGTGCAGGAAAGCCGCTGGCGTTCAAGGTGGTATCGAACGTGCCGTTCGCGTCGAGCAGATAAATCGACGAGCCGTCCGACGCAGGGCCGGCGCCGCTCATCCAGACTGAACCGGCCGAACCATTCGGCGTGACGTTGAGTACGGATGTCTGCTGCAAAGTGTCGGCGCTGTAGCCGATAATCCAGCCGGTATACGCGCCCGCGTCGCAATGCGAGGTCCACGTCGTGTAGATGACGCCGTTGAGCAGCAGCAACGCCGCGCGTTCGGCATAAGACGACGGCGCGAACACGACGCGGCCGTTCGAACTGTTCGCACCGGTACCCGGATAGGATGCAGTGACTTCGGTCGGTCCGTTGAGCAGTTCGGCGCCGGTCGCGAGGTCGAGCGCATGTACGCGCTGGTGGAAGCCGCCGCCAGAATCCTTCGTCATCGCGACAACAAAGATCGTGCCGTGCGCGCCGCGTGAGCGGTCGATGACCGGCGTCGACGTGATGCCGATCTCAGGAGTGATCTGGGGGCAACCGAGGTCGTTGCTCGGTGTTTCGCCGGTGCCGAGTGCCGACACTTTCCACAGTTGCGCACCGGTGTCGGCATCGAACGCAAACACGCTGTCATGTTCAGTCACGACGTACAGCACGTTATGCGTGCCGCCGGCAATCGCCAGCGAGCCGACGAAAAGCGGCTCTCCATCCACCTTGCCGTCGACCGTAAAGAAGCCGACCTTGCCGAATGTCGTTGCGTTGACGTTCGCGGGCGTGAGCATGGTTTCGTTGAGGTTCTGGCCGGTGCGCGCAATGTCGTTGTGGTAGGTCACGACATCGCCGGCGGCGGACATCGCGGTGCCGCCTGAAGAAGTGCCTGGACCTGAAGTGCTCGTGCTGCCCGTAGCGCCCATGCTTCCGGTCCCGCCGGTTGTGCTGCCGCTGCCGCTTCCCGTTCCAGTCGTTGCACTGCCTGAGCCGCTACCACCGGTGCTGGCCGTGCCTGAGGTCCCACCGCCACCACCTCCGCCGCAACTCAAGAAGATCACGGCGCATAAAATCAGCGCGCTCAGCAGGTAAAAACGGCGCAGGATGGGCAGCGTTTGCATGGCGTTCTCCCCATTGCCGGCGTCCACGCCAGGAGAGATCGGCCACACCAGCGAAGTGCCGTGCAATGTGGCATTAAAGGTAGCACCTGGCGTGTTGGCGAACGCGCCAAAAATCAGTGCCGGAGCGTCATCCGATCGCGCGCAGCGGTGCTCGCCGTCTTTCCCGCCACGCGGCGGCGAGAAACGCGAGCGCCGCGACGAACAGCACGCCGACCATCGCGTCATCGCCGACGCCCTTCATCAGCGCGCCGGCCACTAATGGGCCGCCGAAACTCGCCGCGCTCCACGATGCGCCCATCAGCGAACTCGCCGATACCAGCGCGACCCCGCGAAAACGTTCGCCGCACGCGACCATGGATAGCGTGTAGACCGCGCCCGCGGCCGCGCCGAGGACATACAGCAGCGGCCAGCACAGCCACGGCGACGTGATCGCCCATGGCAGGAACGGCAGCAACAGCACGGTGAACACACCGCAGCCGATATGCACCCGTTCGCGGCCGAGCCGGTCGGCGAGCCAGCCGATCGGAAACTGCAAGGTCGTATCGCCGAGCAGCAACGCTGAGGCGAACAGCACGGCCACCTCGCTCGTTATTCCGTGCGACATCGCGAAGAGCGGCAGCAGCGACAACGCGATCGTGTCGAATAACGCGAAAAAGCCCGTGCCGATCACGAGCGCCGGCATCTGCGGCAACACGTGGCGCCAGCTGCCGTGCGCCGCATGTTCTTCCCCGGAAGCTTGCGGTGTCTTGCGGATGGTGGCGAGCGCCGGCAACGCCAGCAGGAAGATTGCGCCGCAGATCAGGAAGCGCCCGTGCATATAGCCGGCGATCTGGCTCACAAGGACCGGGCCGGCCATCTGGAACAGCGTGAAGTTGGTCGCATAGATCGCGATGACGCGGCCGCGCGTGGCATCGTCGGCGAGCTGGTTGACCCATGCTTCGCCGATCGTGAAGAGGAACATGAGCGCCGCGCCGCACAGCACGCGCAGCACGGCCCAGACCCACAGGTTCGACGTGAACTGCATCAATGCGGTTGCGACCGCAACCGTCAGCACGGCGCCGACGATCACCTGCCGTCCGCCGAAACGCGTGGCCACCCAGCCTGCCACTGGTACGACGATAAGGCCGCCGCCCGCTTGCGCGGCGGTCAGCAGGCCGACCACGTCGGTGCCGTAGCCGGCTTGCGTCAACGCAAGGGCCGTGAGGGGAAGCGTGGCGCCGCTACCGAATCCGACAACGGCGACACTCAGGATCAGGGCGAAGAAATCGCGAGTGAAGATGACTTTCATCGGCCGAGATGCTACTACGGCCGCCGGTCATTCGTACCTTTGCGCGGCTTTCCGAGGGGTTTTGTGAGCGGTGTTGGGAAGATCGGATGACTGCGGACGAAGGCCGCGTTCGAAAGTGCTTTCCAGGCGCGGCCGGGGCAGACAGCGGGCCGCGCCCGTACTTAACCAGGCACGGCCATCCGTTGCGTACGCCGGTCGATCGACACTGACCACAGCGTCAAACCCAGTGCACCGATCGAGGTCGCCACGCCGACCCACGGCAAGGTAGTCAGCGGCGCGCCTGCGCCGATCGCCATGCCGCCGAGCCAGGCACCCGTCGCATTGCCGAGGTTGAATGCGCCCTGATTCAAGGTCGATGCCAGATTCGGCGCATGGCTCGCGCGATCGACGATCAGCATTTGCAGCGGCGGCACGATTGCGAAGGCCAGAATGCCCCACACAAAGATGGTGATCATCGCCGGAATCTCCGCGTGCATCGTGCTGGCGAAGATGGTCAGGATCACGACGATCGTCAGCAAAAACGCCACCAGCGAGGGCATCAGCCGCCAGTCCGCCAGCTTGCCGCCGAGCGTGCTGCCGACCGTCAGGCCGAGGCCGAACAGCAGCAGCACCAGCGTGACCGCATGCGGCGTGAAGCCGGTCACGTCTTCGAGAATCGGCGTGATGTACGTGAAGGTCGAAAAGAGGCTGGCCGACGCGAGCACGCTGATGCCGAGCACCATCAGCACTTGCGGATTCTTCAACACGCTGAATTCGCGGACGAGACTGGCCTTCTGCATGTCGATCTTTGCCGGCAGGCACACGGCGAGCGCGCCCGCGGCGAGCACGCCGATGCCGGTGACCGCCCAGAAGGTCGCGCGCCAGCCGACCGCCTGGCCGAGCGCGGTGCCAAGCGGCACGCCGAGCACGTTGGCGAGCGTGAGGCCGGTGAACATCAGTGCGATTGCTTGTGCGCGGCGGTTCGGCGCGACCAGACCCGCTGCGACCACCGAACCGATGCCGAAGAACGCGCCGTGGCAGAACGCCGTGACGATGCGCGCGGCCATCAGCACCGCGTAGCCCGGGGCGATTGCACACAGCAGATTGCCGACGATAAACACGCCGATCAGACTCATCAGCGCCTTCTTGCGCGGCATATTCGCCACCGCGATCGCGACGATCGGTGCGCCGATCGTGACGCCAAGCGCGTAGGCCGACACCAGCATGCCGGCAGCCGGGATCGACACGGCCAGGTCACGCGCGACATCGGGCAGCAACCCCATGATCACGAATTCAGTGGTACCGATTCCAAAGGCGGCAACGGCGAGGGCGAGCAGGGGTAAAGGCATGATGACGGAGCGAGAATCGGCGTGACGGGGAGCGCCACGCGGCAGGCGCGCGTTTTCGGGGCGAAGAGCGCATGCGCCGTGCAAGGGTTAGGCAGTAAGGGATTCTACCTAAGTCAAAACGGCTTTGCTGAGCGTCCAGCGGAGTGTTGTTTTTCGTTGAAAGGCGCGCCGGGACGGGCCTTGCCGACGATTTGGCGACGGTCGGCCGGGATCTAGCGAGCGCTGCCGCCGGGGCCGAGCGTGTCGCCGTGGCGGCCGGCGCCATCGGCAAAACGGGCGGCGCCCGCGACGCCTTCGTCGAACACGGCCTGATAGCCGCCGGCGCCTTCGCGCCGCAGCGCGTCGGCGAGATCGTCGAGCATGCTGTTTTCGAGCGCGGAGCGCCGGTCGGCCAGCAACGCCGCTTGCGGAAACGCCGCCAGTTCGGCGGCCAACTGTTCGGCCGCGGCGCGAGCCTCGCCCGTGCGCACGATGCGGTTGGCGAGGCCAAAGCTGAGCGCTTCCTGCGCGTTCACGGCGCGGCCGGTCAGAATCAGGTCCAGCGCTCGTGAGAGCCCGATCAGGCGCGGCAGACGGATCGTGCCGCCATCGATCAGCGGAATCCCGACGCGCCGGCAGAACACGCCGAGCACCGCGTCTTCTTCGATCACGCGCAAATCGCACAGCGCCGCCAGTTCCAGGCCGCCCGCGACGGCGTATCCGGCAATGGCGGCGATCACCGGTTTGCTGAAGACCATGCGCGTCGGTCCCATCGGGCCGGGGCCGCTGCCGTCGGCGTGCAGTTCGTTACGGCGTGTGTCGTCGGCGAGCGCGGTGAGGTCCGCGCCGGCGCAGAAGGTGCCGCCCGCGCCGAACAGCACCGCCGCACGCCACGCCGGCTCCGCTTCAAAACGGCGGAAGGCGGCGCTGAGCGCATCGGCGGTAGGGCGGTCGACGGCATTACGCCGTGCGGGACGATCGAGCACGATGGTGGCGACGCCGGTGGCCTCATCGGCTTCGATACGCACGTGTTCATTGAAATTTTGAGTGGATATCATCGTTGTTTCCGTAAGACCTGCGGACGCCCGCCGATGCCGGGCGATTAATACATAGACTTGTCATGCCTCTTTCACAAACGACTCGTAGCTTAGGCGCTCTTTTAACCTGCTGGCGCGTGCGCGCTGGCTTATCGAGCCGGCCCTTGCACTTGTCCAATCCATCGTCCTCTGCCGCGCCGGCCTATGCCGAGCCGGTCTGGATCGTGCCTCTGCATGACCATCCATGGTACGACCATGTGCGCCTGAAGCGCGTCTTCGTTACCGACGATACGCGGCATCAAGTGGTATTGGTCGACGCGCGCAAGCTACTGGCGTGCGCGGATCGCGACGACACCGACTACGTGTTGAAGCCCGTTGCCGAATGGCATTCGGGCAAGATGCGCGGCATTCGCGAGTTTCTCGATCCGGATAACCCACGCATTCCGCAGATGCCGTACGTGACGATCACGACGCGTCGCGCGCCGGGTCTGTTGGGCTGGATGGGTCTGGAGCGTGAAGGCGTGGTGGCGTTTCGCAATGGCCAGCATCGCGCGCGCTATCTGGCCGACGCGGGCGCGCGCTGGTTTCCGGTGGAAGTGCACGAGCGCGAGGTGGCGTTGCTGCGCGAAGTCTGCGGCGCGGCGGACGACGCCCGCACCGCGATTCGCGCGACCACGATGGCTGGGGACGCGTAGCCGGGCGCGCCTCGCCGGCCGCCCCTACTCGCGCGTCCGCACCGCATTGCGCGGCGTGCCCGCCTGCCATGCGGCGACGTTATCGAGCGTGGTCTGCGCGATTTCGTTCATCGCCTCGCGCGTGAAAAACGCCTGATGCGCGGTGACGATCACGTTCGGAAACATCAACAGACGGGCCAGCACGTCGTCCTGCAACGGCAGGTTCGAGTGGTCTTCGAAAAACAGGCCGCCTTCTTCCTCGTACACGTCGAGCCCGAGATGGCCGAGCTGCCCGTCCTTCAGCGCGCCGATCAGCGCATTGCTTTCGACGAGCCCGCCGCGCCCGGTGTTGATCAGCATCGCGCCGCGTTTCATCTTCGCCAGCGCGCGGCTGTCGATCAGATGGTACGTGCCGGGCACCAGCGGACAATGCAGGCTGACGACGTCGGCTTGCGCCAATAGGGTATCGAGCGGCACGTAGCGAGCGCCGAGCGCAAGCAACTCTTCGGCCGGCGTGCCGGGATCGTGCGCGAGCACCTGCATGCCGAAGCCTGCCATGATGCGGCCGAACACCCGGCCGATCATGCCCGTGCCGATCACGCCCACTGTCTTGCCGTGCAGATCGAAGCCGAGCAGCCCATGCAGGGAGAAGTCGCCTTCGCGCGTGCGCGCGACCGCGCGCGGCAGCCGCCGGTTCAGCGCGAGAATCAGGCCGACCGCATGCTCGGCGACGGCGTGCGGAGAGTAGGCCGGCACCCGCGCGACCGTTATGCCGAGACGCTCAGCCGCTGCCAGATCCACATGATTGAAGCCCGCCGAGCGCAGCGCGATCAGGCGCGTGCCGCCGGCATGCAGGCGTTCCAGCACGGCGGCATCGACGTTGTCGTTGACGAACGGGCATACCACTTCATAGCCCTGCGCGAGGATCGCTGTTTCGATATCGAGGTGCGATTCCTGGAAGTGCAGTTCATAGCCATGCGTGTGGTTTGCCTCAGTGAACGTGTCGCTGTCGTATTGGTGGCTGCTGAACAGGATCATGCGCATGGAAGGCTCCGAAGGATGCGTGCAGCCGCTGGCGATGTGGACTGACGGCGTTATGGCATGCCGGCAGATCAGTATATCGGCCCATTGCGACAATGACTGCCGCGTGCAGCGCGCGGCCCGAAAACCATATCGGGCATTAACCAACATCATATCTCGCGAACTTCACTCAGGCCGCAATTGAAAATCATATTGACAGCCGTGAAGAACTACAATATTTATTAAAAAAGAAGTCTCAAAAATGCGTATTTCATGCTGTAAAAAGGCTATCAAGCGGAGCATATCTTTTTCAGGGCGTTGAACAAATTCACGAGGAAAGAGTGACTGCCGAGGTTTGTGAAAAGTATCCCGCTATCGTCGCTGCACTGCGGCATTTCATCGCTGGCACTGATGGTGTCATTACATTGCCATAAATTCTCCATTCAATGAGCGCTGGTCATGCCAGATGCGTAATGCATACGTCGAGAATGGCGCGAGCACCGAATGACTTTATTGAAATTCCAGGCAATTTTTTAGGATTTATACCAAACAAACCCATAAATCGGCGAGCCAACACATGATCGGTGAATTGCTGAGGTCTCAACCGGAGATCGCGCTGTTCGCGAGTCTTGCAATCGGATATTTCATTGGTTCGTTTCGAGTCGGGCCGATTCAGCTCGGCGGCGTCTGCGGCACGCTCATCGTCGCTTTGCTATTGGGTCAGACCGGCGCGCGGCTGGCTCCCGATCTGAAGAACATCGCGTTCGCACTGTTCATCTTCGCGCTGGGCTTCACCGGCGGCCCGCAATTCTTCGCCAACATCGGGCGTGGCTGGCGTTATGGCTTGCTGTCGATTGTCGAGATCGTTTCGGTGCTGGTGCTCATTATGATCGCGGTCGTCGTGATGCGGCTCGACGCCGGCACGGCAGCCGGCTTGCTGGCCGGCGCCGCGACGGAGTCGGCGGTGATCGGCACCGCGTCGGAAGCGATTGCCAAGCTCGGCTTCGGCGACGCCGAGACGCTGCGTCTGCAGGCCAACATCGTCACCGCGTACAGCGTCAGTTACCTGTTCGGCCTGGTCACCATCGTTCTGTTTACCAGTCAGTTCGCGCCGCTTCTGTTGCGCGTCAATTTGCGCGAAGAAGCCGAGCGCGTGTGGCGCAAGCTCGGCGGCGACGGCGCGTTCAGCGACGGCCAGCGCGCCGCCGCGCCGGCGCTCGTGGGCCGCGCCTTCCGGGTCGGCGCGGCGGCCGGCTCGACGATTCTGGCGGTCGAACAGCAGCACGGTTTCAATCTGACCATCGAGCAGCTCGAGCGTAACGGTGCGGCCGCGCCGGTCGAACCGCAACTGACGCTGGCTGCCGGCGACCTTATTCTCGTAGCGGGACGGCGCGAAGCGATCGTCGCGGCGGCTGCCAGCCTCGGTGAAGAAGTGGAGGGCGCCGCCTTCGGCCAGCTTGTCGCAGAGACGCTCGATGTCGTGCTGACGCGCCGCGAAGCGCATGGCCTCACGGTCGCGCAGGTGCGCGAACGGGCGACGCCGGAAGAAGGCCGCGGCGTCTATATCGCCGCCGTCACGCGGCTCGAAACTACCGTGCCCGCGCTACCCGGCACCGAACTCAATCGCGGCGACGTGCTGACGCTGGTGGGCGCGAAGGCCGATGTCGAACGCGGCGCACGTCGGCTCGGCTATGTGCTCACCGCCACCCGGAAAACCGACTTCGTCTATCTCGGCCTGGGCGTGCTGGTCGGCATGGCGATCGGACATCTCGGCGGGCGGATCGGCGGCGTGTCGGTCGCGCTCGGCACGGGCGGCGGTTGTCTGCTGTCGGGCTTGCTGTTCGGCTGGATCCGTTCGCGCTATCCGTTGGTGGGCTCGCTGCCTTCGGCCGCCGCACAAATCCTCAAGGATTTCGGTCTCGCCACCTTCATCGCGGCGGTCGGCCTGTCGGCCGGACCCGATGCGATCAAGCTGGTGCGCGAATACGGCCTGGCGCTGCCGATCGCCGGCATTCTGATGGTGCTGGTGCCAGGGCTGCTGTCGCTGTGGATCGGCCGCATGTTTCTCGAACTCGAAGCACCGATGCTGCTCGGCGCCATCGCAGGTCAGCAATGCAGCACGCCGGCGATCAGCGCACTGCTCGGCGTGACCGGCAATTCGACACCCGTGATCGGCTACACGATCACCTATGCACTCTCGAACATCCTGTTGCCGTTGATGGGACCGGTGGTCGTCGGCCTCGCAGGGAAGTTCGGCTAAGCGGACATATGCCGCCGCGCTTGGCGTAGTACACCGCGCGGTCCACTCCGCAGGCGGACGCGCCACGAGGTCTGGATGCACAAGCATCAACCAGTATTCAGTATCGCAAACTATCCAGCGAGGGCACGATGGAATGGCTGCATGACATCTTTCACAAATCACCCGAGATCGCGCTGTTTCTGTCGCTTGCGGCCGGTTACTTCATCGGGCAGATCAACTTCGGCAAATTCCAGTTAGGCGGTGTAGGCGGTTCATTGCTGGCGGCGGTCGTGATCAGTCAGGCGGGCGTGACGATCGACAACGGCGTGAAGTCGGTGATGTTCGCGGTGTTCATCTACGCGGTCGGCTACGACTCCGGGCCGGGCTTTTTCAACTCGCTGAACCGCAAGACACTGCGCGAAATCGCGATGGCCGTGTTTCTCGCCGTCTCGGCACTGATCACCGTGGTGGTCTGCGCGAAGCTGTTCCATCTGAACAAGGGGCTCGCGGCCGGTCTCGCGGGCGGCGCGCTGACGCAATCGGCGATCATCGGCACGGCGGGCGACGCGATCGCGCGTCTGGGCCTGCCCGCCGATCAGGTTAAGTCGCTGCAATCGGACGTGGCGATCGCGTACGCGGTGACCTACGTGTTCGGCTCGCTCGGCGCGATCATCGTCTGCGTCAACATCCTGCCGAAGTTCATGGGGAAAGGTTTGCGCGAGGCCTCGATCGAAGCCGAAAAGGCGCTTTCCGGTGCCGTGCCCGCGCGTGCGCCGGGACAACTGTCGGCGCTGCCTGAACTGGTGGGCCGCGCGTTTCGCGTCGAACAGGCCGCGGGGCGCACAGTGTCCGAGCTCGAGGTGAGTCAGAACGACACCATCACGATCGAGCGGATTCGCCGCCACGGCAAAGGGGTCGAGCCGACCCCCGATCTCGTGCTCGAAAAGGACGACGTGGTGATGGTGGTGGGGCGGCGTGGCGGCATGGTCGATATCGCGCCGATGATCGGTGCGGAACTAGCCGATACCGACGGCGTGAGTCTGGTGATGCAAACCCGCCAGGCCGTCTTCACGCGCAAGGGCATGAACCGCACGACGATTGCCGAAGTGCGCAAGAACGTGGATCGCGACCTGCGCCACGGCGTGTTCGTCGAAGGCGCGACGCGAGCCGGTCAGCCGCTGCCGATCCTGCCGGAAACGAAGCTCGAACACGGCGACGTGATTACCTTCTACGGCTCGCCGAAAGACACCAGGCGTGCTGTCGATGCGGCCGGCTACGAGTTGCCGTACAGCAACAAGACCGACTTCATCTATATGGGCGTCGGTCTCGTGCTCGGTCTGCTGATCGGCCTGATCGTCATCAACATCGGCGGTATTCCGCTCACGCTCGGCTCGGGCGGCGGCTGTCTGCTGGCCGGTCTGCTGTTCGGCTGGATGCGCGGCAAGCATCCGATGTACGGCGTGATGCCGTCGGCGGCGTCGCAGTTGCTGAAAGACTTCGGCCTCGCGGCGTTCGTCGCCGTGGTCGGCTTGAATTCCGGCTTGCAGGCGGTCGTCACGGTCAAGCAAAGCGGCGTGACGATCTTCCTGCTGGGCGTGTTCGTCACGCTGTTCCCGCTGCTCCTGACGATGCTGTTCGGCCGCTACGTATTGCGCTACGACAACGCGGCGATTCTGGCCGGTGCGCTGTCCGGGTCACGTAGTGCGAACCCGGCGTTCGGCGGCGTGCTCGACAAGGCCGAAAGCGCCGTGCCGACCGTGCCGTTCGCGATCACGTATGCGATCGCGAACGTCGCGTTGACGCTGCTCGGTCCGCTCGTGGTCGGTCTGGTGTAGCGCACACATCTATCGATCTCTCTTACGCCGGCGGCTTGAACGATCACTCGCTACGCCGGCGTCTTTCACTTGCTCATTGGAGAACGCATCATGGCAAAAGAGAAAGGCGACAGGAAACACGCTGATATGGCACAAGCCGGCTTGGCGGCACTGAGCCCGTTCGAACTCAAGGACGAATTGATCAAGGCCGCCGGCGGCGGCGCGGTGGAGCGCCCCGCGAACGCATCGATGCTGAATGCCGGCCGCGGCAACCCCAACTTTCTCGCGACGATTCCGCGCCACGGTTTCTGGCAGCTCGGCCTCTTTGCGATGCGCGAATCGGAGCGCTCGTTTGCGTACATGCCCGAAGGCGTGGGCGGCTTTCCGCGCCGCGATGGGCTCGAAGAACGCTTCGACCTGTTCCTGCGCGAAAACAAAGGCGTACCCGGCATCGACTTTCTGCGCGGCGCCGTGTCGTATGTGCGCGATCAGCTTGGGCTGTCCGCGGGCGAGTTCCTCTATGAGATGTGCGAGGGCATTCTCGGGTCGAACTATCCGGTGCCGGACCGGATGCTTAAGTTATCCGAACTGATCGTCGGGCAGTATCTGCGAAAGGAGATGATCGGAAATCATCCGTTTGTCGGCGAGTTCGACGTGTTCGCCGTGGAAGGCGGCACGGCGGCGATGACGTACATCTTCAACACGATGCGCGAGAATCACCTGATCAAGGCCGGCGACACGATCGCGCTCGGTATGCCGATCTTCACGCCGTACATCGAGATTCCGCGCCTGAACGACTATCGGCTGAACGTCGTGAATCTCGACGCCCATGTGGAAGACGGCTGGCAGTATTCGAAGAAGGAACTCGACAAGCTGCGTGATCCGAAGGTGAAGGCGTTCTTCCTCGTGAACCCGAGCAATCCGCCTTCGGTGAAGATCAGCGACGAGAGCCTCGAATATATCGCCGGGATCGTCAAGGAACGGCCCGATTTGATTCTGCTGACCGACGACGTGTACGGCACCTTCGCCGACAATTTTGTATCGCTGTTCGCGCTCGCGCCGAAGAACACGATTCTCGTGTACTCGTACTCGAAGTATTTCGGCTCGACCGGCTGGCGTCTCGGCGCGATCGCGACGCATCGTGACAATGTGCTCGACAAGCTGATCGGCGAACTGCCCAAGGACGCGAAGAAGCAGTTGCACGAGCGCTACGAATCGATCACGACCGAGCCGGAAAAGCTCAAGTTCATCGACCGCCTGGTGGCCGACAGCCGCACTGTTGCGCTGAATCACACGGCGGGTTTGTCGACGCCGCAACAGGTGCAGATGGTGCTGTTCTCGTTGTTCTCGCTGATGGACACGCCGGACGCGTACAAGAATGCGCTGAAGCGCCTGATCCGCAAGCGCAAGCAGGCGCTGTACGAAGAAGTCGGCATTTCGTTCGAGGACGACGATCCGAACCAGGTCGACTACTACACGATTCTCGACATCGAGTTCCTTGGCGAGCGGATGTTCGGGCGTGAGTTCGTCGAGTGGCTGCTGAAGAACACCGAGCCGTCGGAACTGCTGTTCCGTCTCGCGCGCGAAGCGCGGGTCGTGCTGCTGCCGGGACGCGGTTTCGGCACGCAGCATCCGTCGGGGCGTGTGTCGCTGGCCAATCTGAACGAGTCCGACTACCGGCTGATTGGGCGCGCGATGCGCAAGCTGATCGAAGAGTACGTCGAGCGTTTTAACGCCGCCACCGGCAAGAAACTCGACAAGACCAGGGTGAAGTGACGCTTTGGTCTGCACTTTGGCCGACGTTTCCGGGCGATGAGGCATAGACAAAAAACTTGCGCAATCGCGCGGATCGGTGAATGATCGGATGAACGGCCTCGCCAGTGTCATTGTTGGCGAGGCCGTTTGCTCCTTTGCGCCCTGACATTCACGTATCGATCATGCCGACTTCATCATCTACTTCCGCTTCCTTTGCCGTGCCCTGTCCGGTTGTCGAATCGCTCGACGCCATCCTTCCCGAAGAGCCGTTACTGATGATGGGCGCCGGCCCCGTGCCGATTCCCGCCGCTGTCGCCAAGGCCAATACGATCGTGATCAATCACCTGGGCGGCACGATGGTGAAGGTGATCGGGCAGGTGAAAACAATGGCGCGCTACGTGTTCCAGACGAACTCGAAATGGGTGCTCGGCGTAGCGGGCCCGGGGTCGGCCGCGATGGAGATGGCGATCTCCAATCTCGCGTGGGAAGGCACGCGGGTGCTGAGCATCAAGAACGGTTTTTTCAGCGAGCGGATGGCGGAGATGGGACGCCGCGTCGGCGCGCAGGTGAGCACATTGGAGGTCGCCGACCGTTCGGTTGCGAGCCTTGACCAGGTCGCCGAG
This sequence comes from Paraburkholderia sp. IMGN_8, assembly GCF_038050405.1. Lineage (NCBI taxonomy): Bacteria > Pseudomonadati > Pseudomonadota > Betaproteobacteria > Burkholderiales > Burkholderiaceae > Paraburkholderia > Paraburkholderia sp. IMGN_8. The sequence goes on along the minus strand of NZ_CP150900.1, from coordinate 3,787,538 downwards.
GCGATCCGCCGCGAGCGTCCGGAGATCGTGACGGTGGTGCAGGGCGAGACGTCCAACACGGTGTGGAACTATCACTTGAAGGACATTGCCGCGTTGGCGAAAGCCGCGGGCGCGCTGGTGATCGTCGATGCAGTGTGCACGTTGAGCACGATGCCGCTCGAGATGGATGCATGGGGTATCGACGCCGTGATTACCGGCGGGCAGAAGGGGCTGTCGTCGATTCCTGGCGTGTCCCTGATCGCGTTTTCCGATGCGGCTTGGGAGAGAGTGAAGGGGCGGACGGCGCCCAATGCGCATTGGTGTCTGGATGCTTCGCTGGCTGAGAACTTCTGGCATAACGCCGGATATCACTACACCGCGCCTGTGTCCGGCGTGCTGGCTTTGCATGAGGCTTTACGGCTGGTGTGTGCTGAGACTTTGGAGAAGCGGTTTGCGCGGCATTTGAAGTGTTCGATTGCATTGCAGGAAGGGGTAACGGCTTTGGGCCTACAGCTGTATACGCCTGCGGCTTGCCGGTTGAATTCTGTTGTGGGGATTGAAGTGCCCGTCGGGCTGAGTCCTGGGGACGTTTGCTCGCATATCTCACGGCAGCATCAAGTCGAGATTTCCGGTTCCTTCGGGCTGCCGATTGTTCGGATTGGGCAGATGGGAGAGCAGTGCCGCGAACATAATCTTTTTCGCACTTTGCATGCACTGGGGCGGACTATGGTTGATCTCGGTGTTAGGGTTGATTTGCCAGCTGGCGTGGCGGCTTTGGAATGTGGCCTTTCCGGGGGGAAGTGAGGGGTGGTTTTTTTGCCTTCGCGGCGCTTTTTGGCTGTGTGCCGACGGCGTTGGCCTTTCCTTGATTTGTTAGTGGTCTATTAGCGTCGCCCCTGTGCGGGGCAGGCACTTACTTTCTTTGCCGCCGCAAAGAAAGTAAGCAAAGAAAGCGGCTTCACACCGCTAATTCTTAAGCGGGTCCCCCGGCTTGGAGGAGGTAGTGGAGCATCTGGAATCAGTGTTCTCGCACACTCCGCCCTGGTGACAAGGCAGTCATACTTCCGGCGGCGCTGCGCGCGCCGACGCGGTACTTCCCAACACCGATCGCAGATAAGCGCCTCCGGCATCATCCTTCCCGCCTCGCACTGCGTGCTCGCCGGGACGGTCTGCAAGCGAAACCAGGGGCTTCGTTTGTATGCGGTGGGGGGCCATCGGCTGCGCCTCGGCGAGACGCTGAATTGCGGAAATGCGGACCACTGCGCCGAACGAAACGCGGCCGCGAGTTACACCAGCGCAGCAAAGGCAGGCCGTTACGCTTGAACAACCGCAGGCGCTGAAAGCGCCGACGGTTTTGAGAAGTACCGCCACGGCGCGCGTAGCGCCGCCGGAAGTATGACTGCCTTGTCACCGGGGCGGAATGTGCGAGAGCACCGATTCCAGATGCTCCACTACCTCCTCCAAGCCAGGGGACCCGCTTAAGAATTAGCGGTGTGAAGCCGCTTTCTTTGCTTACTTTCTTTACACGGCGGCAAAGAAAGTAAGTGCCTGCCCCGCACAGGGGCGACGCTAATAGACCACCAAGAAATCAAGGAAAGGCCAACGCCGTCGGCACACAGCCAAAAAGCGCCGCGCAGGCAACCAAGCTGAAGCAAACCCCAACACCGTAGGTAAACAACCAAACCAAAACCGCTACGCGCAAAAAAATCACAATGCCGCAGGCAAATTAGCCACCTTAGCATTCCGCAAATAAAGAAGAGTAGACAACCCAACTGCCGCCGCAGCGGCAACAGCTGCAAAGAGAAACACCGATCCATATCCAAACTCCCCAGCGATATACCCGGCCAACGGCCCAGTAATCCCAAGGGAGAGGTCAAGAAACACAGAATAAGCCGACAAAGCAGCCCCGCGGCTAGCGGGCGGCACAAGCCCGACGGCTTCAACACCAAGAGCCGGAAACACCAAAGCAAACCCAAACCCGGTCAACGCCGCCCCAGCAAGGGCAAAATGCGGCTCAGGCGCCAACCACAACATCAGCAACCCAACGCATTCGAACGAAAAAGAAACAATAGCAACCCGAAACCCACCGTAGGTCTTGATCGTATTGGCAAACAACAACCGCGAGCCGATGAACAGCGTGCCAAAAACAGTCAACGACAAAGCCGCGTTCGGCCAATGCTTAGCCGCATAAAAAAGCGTAATAAACGTAGCAATCGACCCAAACCCGGCGGAGCCCAAAGCAAGCCCAATCCCATGCGGCAACACCCGCGTGAACACGCTCCGGTAAGACATCCGCTCGCCATGCACGATCGGCACCGGCGCCATCGGCCGGGCTAGATAAAACCCGAGCGCCGCCAGCAAAATCACCAGGATGCCCAGCGCGGCAAACCCAACCGTGTGCGCAATCGCCACCCCAAGCGGCGCGCCGACAGCCAGCGCGCCATAGGTCGCGATGCCGTTCCACGAGATCACCCGAGCATTGTTGCTCGTGCCCACCCGGCCAATGCCCCACAGAATCGCACCGGTTCCGCACAAGCTTTCGCCAAATCCGAGCACGAGGCGGCTGCACACCAGCAACACCATGCTCAGTACAGGCCAACGCCCGCACAACACAGCCAGCAGCAACAAAATCCCGCTCGCGCCGCAACCAAGCAGGCCAATCGACACTGTCCGCTTCGGCCCCAGCGTGTCCGCCGAACGCCCGGCCAGTGGCCGCGATGCCAGCGTCGCCAGGTATTGCACGCTGATCGCCGCGCCAGCCAGCACCGCGCTGTAACCAAGATCGTCGTGGACGTAGCCGGGCAGCACCGCCAGCGGAATCCCGATCGTCAGGTAGCAAAGAAACGTGAAAAAGACGACCGGAATGATCCGCATGGTCGTCGCAAATTCGCTGCGAGGTGTCGCTGAGTCGGTGGACATGGGGAAAACGAGACTTGAAAACGGCGGGAACGCGTGATTTTCCCATGGAACCGATTCTCTTGCAGGGATCGCTTAATAATTTAGCTGCCCGAATAACGGTGCCAGATGGATATAGGGGTCCGCTTTCGCGAGGCACACGCTGACTTTTGCGCCCCAGCGCAGCGGTGTGCCCACACGCTTGTGGCCGAAAATCAACAAAATTTAAATAAACACGGCAAAACAGTCGAATCAACATAAGCCAACTGTGCCTCAAATCCATCTCTATATCGTTTTGCGGATATGTCCCGCATGCGATCCCCGCTATGGGTTGTATTTATTGACGGTGATAGTTTTCGAACCGTCACCGCAGTACGTCCCATGGACACAGAACATTCGAGAGTAACGACACATGACTGAGCCGATTCGCTTCTACCACCGCAACGCGATCCGCGAGATCAAGGACGCCGCCGTCACCCGCACGGTCCTGCAGTATCTGCGCGAGGACGCGCATTGCACCGGCACCAAGGAAGGCTGCGCCGAAGGCGATTGCGGCGCGTGCACGGTCGTGGTCGGCGAGCGCGACGAAGCGGGCGGCGTCAAATTCAAGGCGGTCAACGCCTGCATCCAGTTCGTGCCGACGCTCGACGGTAAAGCGCTCTTCACCGTAGAAGACCTGCGCCAGCCGGACGGCTCGCTGCACCCGGTTCAGGAGGCGATGGTCGAGTGTCACGGCTCGCAGTGCGGTTTCTGCACGCCGGGCTTCGTCATGTCGATGTGGTCGCTGTACGAAAAGCACGGCCACGAACATAGCTGCGCGAACAAAACCGTGCCGTCGCGCGACGCGATCAGCAACGCGCTGACCGGCAATCTGTGCCGCTGCACGGGCTACCGGCCGATCGTCGACGCGGCCGTGCGCATGTTCCAGGCCCCCGCGCCGAAAGCACCGGTCAATGTCGAAGCGCTGGCGACGACGCTCGCCACGCTCGAACGCACGGACACGTTCCACTACCAGCACGCCGGCCAGCATTTCGACGCGCCGCGCACCGTCGAAGCCCTCGCCAGGATCAAGGAAGCGGAACCCGCCGCGCGGATTCTCGCCGGCAGCACCGATATCGGCCTGTGGGTCACCAAGCAGATGCGCGAACTCGGCAACATCGTCTATGTCGGCCAGATCGCCGAGCTGCAAAAGCTCGAAACCAACGACGACTGGATCGAGATCGGCGCCGGCGTCACTGTCGAAAGCGCGTACGCGGAAATCGCCAGGCAGTACCCGGAGCTGACCGAAATGTGGCAACGCTTCGCGTCGCTGCCGATCCGCAATGCCGGCACGCTCGGCGGCAACATCGCGAACGGCTCGCCGATCGGCGATTCGATGCCCGGCCTGATCGCGCTCGGCGCGCGCGTGATCGTGCGCGGCGGCGAGATCGAACGCGAAATGCCGCTCGAAGATCTGTACCTCGCGTATCAGAAGAAGGACATGGCGGAGCATGAGTTCGTCGTCGGGTTGAAGGTGCCGACGCGCACCGGTGCACGCGAGAATCTGCAATTTCGCACCTACAAACTCTCGAAGCGCTTCGACTCGGATATCTCGGCCGTGTGCGCAGCGTTCTCGTTCATCGCCGACGGTAACGTGATCCGCGAGCCGCGCATCGCATTCGGCGGCATGGCGGCCACGCCGAAGCGCGCCACGCACGCCGAGGCCGTGCTGCGCGACGCCGAATGGCACGAAGCCACCGCGCAGGCCGCGATGCTCGCGCTCGGCAACGACTACGCGCCGCTTTCCGACATGCGCGCAACCAGCAACTATCGCCTCGAATCCGCCAAAAACACGCTGTACCGCTTCTGGCTCGAAACGCGTCCGAACAATCCGCTGCCGAAGAGCGCGCTGGATGTTCGCGCGGTCGCCGCTGCCTGCGCGCCGGCCGGCGCCAGCGCCTGAGAAGCCCAAAGGATACGGAGAACACAAGAATGAATCAGCACGCCGAACCGTTCCTGAAAGACCTTCAGGACCAGGACGACTTTACTCAGGTCCACATCTCGCGTCCGCACGAGTCCGCGCATCTGCACGTGAGCGGCCGCGCGACCTACACCGACGACATCCCGACGCTCGCCGGCACGCTGCACGCGGCGCTCGGCCTGTCGCCGAAAGCGCACGCGAAGATCGTCTCGATGTCGCTCGACAAGGTGCGCGCGACGCCCGGCGTGGTCGCGATCTTTACCGCGGACGATTTCCCCGGCGTCAACGATGTCGGCCCGATCATCCATGGCGACGATCCGATTCTCGCCGACGGTGTCGTGCAATACGTCGGCCAGCCGATGTTCATCGTGGTCGCGACTTCGCATGAAGCGGCCCGTTTGGCTGCACGCCGTGCCGAGGTCGTCTACGAAGAGCTGCCGGCGATTCTGACCGCGCAGCAGGCCCGCGCCGCGAATCAGCACGTGTTGCCGCCGATGAAACTCGCGCGCGGCGAAGCCGGCACGAAGATCGCCCGCGCGGCGCATCGCGAGGCCGGCGAGATGCTGCTTGGCGGCCAGGAACAGTTCTATCTGGAAGGCCAGATTTCGTACGCGGTGCCGAAGGACGACGACGGCATGCACGTCTACTGTTCGACGCAACATCCTACCGAAATGCAGCACATGGTCGCGCACGCTTTGGGCGTGGCGTCGCACAACGTGCTGATCGAATGCCGGCGGATGGGCGGCGGCTTCGGCGGCAAGGAATCGCAATCGGGCCTGTTCGCGTGCTGCGCGGCGCTCGCCGCGTGGAAGCTGCTGTGCCCGGTCAAGCTGCGTCCGGACCGCGACGACGACATGATGGTCACCGGCAAACGCCACGATTTCCACTACACGTATGAAGTCGGCTACGACGACAAGGGCATCATCGACGGCGTGACGGTCGACATGACCTCGCGCTGCGGTTTTTCCGCCGACCTCTCCGGTCCGGTGATGACGCGCGCGCTGTGCCACTTCGACAACGCGTACTGGTTGTCCGACGTGATGATCGACGGCTTCTGCGGCAAGACCAATACGCAGTCGAATACCGCGTTCCGCGGCTTCGGCGGCCCGCAAGGCGCGTTCGCGATCGAATACATCATGGACAACGTCGCGCGTTCGATCGGCGAGGATGCGCTCGACGTGCGCCGCCGCAATCTGTATGGCAAAACCGAGCGCAACCAGACGCCGTACGGTCAGGTGGTCGAAGACAACGTGATTCACGAACTGATCGACGAACTCGAAGCGACTAGCGAATACCGTGCGCGGCGCGCGGCGATCAACGAGTTCAATGCGAACAACGAAGTGCTGAAGAAAGGCCTGGCACTCACCCCTGTCAAGTTCGGCATCGCGTTCAACGTGACGCACTTCAACCAGGCGGGCGCGCTGGTGCACATCTACACCGACGGCTCGGTGCTGGTGAACCACGGCGGCACCGAAATGGGCCAGGGCCTGAACACGAAGGTCGCGCAGGTCGTCGCGCATGAGCTGGGCGTCGGCTTCAACCGCATTCGGGTCACGGCCACGGACACCAGCAAGATCGCCAATACGTCGGCCACCGCTGCATCGACCGGTTCCGATCTGAACGGCAAGGCTGCGCAGGATGCCGCGCGCCAGTTGCGCGAACGTCTGTCGGCATTCGCGGCCGAGCGCTTCGGCGCAGGGCAGGTGAGCGCCGCGGATGTGCGCTTCGCGCACGACCGCGTGCTGGTCGGCGATGTCGTGGTGCCGTTCGAGGAAGTGATCGCGAAGGCCTACGTCGCGCGCATCCAGCTCTGGTCGGACGGTTTCTACGCGACGCCGAAACTCTACTGGGATCAGTCGAAGCTGCAAGGCCGGCCGTTCTATTACTACTCGTACGGCGCGGCCGTGTCGGAAGTCGTGATCGACACGCTGACCGGCGAAATGCGCGTGCTGCGCGCGGACGCGTTGCATGACGTGGGCGCGTCGCTCAATCCGGCGCTCGACGTCGGCCAGGTGGAAGGCGCGTTCATTCAGGGCATGGGCTGGCTCACGACCGAGGAACTGTGGTGGAACGCCGGCGGCAAGCTGATGACGCATGCGCCGTCCACCTACAAGATTCCGACCGTCAACGATACGCCGCCGGTCTTTAATGTGCGGTTGTTTAAAAACCGCAATGCGGAGGACAGCATCCATCGTTCGAAGGCGACCGGCGAGCCGCCGTTGCTGCTGCCGTTCTCGGTGTTCTTTGCGATTCGCGATGCGGTGTCGGCCGTGGGTGACCATAAGGTCAATCCGCCGCTGAACGCGCCCGCGACGAGCGAGGAAATCCTCAAGGCAGTCGGCGCGGTGCGCGCAGCGACCGCGGCGGCACGGCAGTAGCCGCGGCGTTAAAATACTCATTGGGATGGTGATCGCCATGAACGACTTTTCTTCCGTTCAGATCGGCCGGCGCAGCGCCGTGCAAGCCGCGCCTGCGGCGCCGATGCACATCGTGCTGTTCGGCGCGGGCCACGTCGGCCATGCGCTCGTCACGCTGCTCGGGCGCTTGCCGTGCGTCGTCCAGTGGGTCGACGAACGCGACGAACTGTTCCCCGACGAAACGCCCGCCAACGTGCAGGTCGAGGCGACCGACACGCCCGACGCGATCGTCGACACGGCGCCCCCCGGCGCGTACTTCCTTGTGATGACGCACAATCACGCGCTCGACTTTTCGCTCGCCGAGCGCATCATGCGGCGGCGCGATTTCACCTACTTCGGCATGATCGGCTCGAAAACCAAGCGCGTGAAATTCGAGCGGCGTTTATTGGATCGCGGCGTGGATCTGGATCGGCTGGTGGAGATGACTTGCCCGATCGGCGTGACGGGCATCGTCGATAAGGCGCCGCCGGCCATTGCGGTCGCGGTGTGTGCCGAGTTGCTGCAGATTCGCGCGCGGCAGGCCGCGGCACAGGCGGTGACGCACAAGCTCTGCGCGAGCGTCTGAGCGGTCAAATAAGTGGTCAAATAAGCGATCAAATAAAAAACGTCAGCCCGCCGCGGCTGACGGTTCCTCTGACGTTTTCTTTTCCTGCGGCCGTTTCACGCGCCGCGCCTTCTGCGCCACCAATCCGTCCGACACTTGCGACATCAAGGTCCGCAGCCAGCCGACGTCGCTTGGCCGATCCGGCTGTGGATGCCACAGCTGATAGCACTTGATGCGCGGAAACGGAATCGGCACCTCGACCACCGCAAGCGGCAGGATGTTCGCGTAATGGGTCGCGAAGCGGCGCGTGGTGGTGAAGATCAGATCCGATTGCAGCAGCGTTTGCGGCACGAGGCCGAAGTAAGGCAGCGTGGCGACGATGCGCCGTTCGGCGCGCGCCCTCGCGAAACCGATGTCGATTGCGCCGCCGCGCGCGCCGCTGTAGGGCGTCGGCGCGAGATGCGGTGCGGCCAGATACGCTTCACGTGTCAACGGCGTGCGCGTCAACGGATGATCGGCGCGCATCAGGCACACCACCGTGTCCGAGAACAGATCGGTCTTGCCGAAGCGCGGATCGGGTTTCGGCCAGTTGCCGATCACCAGATCGAGTTCACCCGCATCGAGCGCGGCCGAGTGATCGAGCATCGGACTCAGCGAATCGATTTCCAGACGCGCGTGCGGGGCCGCCTCGCGAAACTGTGCGATCACGGTCGGCATGAAGAAGTCGTTCAGATAGTCGGGTGCGGCCACCCGAAAGGTGCGGCGTGAGCGGCCAGGGTCGAAATCGCCGTGCGGCGTCGCGACGAAATCGACTTCGCGCAGCACGCGTTGCGCGGACGCCAGCAGCGATTCGCCGTATTCGGTCGGCACCATGCCCGATTTGCCGCGCACGAGGATCGGATCGTTCAGCGTCTCGCGCAGTTTGCGCAGCGCGGTGCTGATGGCGGGTTGGGTCTGATTCAGCCGCAGCGCGGTCTGGGTGACGCTGCGCTCGACCAGCAGTGTGCGCAACACGCGCACGAGCCAGATATCGAGGGAAGCGGCGGTGTCGTCCATGTTTTAGGCGAGGCGGTGCAAGCGGATCGGGCTCGAATGAAGCGTCGCGAAGCCGCCCGCAAGACGGCTCGCGCAGCAACGCGCAAAGATCATAACCTTAGGCCTGATTGCAGTGCGGCGGCCATAGCGAGCACGGTATGGCCGGCATCAGCACGGCATGGGCGGCGGCCATGGCGCGCTTCATGACGTGCTCAGCGCAACGAACCCGTCTAAATCCTACACTTCGCCTACGGTGGTGTTCGCGACACCCAAAGGCAGTGAACTGATGCGCTTCACTTCTTGCGAATCGAGCCAGTTCGGCGTGCGTGCGCAATACAGCACCATCGGCAGTGCATCTTCGCCCCAGAACAATTGTTTGTTCAGGTAAAAGGTCGGCACGCCGTAGACGCCCAAGCTGATCGCATTCGCTGTATTGCGCTGCAATTTCGCCTTGACCTCTTCGCTTTTGATCAACTCGGGCCCGTCCGGCTGGCCGACGCGTTCGCACAGTTCGGCGAACGCTGTGTCGCTCGACGGATCGCGGCCTTCACGCCAGATGAAACGGAAGATCTCGCGCACGAAGCTGATGTCGCCGTCCACCGCGGTGGCGAGCAACAGCGGCTTCATCGAGTCGAACGGATGAGCCGGCGGCATCTTGAACGGAATGCCGAGCTGCTCCGCGCGAAACAGCGCGTGCCGGTACATGAACACCCGCTTGGTGGGCACGTTGTAAGCCGGTAGTTGACCCCAGTGGCGATACAGGTCGTTCAGCACGACCGGTGTGAACGCGAAGTCGTTGCCCGGCCATTTGTCGTGTTGCTCGAGCAACAGGTACGTGAATGGCGAGACAAAATCGTAAAACCACAGCGGTTGCATGGCGTCGATGCCAACGGTCATGAATGTCTCCCGGATTGCCTGGGCCGAACGGTGTGCGTCTGCTGCGCGTCTGCTGAACCGTCGGATTTGTAATGATCTTACGCGGTGCGGCCGCTGCTTGCAGCGGTCAATATGGTTTGGCGCCTGGTTTGGCGTCGATGGCTGCCGTTGCGACGAACGTCAGACCCGGCTGGGGGCGGGCGATGCCGGTCCCGATGCCGTGCGGTCGTCCGAAGACTCGCTCGCCCCGGATGATCCGCGTGCTTCGGTTGCTTCATCTGTCTCGGGCGGTTCCGGCCCATCGGCTGGCTCATCCGGTTCGTCCAACGCTTCGCGCTGGGCCTCGCGGCTATGTGTAAGCCGCTGGCGCACGAAGCCGATATGTTCGCGCAGCACGTAGAACTGGTCCGCATAGGCGAGCGGCATCTTCAGGCCGTTGACCGACTCCTCGATCGCGTCGAGCCGCTCGATCAGCGAGGCGCGTTCGGCGGCCGAATACTCGCTGAGCGCGCTGCGTTCGATCGCGATCAGCGCGCCGTACCAGCGATAGATGCGCGATTTCACCCGCCACGCGTACAGCGACGGCACGACGCGCAGCGCTGGAATCAGCAGCACGATCAGCGGCACCACGACCACCAGCAGCCGGTCCGCGAGACTCGCGAGCCAGAACGGCAGGATCCGGTAGAGGAAGCTTTTGCCCGACTTGTAGTAGCGCGCGGCGTCGTCGCTGATTGGGAAATCGTGTGCGAGCGGCGCGGGGAATTCGCCGGCCCGCTGCATGATGTTCGCTTTGCCGTGCACTTCGCGCGCGGCTTCGATCAGCAGATCGGAGAGCGCGGGATGCAACGAGTCGCGCGCTACCAGCTCGGCGGTCGGCGCCACCATGTGAATCGGCGCGGATGGCAGATTCTTGCCGAGGTCGAACGCGCCCATCGGCATCTCGAGCTGCGTCAGATATGGAAAACGCCGCGTGTACGCATCGGCCTGGGTGAAGTCGTAGAACTGCACATTCGGCGTGCGATACAGCTTGCCCATCACCGCCGGTTGCGCCGAATCGCCAGCCAGAAAGGCCGCGTCGACTTTACCGGAGATGAGCGCCTGCGCGGCGTCGTCACCGGAGAGCGGCAGCAGTTTGGTGGCGCCGCCTGGCTCGATGCCGTTCGCCTTGAGCAGCGCGAGCGCCAGTTCCCGCGTGCCGCTGCCTTCGGCGCCGACCGCAATACGCGAACCCTTGAATTCGGACAGCCGCGTGACGGTCGGGCCGTGGTAGAAAATCGCCAGCGGCACATATGCCACGCTGCCGAGCGACATCAGAGCGTCGCTCACCGGGCCGGGCGCGACGCCGTCCTGCACGAAGCCGACGTCGACGTCCGACTTCGGGTCTGAAAGGCGCTTGAGATTCTGCAACGAGCCTTCCGACGGCAACACGTTCAACGTGATGCGGTTGCGCGCCAGAATGGCCTTGTACTTTTGCGCGGCGGTCCAGAACGTGCTGCCTTCGGGGCCGGCGCTGATCGTCAGCGTATTGGGCGGGGCGGGCTGGATCAGACGCACGGCGACCCAGATCGCCGCGATGGCGACCAGCACGATCGGACCGAACGAGACCGCCAGATCGCGCCACGAGATTGCGACGAAACGGGCGACGATGCGGGCAGGGCGTTTGCGGCCGGTTACAGGCTTCATCAGATGACGTGACGGCTACGGTCGAAGGTGAACAGGGTTGCGGCGGCACTTTAGCGTAGCGCAAGTCGAGGCGCTCGCGCCATGCCTGGCTTGATGCCGGGGCGCCGCGCGGCCGCTCGCATTCGCGGCGATGGTACCTGAGATTCGTGCGGCGGCGGCGCGCACGGCGATGGTGAGCGCCGACAAACCCGTAACAAAACGTGAGAAAGCGCGTGAAAAAGCATGTGAACAGGCGCGTGAACGGAGCATGACGGTAGCGCGAACGACCCACGCTCAAAGTATGACGGGTGCATCAACACCGGCACGAACCACCCGTCGACGGCACTCGGCACACGCCCCGAGCATGACTAAACCCTTTGCGCTTCTGGCTCGGCTAGATTAAATTGTGCATCGCTGCCGCGATTAGACGTTTGCGCAGCGCGACCCGGCACGACATAGCAGAACCGGGCGCGTTGGCGGACTTCGCGGCTTGCCGGCCTTCATGCCGCATGCATGCCTGTCATCGCGTGCGGCTAGCGGCGGCTGGCTTCTCTCGCCTCTCGCACACCGTGTTGCAGTCATAGTCGGCCGTCGCTCAGCCACGCCTTGTCGCGCCCGGGCCCGGCCGCCGGTAGTCGTAACGAAGCCGCTTGGTAGAGGCGGTCCAATGTGATGCAAAAGGAGAAATTATGAAATCGGTCGGTTTTCTGAAAACGCTGGGCTCGGTTGTGGCGATGGTGGTGGCGTGCAATGTGTACGCTCAGGCAAGCGATACGGCGGCAAGTGGCGCCATGGCCGCCCCGGCCGCGAGCGCCAAGACCGTCAAGAAGGCCAATAGCCAGCTCGGCCGCAAAGTGCGCGGCGCGCTCGCCAAGGCGCAAGGCATCGACGTGTCGAACATCTCGGTGCGCGCTCGCGGCGGTGCGGTAACGCTGACGGGTTCGGTGCCTGACCAGGGCCAGATCGACAAGGCGGGCGAAGTCGCCAAGGGCGTCGCGGGCGTGACGTCGGTGTCGAACAAGCTGAGCGTTGTGCAGCAGTAAGCCGGCGGCACGAGGGGCAATAAGCGCAATAAGTGCGTGAGGCGCACGAAGCGCCGTAAGGCGCCATGCGCGGCACGCTCCACGAAGCGCGCAATCCGTTGCCGCTTTGCGCCATCTTGATGCATGTCAGCAAACGGGCTCCGGCGAATCGCCGGAGCCCGTTTTTTTTCGTTTTCTTTTTCGCAGCGGCGATTTTTGAAGCGGTGATGATGGATCGGGGCAGTTCGAGCCGGAAGGCAAGCACCGCAACGAACCGTCCGGCGTGCGCTATGACACACAATTGATGCGTCGTGAGGCGTACTGTGATGGGTGGTGAACAGGAGTCAACGCCATGGAAACCACGCTCTTGCGCTATACCGATCTACCGATCAGCGATCGGGCGGCTTTCGAACTGGTGTGCGCGCGGCACGGCTTCGCGCCGGCGCATTTTGACATCAGCGCCTGCGCGGATCCGGACGACGCCGCGCACGAGCGCCTCGTCACGGTGCGGCGCGGCGGCTGGGCGCAGTCCTATCGCGACCATCGCGGTCAATGGGTGCGGCAGTTCGAGACCGATCTGACCTGCCGCTTTTTCAAATAGCCGGCACGCTGGCGCGTCGGTCTGGCGTTCAGGTCAGCACGAGGCGCACGCCGACCAGCGTCAGGGTGGCGGCGAGCAGGTTGCGCAGCAGCGCGTCGGGCGCGCGCGACGACAGATAGCTGCCGATGGCGATGCCCGGCAGCGATCCGACCAGCAGCGACAACAGCATCGACCAGTCGACCGAACCCAGCAGCCAATGACCGGCGCCTGCCAGCAGCGTGAGCGGTACCGCATGCGCGATGTCGGAACCGACGATGCGCGTGGTCGGCAGCAGCGGGTACAGCAGCAACAGCACCGTCACGCCGATGGCGCCCGCTCCTACCGAAGTCAGCGACACCAGCACGCCGAGCACCGCGCCGGTCACCATGGTCAGCGCGAGCGTACGGCCTTGCTTCGGCACCGGCAGATGGCGCGCACCGAGCGCCGCGAGTTGCGGCCGGAACACCAGCGCCACCGCTGTCACCAGCAGCGCTACGCCGAGCACGATCTGGATCAGCCGGCTTGCGCCCGGCGTGTCCATGCCGAAACGATGCAGCAGGACCAGCGTGATGGTCGCCGCCGGAACGCTGCCGGCGGCCAGACGCAGTGTGATCTGCCAGTCGACGGAGCCTTTCAGGCCGTGCACCAGCGTGCCGGTTGCTTTGGTCGCGGCCGCGTACAGCAGATCGGTGCCGACTGCGGTGGCCGGATGCACTTTGAACAGCAGGACCAGGATCGGCGTCATCAGCGAGCCGCCGCCGACGCCCGTCAGTCCGACCAGAAAGCCGACGAACAGGCCGGATACGGAATACAGCAGATCGATGTGGGGAAAGGCCATTGAGCAGACCGCTGACGGTCGGGTGGGTTGGGTCGGTTGAGCGGCAATGCCGGCACGCGCATGCCTTCGATGGTCGATGGGCAGGCGCGTGGTCGGCGCGGCGAAAGGCGCTATTGTCGCAAAACTGCCGCACTTGCGTATAAAACCGTCCGTTGGCACGGCTTCGGCGGACCTTGATGTGGAGTCGGCAAGCGCGCCTTTCGCCACGACCTATGACCTCTGCCTGACCTCCGGCGCCTAAAGCGCACGGCGAACTTCGACGATGCCGAATGCCGCCAGCGTGATCCCGACAAGCCGGTCGATCGCGAGCCGCAGCTTGCTGCCGATCGCGTGACGCGCGAGCGACACCACGGTCACGAGAAAACACCACCACGCGATCGAGCCGCAAAACACCCCGCTGACCGTCGTCAACGCGATGCTCGATGAAAACGCGCCGCGCGGCGCCAACGTCGTGAACAACGCGGCGAACATGATGACGGTCTGCGGATTGGTGAGCGTGAGCAGCAGCGAACTCGCGTACGCGCGCAGTGCGCCGGCGCGGCCGATCTGCGCGAGCTTGCCGTCGCCGTTCGGCGCGTCGGCGGGGGGCCTTTGCAGCAGCGTACGCACGCCGAGGTAAAGCAGAAAGAGGCCTGCCGCGAGATGCAAGGGCCGGTCGTAGGCGAGCATGAACTGCGAAATGCCGACCAGCCCGAGCGCCGCGATCAAACCGTAGAACGCATCGCCGCTGGCGATGCCGAAGCCGATCGCCAGCCCCGCGCGCGGACCGCCGGTCAGTGTGCGGCGGATGCACAGCATGCCCATCGGGCCGACCGGTGCGGCGATTGCGAGGCCGACGCCCGCGGCGGTGAAGAAGAGGCTGGTGGTGGACATGGAGATTCCCGGTTAATTGTTCTGCCTGGTCGTATTCCGTGCGGCGCCGCTTGTTTGCCTGGGTTGCGCAGGCCACACGCGTGCTTCAGCATAGCCAGACCGAAAATCTCCAGCAAGACGGTGCGCGGAAAACCTGCGCAACTCCGCGTGTGCCGGGCGTGGGGCGTGAATACCCTGGCATGGGCTCGGTCGCGGTCTTCCTCAGGCATAATTTTTCCACTTCATTTTCCTACTTCAAACACCCGAGGCGCGTTCGCTCATGTGGCAAATCGATCAGGTGACGTTGCGCCTGTTCATCGCGGTATGCGAGGAAGGCACGATTGGCCGCGCGGCCGAACGCGAGTTCATCGCGCCGTCCGCGGTCAGCAAGCGGCTTGCCGATCTCGAAGCGCTCGTCGATGTCGCGTTGCTCTCGCGCAGTCAGCGCGGCGTGCGCGCGACCGCCGCCGGTGAGGCGCTGCTCAAGCATGCGCGTCTGATCATGCGCAGCCACGAACGGTTGCAAGCCGAACTCAGCGAATATGCCGCCGGTGCGCGCGGCCATGTCCGGGTGTTGGCGAACGTGTCGTCGATGGTCGAGTTCTTGCCCGAAGCGTTGTCGGTGTTTCTGAAGGCCAATCCGCAGATTCGCGTGGATGTCGAAGAGCGCGTCAGCGCGGAGATCGTGCGCGGTCTGGAAGAAGGTGTCGCCGATCTCGGCATCTGCCGCGATGTGGTACCGATGGGCAGTCTCGACGTGTTGCCGTATCGCTCCGACCACCTCGCGCTGATCGTGCCGCGCGATCATGCGCTCGCGGCTGAGACCGACATCGGCTTCGAGCAGACGCTGGCATTCGATCATCTTGGGCTCGCGTCGAACGCGTCGGTGAACGCGCTGATGCAGCGCATTGCCGTGGAAAAAGGCAGCGAACTGAACTATCGAACCTACGTGTCGACCTTCGACGCCGCTTATCGTTTCATCCAGGCGGGCCTCGCCGTCGCGATCCTGCCGCGCGAAGCGTTGCCGAGACACGCCGCCGACGAATACGGCATTGTGGCCGTGCCGCTGCGCGAAGCGTGGGCGCAGCGACGCTTTGTGATCTGTATGCGCGACCGCCATGCGCTGACCTTGGCGGCGACGCATCTGCTCGATCATTTGCTGAAGAGCGCCTGAATTTCGGCCTGAATTCCGGCCGCGATTGTCCTGCTCAGCCCCCTCTGAAAAGCCCTTAAGGGTTTCCCCTTCGCGACGGCGCACGCCCGTCCCGCTTGCCTCGCCCGTCATCGCGAACGGCGATGGAGTGCGTCGTCAACGCAGACTTTGCCGCGCGGCCCTGCGCGGGCACGCTGTCACTCAGCCTTTTTATTTCCAGTTCCAGAGCGGTTTTAACCGCGGTTTCAAGACCGGAATCCAAGACCATGAGTGACACCCATGAGCGCGTCGTCGTGACCGAAGTCGGCATGCGCGACGGCCTGCAAAGCATCTCGCGCACGATGCCCACCGAGTTCAAACGGCGCTGGATCGACGCCGCCTATGCCGCCGGCGTGCGGCATATGGAAGTTGCATCGTTCGTGCCGCCGAAGCTGTTGCCGCAAATGGCCGACGCCGACGAAGTGATCGCCCACGCGCTCACCTACGACGACCTGATCGTGACGGCGCTGGTGCCGAACCTGAAGGGCGCACAACGCGCGATCGAGTCCGGCGTGCATCGGATCGTCGCACCGATTTCGGTGAGCACCGCGCATAGTCTCGCCAATGTGCGCAAGACGCCTGTAGAGATGATCGACGCGTTCGCTGCGATGCGCGAGTTGATCGACACTGCCTCTAACTCAAATGCGAGCACGCGACGTGTCGAATTGATCGCCGGGTTATCGACGGTGTTCGGCTGCACGTTGCAAGGCGCGGTGCCTTATGCCGATATCGCCGCGATTGCGCGCGCTGCGTTGCAGGCGGGCGCCGATGTGATCGCGCTTGGCGACACCACCGGCGAAGCGACGCCGCGCCAGGTCGGCGAAATCATCGAGCTGGTGCGCGGCGTTGCCGGCAGCAAACTGCGCTCGCTGCATTTCCACGACACCCGCGGGCTCGGCCTCGCCAACACGCTGATCGCGCTGCAACACGGCATCCGCGAATTCGACGCATCGCTGGGCGGCCTCGGCGGCTGTCCGCATGCGCCTGGCGCCACCGGCAACGTCAATACCGAAGACCTCGTGTTCATGCTCGACAGCATGGGCTACGACACCGGCATCGACATCGACCGCCTGATCGCGTCGCGCGCGGTGCTCGCCGACGCCTTGCCCGGCGAACCGCTATACGGCTACCTGGCGCGCGCCGGTTTGCCTAGGCAGTTCGCCGCCACCGCTCAATTTTCCGAATCACAGGTGTAGCAAATGAATTCTTCCCAGGAAAGCGTGGGCGCGTTGCCGCTCGCGGGCATTCGCGTTATCGAGTTATCGCATATGGTGATGGGGCCGACCTGCGGGATGATTCTCGGCGACCTCGGCGCCGAGGTGATCAAGGTCGAGCCGCCGCGCGGCGACGGCACGCGCCGTTTGCTCGGCACCGGCGCGGGTTTTTTTCGCACCTTCAATCGCAACAAGAAGAGTGTCGCGCTCGACCTCGATACGGAGGCGGGACTGGCTGCGTTGCATAAGCTCGTCGATACCGCTGACGTGTTCGTCGAAAACTTCAAGCCGGGCCGCATGGCGAGCCTCGGCCTCGATTACGCGACGCTGCGCGAACGCAATCCGAAGCTGATCTACGTCTCGCACAAGGGCTTTCTGAACGGCCCATACGAACATCGTCTCGCACTCGACGAAGTCGTGCAGATGATGGCCGGCCTCGCCTATATGACAGGACCGGTGGGACGCCCGTTGCGCGCGGGCAGTTCGGTCAACGACATCATGGGCGGCATGTTCGGCGCGATCGGCGTGCTGGCCGCGTTGCACGAACGCCATACGAGCGGGCGCGGCAAGGAAGTGCAGAGCGCGTTGTTCGAAAACTGCGTGTTGCTGTCCGCGCAACACATGCAGCAGTTCGCCGCGACCGGCGTGCCTGCCGCGCCGATGCCCGAACGTATCAGCGCATGGGCCGTCTACGACGTGTTCAAGCTCGCCAACGACGAGCAGATGTTCATCGCCGCGACCGGCGACGGCCAGTGGCGCGCGCTGTGCGCGATTCTCGGCCGCGCCGATCTGCTGGCCGACCCGCTTCTCGCGACCAACAACGATCGCGTGCTGGCGCGCGACTGGCTGCTGAAGACGCTCGGCGAAACCTTGAGTACCTTCGAAGGCGCCGCGCTCGTGCCGCAGTTCGAACGCGATCACATTCCGTTCGCGTCGATTACGCGACCCGAAGAACTGTTCGACGATCCGCATCTGAACCAGAGCGGCGGCCTCGCCCGTTTGACGCTCGACGACGGCAGCGAAACCGCGATGCCGCTGCTGCCGATTTCGATGGATGGCGAACGCCTGCAACCGCGCCAGCCGATCGCGAAGATCGGCGAGCACACCGCCGAAGTGCTGCGCGGCTTGGGGTACGACGAAACGCAGATCGCGGCGCTCGGCGGTGGTGTCGCTCAGGCGCCGCGCGAAACCGCTTGAGCAGCAGGCGGGTGTTCAAAGCGTCGCGGATAAACAATCAATCTCGTCCGGCGTCAGACCGGAATTCAGCAACCATTTTGCATGGGATCGGAGTGCGAAGCATGGGACCGGAGTAAGTGCTAGAGCACTAACTCCGGTCGACATAAGCGCTAAAGCGCCAACTCTGATCGACAGCTTTGCATGGGATCAGAGTAGGCGCTAAAGCGCCAACTCTGATCGACAGCTTTGCATGGGATCAGAGTAGGCGCTAAAGCGCCAACTCTGATCGACAAAGGAGACAGACGATGAAATCGTCGAATCATGCGGTGTATGCAACGGCGGTGGGTGATGCCGGTACGCTTGACGGTTTGCCGTCCGGTGCAGGGGCCGGTGCCGACGCCGCGCCTGGCGCGCAAGCCGACAAGATCGCGCTGGACGGCGCGCGCATTTCCGCGCGGCTCGACCGCTTGCCTGCCACGCGATCGATCTGGAAGCTGGTGATGCTGCTGAGTCTCGGGTTGTTCTTCGAACTGTACGACCTGATGTTCTCCGGTTACATCGCGCCGGGCCTCGTGCGCAGCGGCATTCTGACTGCGACGACGCACGGACTGTTCGGCACCAGCGGCGTTGCCAGTTTTATCGCCGCGTTGTTCGCGGGGCTTTTCATCGGCACGGCGGCGTGCGGCTTTCTCGCCGACCGTTTCGGCCGACGGGCGATCTTCACGTGGTCGCTTCTGTGGTACACCGCGGCCAATATCATCATGGCGTTTCAGGACACTGCGCCAGGACTGAATCTTTGGCGTTTCATCGCGGGGATCGGTATTGGTGTGGAGATCGTCACGATCGGCACGTACATCTCCGAACTCGTGCCGAAGCATGTGCGCGGCCGTGCGTCGGCATGTTCGCAGGCGGTCGGTTTTTGCGCGGTGCCGATTGTCGCGTTTCTGTCCTATTTGCTGGTACCGCATCGCTACTTCGGGATCGATGGCTGGCGTCTGGTCGTGCTGACCGGCGTGGTCGGCGCCATGGTGGTGTGGTGGATTCGTTTAGGGCTGCCGGAAAGCCCGCGCTGGCTAGCGCAGAAAGGGCGTATCGACGAAGCGGACGCGGTGATGACGCGTCTTGAAGCGCGCGTCGAACGCGAATATGGCCGGCGATTGCCGGAGCCGGCGTTGCCCGAACCGGTGCGTGCGCGTGCGGCGTTTCGCGATCTGCTGGTGCCGCCATATCGGAAGCGCACGCTGATGCTGATCATCTTCCACGTGTTTCAGACGATGGGTTACTACGGCTTCGCGAACTGGATTCCGACGTTGTTGATCAAGCAGGGCATTACCGTTACGACGAGTTTGATGTATGCGAGTGTTATCGCGATTGCTGCGCCGTTGGGGCCGTTGCTTGGATTGCTGATTGCCGATCGCTTCGAGCGCAAGACGGTGATCGTATCTATGGCGGCGGTCAACGTCGTGTGCGGATTGCTGTTCAGCCAGGCGCGCGAGACGGTGTTGCTGGTGAGCTTGGGCGTGTGCCTCGTGCTGGCGGGCAATATTATTTCGTACAGCTATCACGCCTATCAGGCAGAGCTGTTTCCGACCAGCATCCGGGCACGGGCAGTGGGGTTTGTTTATTCGTGGAGCCGGATCTCGGCGATGTTCTCTGCGTTCGTGATCGCGGCGTGTTTGAACCGCTTCGGGGTGAACGGAGTGTTTGTGTTTATTTCGGGAGCGATGGTCATCGTGATGGTGGCCATCGCTACGCTTGGGCCCAAGACGCGCGATGTCGCGTTGGAGGATATTTCCAAATAGCTATTTGCTGCCCGCCTTGCGGGGCGGGCTTGCTTTGTTTAGTGCTTCTTTTGCGTCGCGGACGTGCTCGGTGCTACGCGGATCGGCGGCGCGCCTGAGGGCGAAGTGGCTGGTTTGGCTTTCTTTTCCTGTTTGGGTTTTTTCGCTTCGCGGTTGCTGCGGAGTTGACCTTTTGCCATGATGGACTCCCAATTTGGCTTTTTTCGCTCCGCGAGGGAGCAGTAGAGTAGTGTGCGCTGGTTTTGGTTTTGATGTTTGGGTTTTTTTTGCGCGTAGCGGGTGGTTGGGGTGTTTGCCTACGGCGTTTGGGTTTGCTTGAGCTTGTTTGCCTGCGCGGCGCTTTTTGGCTGTGCTTTTTCGGCGTTGGCCTTTCCTTGATTTGATATTGGTTTATTAGCGTCGCCCCTGTGCGGGGCAGGCACTTACTTTCTTTGCCGCCGCAAAGAAAGTAAGCAAAGAAAGCCGCTTCACACCGCCAATTCTTAAGCGGGTCCCCTGGCTTGGAGGAGGCAGTGGAGCATCTGGAATCCGCGTTCTCGCACATTCAGCCCTGGTGACAAGGCAGTCATACTTCCGGCGGCGCTGCGCGCGCCGCAGCGGTACTTCATCAAACCGCCGGGCGGTTTCTGTGCCTGCGGTTGCTCAGGCGTAGCGGCTTGTGTTTGCTGCGCTAGCGTAACTTGCGGCTGCGTTTCGTTCGACACTTTCTCGGTGCCCGAGGTGTTTCGCCCTCATCTCCCCCATGCCTCGCCGACGCGCTAGCGTCCCACGCGGGGTGGTGGCTCGCACTCATACACCAGGGCGCCTCGCCGAGGCGAAGCCGACCGCCCCACCACCACGCGAACAAAGCCATCGATTTCCCTCGCAGCCCCTTCCGCGACGCACGCAGCGCGGAGCGGGAAGAATGGCGCCGGAAACGCATATCTGCTATCGGTTTGAGAAGTACCGCTCGGCGCGCGTAGCGCCGCCGCAAGCGTCAAGCGAAACGCTGACGCGAGAATGGAGGGCGTTTTTATGAAGTACCGCCACGGCGCGCGCAGCGCCGCCGGAAGAATGACTGCCTTGTCACCAGCGCGGAGTGTGCGAGAACACCGATTCCAGATGCTCCACTGCCTCCTCCAAGCCAGGGGACCCGCTTAAGAGTTAGCGGTGTGAAGCTTTCTTTGCTTACTTTCTTTGCGGCGGCAAAGAAAGTAAGTGCCTGCCCCGCACAGGGGCGACGCTAATAAACCAATATCAAATCAAGGAAAGGCCAACGCCGAAAAAGCACAGCCAAAAAGCGCCGCGCAGACAACCAAGCTCAAGCAAACCCCAACGCCGTAGGCAAACACCCCAACCACCCGCTACGCGCAAAAAAAAACCTAAACCATTCGATTGCGGCTGTGCCGCCAAGTCTCACTGGGCAGCTCCCCAAACTGCCCCCGATACTCGTTGGAGAAATTCCCAAAATGCCAAAACCCCCACCGCGTAGCGACCTCAGTAACAGAAGAAGACCCACACAATTCGCGCCTCACATGATCGAGCCGAACAGCTCGAATATAAGCAGAAGGATTCACCCCAAGAATATCCTCAAAAGCATATTGCAATGTGCGCCGGCTCGCGCGAAACCGGGCACAAAGCTCCGCCACGGACAGTGGGCAATCAGGCGATCCTTCAACCAACTCGCGAACACCTCGCACTAGCTGCCAATTCCGCGCAGTACGCGCCTCAGCATTCCTGTGCGGATCAGCACCAGACATCCCTTGCAACGCATCGGCGAGCCCAAATATCACCGATTTCTCAAACGCAGCGGCCACGCCCGCATCATCAAGCAAAGTCGGCGTGGCAGTCACCGCGTCGAGCAATTGCTTCAGTACCTCGCGAAATCGCTGCAACCGCACAGGATCGACATTCAGCACGCCAGGCCTCGTGCCCAGCAGCAGCGTCAACTCATCAAGCTGCGATCGCACCAGCCGATCGCCAATCGCGCCAGGCTCGATCTCCAGATTCACCACGACGTGCTTGTCAGGCGATAAAAACTCGAAACCGCCATCGCCGGAAAACACATGCAAGCCGTCGCGATGACTGGTCTGCCCGCACAGCAACGCATGTCCCTCGAGTTGGAACGGAACGCCGACAGCAAACCTGGACGGCGCGACCTGGCCGCGTTGATAAACCGTGCGGTTCAGGCGCTCGACCAGCACCCGCACGCCGCCCGCGGCAAACGAACTCACGGAGCCGTCGAAGGCACCGCGAGAAATCTGGCAATAGCTCTGGTTCCATGCGTCGAGCAACATCGCCTGCTCGTCAATGTTCCGGCAACAGCGAATCTCGACGGCGCTGCGTGTCTGATAGACCGGCTGCATAGCTTCTCCCGATTCCGTGGTGGCGCTCCCCGAAAGCCTCGTGCCGTCCAGTGTATGTGAAAAAAAACCCGCCGCCGGCGTTGTGAAAGGAGCGGTCACCGTGAGTCCGCATCGCGCGCAAGCCCGACCGTAATGTATTTGTCAGCAAGGCGGATTTTTACGGAATTTTTACTTTTTGCCAATTTTGGATAGTCGCCGCTTTTTGCCGCTCCTACTTTGTGCACAACGCAATGCACCAGAACGGGAGTCACGCATGAGCAGACCGGCAGGCAGGCTGGCAGGCAAGATCGCGATCGTGTCAGGCGGCGCAACGGGCGCAGGGGGCGCGGCGTCGCTGCTGTTCGCCCAGGAAGGCGCGCAGGTCGCCGTCGTCGATATCAATACCGATGCGGGTGAGGAAGTGGTGACCCGGATTCGCGCCGCAGGCGGCGTCGCCGAACTGTTCGCGGCCGATGTGTCGAAGCGCGCAGCCGTGGATGCCGCGGTGGCGAACATCATCGCGCGCTTCGGGCGCATCGACGTGCTGTTCAACCACGCCGGCAGCATCGTCGTGAAGCCGTTCGTCGATACCACCGACGAAGACTACGACTGGCTCATGAACGTCAACGTCAAAAGCATGTTCATGATGACGCGCGCCGTGCTGCCGCACATGCTCGCCGCGGGTGGCGGTTCGATCGTCTGCACGGCGTCGATCTCGTCGGTCGCGGCGACGCCGCTCGAAGTGCTGTACTGCACAACCAAAGGCGCATGCGCGATGTTCGCCCGCTCTATTGCCGTCGAGTATCGCGATCGCGGGATTCGCTGCAACGCGGTATGCCCCGGTTTCATCGATACGCCGCACGGCCGCCGCGAAATCAGGGCGCTGGCGAAATACGGTTTCGATGCGAGCGAGGCGGCTTTGTCAGTGCAGCAAGGCAGGCTGTGCGCGCCGGAAGAAGTCGCGCGCGCGGCGCTGTTTCTCGCCAGCGACGACGCCAGTTTCGTCAACGGCGCGCATCTGTACGTCGATAACTGCTTCACGGCTGCGTGAGCCGGTTCTCCGTCGCGCGGTCACGCCTCTTCATCGCTCCGCCGCTTCGTCATAACCCTGTTCAAAGGATCGCGTCATGAACATCAACACGGCCGTGCCGTCGGCGGAACCCGCCGACAATGACGTCAAGCTGTTGCACAAGATGGGCTACGCGCAGGAACTGTCCCGCCGGATGGGCGCGTTCTCGAACTTCGCGGTGTCGTTCTCGCTGATCTGCATTCTGTCGGGCGGCATCACCTCGTTCCAGATGGGTTTGTCGGCGGCGGGCGGGGCGTCTATCGGACTCGGCTGGCCGCTCGGCTCGCTGTTCGCGATGGTGGTCGCGGCGGCGATGGCGCAGATCGCGTCGTCGTATCCGACGGCCGGCGGCCTCTATCACTGGAGCTCGATTCTCGGCGGCAAAACGTGGGGCTGGCTCACCGCGTGGCTGAATCTTCTCGGACTCGTATTCGTGGTCGCGGCGATCAATTACGGCACTTATGATCCGTTCTTCCGCACACTGATCGCGCCGATGTTCGGCGTGAATCCCGACTCGCTCGGCTGGTGGCATCAGACGATCTTTCTGAGCGTGATCACCGCCTCGCAAGCGTTCCTCAATCATCGCGGCATTCGCATCACCAGCAAGATCACCGACCTGTCCGGCTATCTGATCTTTGTGGTGACGATCGTGCTGGTGGTGTCGCTGCTGGTGTATTCGCCGGTCAAGATCGATCTGTCGCGGCTTTATACGTTTACCAATTTCACCGGCGTCGACGGCGGCGCGTGGCCGAAGCAGACCATCGCGATGGCGTTTCTGTCCGGCCTGCTGCTGACTGCCTATACGATCACCGGTTTCGACGCGTCCGCGCATACGTCGGAGGAGACGCATGAAGCGGCGCGCAACGTGCCGCGCGGCATCGTCGGTTCGGTGTTCTGGTCGACCACCTTCGGTTACGTGATGGTGTGCGCGTTCGTGCTGGTGATGCCGGATCTCGGCGCGGCGGTGAAGCAGGGCACGGGATTCTTCGACGCGATTCTTGCGCCGATTCCGGGACCGCTGCGCATCGTGATCGAATTGCTGATGTTCTTCATCAACTACGTGTGCGGTCTTGCCGCGGTGACGTCGACCTCGCGGATGATGTTCGCGTTTGCTCGCGACGGCGGCTTGCCTGCGTCGAAGTGGTTGCGCAAAGTGAACGCGGCGCATCGCACACCGGGTGCTGCGATCTGGACCTCGGCGGTGCTGGCGATCGTGGTCACGCTGTACGGCGATGCATTTACCGTGCTGAGCGCGGGTAGCGCGGTGTTCCTGTTTATTTCCTATGCGATGCCCATCGCCGCGGGGATTTTCGCGGAAGGCCGCACGTGGAACGAGAAGGGCCCGTTCCAGTTGGGCATGCTGTCGAAGCCGTTCGCGGTGGCGGCGGTAATCGGTGCGCTGGTGCTTGCGTATGTCGGCATGCAGCCGCCGAACCAGAAGGTGGTCTACGTGATCGTCGGCTTGCTCGCGGTGTTGCTGGCGATCTGGTACGGCGCGGGCGTGCGCAAGAGCTTTGCAGGGCCGCCGATCGGCAAGGTGTCGAAGGAGCGTGAACAGGAGTTGAGCGGGATGGAGGGGCAGCTGGGGGAAGGCTGAGTTCGCTTGAGTCTGCTTTCGCAGTACATGTCTGAAAAAAAGTCAGCCGGCAAGGATCTCCATGCCGGCTGACTTTTGTGCTTCTACTTCAAGATGTCAGTGCTTAGATACCGGCGTATCCCACCGGAACCGTCGCGTTGGACCTGGCGACCGACGCGTTGTTCGACACCACATACACCGGCGATTCCGTCAGGGTGAGCGCCAGCGTACCGTTGCTGTAATTGGCGGTCGACGCATTTCCCATCATGTCGACCACCTTCACCGTGCCGCTCGTGCCCGGCGCATCGACGGTCAGGCTGTACGCCACGCTATAGGTCGAACTGAACCCGGCGCTCGCGTTCCACGCGCTATTGCTATGCGCCCACAACGCGGTGATCACCGCGCCGTTGCCCACCTGCTGGAACGCGTAGGCGTAGACGCCGGTCGGCGTGCCGTTCACCGGGCCCAGCGTGGTGGTGCCGTCGAGTGCGCGCGTCATCGCGCTGATCGCCATCGCGACCGGCTTCGGACTGATGTTCGACGCACCGAACGCGCCCTGTGCATCGTTCAGATCGAAGAACGTGCCGTAGCCGACCTCGCCCGGATAGTCCGCGCCGTAGAACACATAGGTCTGATCCGCGCCTTCGCCGAGCGTGATGATGTGCATGCGCGCCGCAACCGCAGCTTGCGCGTACAACACGTTCGCGCTCGGGTAGTTCGGACCGTACGAGCTGCCGAGGTCGTAGCTGATGCCGGCTTCCGTCGAGAACAGCTTCATGCCCGGACGGTAATCCGTGGCCATTTCGGCGCGCAGATTGCGCATCTGGCCGCGCAGCGAACCGGCGGCGGTCGACGGATCGGCGTCGTAGCGCTCAGGCGGATGCGAAGGCGACGTACCTGCGTCGTAGTAACCGTGCGTGGCCACGGCGTCGATATAGCTGCCGAAGCCGAGCGGCGCGAGACGCTTCAGCCGCGTCGTGGTCAAACTCGGGAACGCATCGGTCGGGCCCATCACGACGGCGTGCGGATCGGTCGAATGAATGCCTTGATAGACGGCCTTGTACAGCGCGATGAAGTTCGCGTCGGTATCTGTCCACATCTGGTTCGGCTCCCACGTCACCTGATAGTAGTTGGCCGATTGCTGCGGGAAGTACGCGGTGCGAATGGCGTTAGATTCCGTGCCGACCCGGCTCATGTAGCTCTGGTAGTACGAAAGATTGGTCGGCACGCTCACATCGTCCTGGAACGCGCCGGTACTGCTCGCCCACGCGGGAATCCCGTCGAGGCGGATCAGGCGCATCACGTTGCCCGTCTTGTAGAACGGGTCGAGATTGCTGCTCGAAGGGTTAAAGGTGTTCGGTCCATTCGGCTCCATCGTCGAGAGCTGGCGATCGTCGATAGTCGACGAGATGCCCAGCGCGGCGAGCAGCGGACCGTTGTCGTTCGCGCCTTGCATGCCGAAGCGGTGCTGTTCCTGATGCGCGTAGGTAACGGCAGGCACGACGCCGGACAGGTTCGGCATCACACCGAAAGTCGCGATGCCGACCGGACGCGTGCCGGCTTGCGGCAACTGGCCGCCGTTCTGCGCGAGCGTGCCCGACGCGGCGAAATAGCCGGCGAGCGTCGAGGTGCAATTGAGCGTGATGGTCTGCGAACCGTTCGGTACGGCGGTGCTGCCGCTCGCCGCAACCCTGCCGACGGTGTCCGTGACGGACCAGTTCAGCGTATCCGCGGACGAAACGTTGGTCGTGAATGCAAGCTGGAAGGTGCTGCCTGAAGCGAAGATGCGCGTGCCGTCCGCGCTAGGCGTATCGGCGGAGATGACAGCGCTGCCGGAGCCTGCCGAAGTGGCCGGCGCGGCGCAGCTGAGCTTTGCGTTGGGGTTGGCGGAAAGCGCTGACGTCGAGGCCGGGTTGCTGCTTGTGCCGGTGTTTCCCGACGCGTTCGAGGTGGTGGAGCCACCGGTTCCGTTCGCCTGGGTTGCCGCGCTGCTGCCGGAGGCGCCACCGCCGCCACCGCCACAGCCTGCGAGTGCCAATGAGAGTGTAGAGAGTAGAAGTAGATGCGATTTCATCAATCAGTAAGCCATGCGTTAGCTGAAAATTTTCTGCGGGAAAACGTCTTGTCTAACGATTCGCGCGGCCGGCAGAGCCGGCGTGGCGGAATAGAGCGATCAGGAAAGTACGACGAAAACAGGCAACGTTTTAAGGAACAGCGGAATTCGCATCCCCGTGCTCGAGCTCATCGCGCACGTCAATGAACTTTTTACTGTCCCTTAAAGCGAGGCAGGCTTTGTTGGGGAGAATCGACGGCAACAATACGCATTAGTCTGTTTAAAAGAAGTAACGAGCTGTAACGTATGAACAATGACGCAGTACTAATTGCATCGTTCACAAGAAAGAAAACATCTGCCGATACCAGTTTTCTTCGGCCATGAAAAATTGGGGTCAATAATTAAACGTGACGGATGCCTAACTATCGAGTTGGCGTAAGACGGCGAGAAATGGGCGTTGGCGCTCATTGCGCAGCCGATAGTGCCTTAGAGTTGGCGTAATAGTGCTGGAGCTTCGGTGTAACGTTTCTTCCGGCGATAGTGACTTCGCAGCGGAACTGTCGCTGTCGTTCGGAGACAACGCCGCGCCATATAAGAAATCGGGGCGCGCCAGATCAAACGATGATGGGATGTCGGGGACTTTTTGGGCCGGTGCGATTGCCGGGTCGGCATGTCCATCCGCTGCGTCAGAAATGCGGTTATCCCGAGAGATAAATCGTGAGAATTCTTCAGCTTGTTCACGCGCCGCGACTATCCGGAGCGGAAGTATTGGTAAAAGGTCTCGCCATTCATCATCAGCGCGGTGGCCATGAAGTGTGTATGGCATCGCTGCTCCCGCAGCAGGACGATTTCGCCGACATTCGTGCTGAACTCCAGGCCGCAGGGGTGACCTGCATCTTCCCCGAAACCCACTACGGGCGGGTGGGCAAGCTGCTGCACCTGTATCGCGTGGTGCGCCGGTTCAGGCCTGATTTCATCGTGGCTCACGCAACGCTTGCTGCCCTATATGTACGTCTTCTGCCCGTCCATACGCCGATCGTCTGGGTGATGCACTCCGGCGTGAACGACTTCGAGAACGGCGCGCTCAAGCAGGCAGAGCGTCTGCTGTCGCGGCGGGCGAGGGCGGTCATCGGCGTGTCGCAGAAAAATATCGACGAATACCTGAGGGAGATCGGAAATCACCCTGCTCTGGTGGTCATTCCTAACGGCGTGGATGCGTCGCAGTTCGCGGAGAACCTCGACGCATCGGCGCCGGATACCGATGTGCCGGCGAAGCAGATTGTTCAGCTTGGCCGCTACATCGAAGGGAAAAGCCAGTTGGACACCATCCGCGCGTTTGCGCGCGTGTTGCAGAGCGAGCCTGATGCGCGCTTGCTGCTATGTGGTGTCGTTGAAGACGTCGCGTATCACGACGCAGTGGTGTCGCTGGTCAACCAGCTCGGGTTGGGGAACCACGTGACCGTATGCGGACCCAGATCGGATGTCGCCGCCATCCTCCGATCGTCGCGCGTCTTTGCGATGCCTTCGCGCTTCGAAGCCCAGAGCATCGGTTTTCTCGAGGCGCTCGCATCGGGCATTCCGGTCGTGGCCAGCCGGATTCCGTCGTTCAGTTTCGCAAGCGGCTTTGCCGGCGTCAGTCTCGTCGATACGACCGATCCGGAGGCTTACGGCCGGGCATTGCTCGCGGCGCTGAGCACGCCGCGGGCGAACCGGCAACTGGCGGGATACACGCTGCATGACACCGCGGATCGCTATATGACGATTGCGCGGAAGTTCGTCCGGCCGCTTGCGATTTCGGTGTGAGCGGCATCGGATCGAGCGGCTTGCGCTACTGCGCCAGCCGGTCGATCCGCACAGTCTCCGAGAAGAGACCCGGCAGTTCGCCAAGATCCTGTGCGGTTCCCAAGGCAAAACCTTCTCCGACCGGGTAGCGCAGAAGCGCCGCTGAGCCGCCGGTGAAATAGAAGTCGCCGAGCGTCGCGTCGGTCCTTCGATAGAGCACTAGCGCCGTATTCCGGTTGTCACGCACGAGCGCCGGAAAGACATCCGACCACGACATGCCGCGTAAAACCGCCGCTTGTATAGGTGCTTTCGCCGCGCCTGCAAGGTCCACGGTAGAAATGTCGATGACGGCGTCGTCGCTCGCGCTGTCGAGATGCGGTGTCAACAGGAGCAACGCGTCGCTGTCTTTGCCATGCAGAGCGCCGACCGCCGCTTTGACGAAGTCGGGGACGAAACGCGCGGGCAGAACTCTGCGTTCGCCGATCAGGAGATGCGCTCCATCGTTGGCGATTTGCGTGAGCGCCAGTCTGCCGTCTGAACCGTCGAGCGCAACCAGTGACGCCCGCGAGCCCTCTGTGTGGACCGGCAGAAAGTTCGTGTTTTGCGGCAAATTCTTTGCTTGCGCCCATAAGACCGGCGCGGGACTGGCTGCTCCTGTGGACGATGCGATCCAGAGGTCGAGCCCGCTATCGGCTCGTTTCTGGACAATCAGCACACTGGCTCGTCTACTTCCGGTGAAGTCGGCCGCTACATACTGCTGTGCCAGTTCGGGCTTCAAAACATCGCCTGTCTGTAGCCAGAGACGCGGGGCATCGAACCTGTCACCTGCGTTGCGCAGTAACCAGAACGCGGTCCCGCCGCGGCGCGCGGAGATGACCATCAGATCCGCCCGGCCGTCGCCGTCGAAGTCTCCCAGCAGGAACCGCACGCTGTCGAAGCACAGCTTGTCGTTGGCGCAGCTCGGTGTTGTCGAACGGTAATCGAATGGGACGGGATTGGCGTACCAGAGAACGGGGCGCGACGCTTTCGACAGCGACGCCGCATACACGTTGAATCCGGGCCCGTCGTGCTGTCGTTGAACATAGATGGCGGATTGGTCGCCGCGGCCGGCGATATCGCCATACATCGCCGTCGCGAGCCGCAGGTCGGTCGCCTGGGTGTGTTGCGTGGTCGCCCATCGGTAGCGGGTGGTGAGCAAGGTGCAGCCGCGCATGGTGAGCTTGCCGTCGTTCTCGCCGAGGCAATGACGCTGCGGCGTGTAGACGAGGCCGAAGTCCCAGGGCGTCCAGCGCTGAGCCGAGTCCCATTGGTCGCATGCCTCTGAGATCAGAAAGCCGTCGCGCTCGGCGATGCATTGCGCTGTCGCGACGCTGACCAGCGCGGCGTTGTGCGCATTGCCGGGATAGACCGCCAGCGGTTGCCAACGCCATTGTTGCGTTGGCGAGCCTGTGCATGCGGCAAGGAGGGGCTCACGGCCGGCGCTGTTGGCGCTCAGACAGCGGTTCGACGCTGCATTGAACAGTTGAACAGGATGCGGCTGGAAATCCGCGGCGGGACGATCGGTGCGATCGGCGAACGCATAGCGGCGCGCCACCCAGTTGCCGTCCCACTGATACTCGCCGAATACATGCGACGAGTCGCTGCCGTCGATAGCAAAGTAGCTGGCGACGATGTCGCGCTTGCGCTGCACCTCGGCGGCGGGAAGATTGGCGGGCCATCCGCCGGTCGGATAGGTGATGTGGTATTCGATGGGCACGCTTTTGTCGAGCGTCTGGGCGACGTGACGCGTGATGCGCGCAGCGAAAATGTGATCGGGATGCTCGATAAACGGCACTGTGTCCGGATTGAGCGTGAAGATCTGCGAGGCATCCGCGAGTATCGCTCTCAGCGTCGCCGACAGGGCGGCACGATCGTATTGCACACGAACGGAGCCGTCCGCGTTCATCGGGTAAGTCGAAAGCGTTGCGCGCTGTTCCCACAGCAGACCGAGCGGTTCGCGGCCGCCACGCACACCACCGCCGGGCAGGCGTAACTCGAGCAGGTGCACTTGCGGCTTTGCTTTCAGCACCATTTGATGAACGAGCTTGCCGGCGATCGGGATATTCGACTCGGCCCAGTCGTCAGGCGCGCCGGCCATGCGTGCGTAAGCGAGCCGGGACGCCCGCTCGCGGGTCTGCACGTAGGCGAAGTCCGCGCCATTGGCGCCGCCGATCAGATGGACGGTCGTGATACACCAGCCTGCGTCGAGACGTTCGCTGATGGCGGGGTCCACGAACAGCAGATCGTCGTCGAGATGGGCGACGACGGTGACGAGCGTGCCGGCGCGGCAGTCGGCGGCGCGCGCCGAACCAGGCAGGAAGGCGAAGAAAATGAGCAGGAAGAAAACAATGGATGAATCTCGAACGAGCCTGGCTGCCATTGATCGCATGTGGATTCGAGCCCTGACGGTGAGCTCGATCTTACTGCAGCTGTTTGGCCCGGCACGTTGGCGAACTCACAGTAGGAGTCGGATTGCGCGCCGGCAAAAGCGCATAAGCCCATGCCGGCCCCGCATGCGCTAGCGGAAATACGCCTTGGTATTCTCGTGGACGTCGTCGCACGCCAGCAATTCGGCAGGCGTGAGCCATCGATACTCGCTGTGCTGATCGAATCGTCCGACCGGCGCAGAGCTGCGGAGGCTGCCGAGCGGCAGCGAATAAGCGAGGACGATGTAGTGGGTCGAGATATCCGGCTCGGCTGCGAAGTTGTCGTTGTAGTGGTGCTCGAATACCCCTTCGAAGCAAGCGACTGAGCGTTGGAGTGTCGCGACGCCCAGTTCGGCATCGACGATGCGGGCGAACGCCGCGTCGAGTGTTTCGTCCTTGAGAATGCGCCCGCCGGGCACGAACCATGTGCCGCGAGCGGGGCGGTTGCGGCGACGGCCAAGCAACACGCGGCCCGCGGAATCCTTGACGATCAGATCGATCGCGACCAGAGGCGTCAGACGGAGCACGTCGAGGAAATCGATCTCTGCCAGCATGGCATCTCCTGCGGGTTGGGCGGAGGAACAGCGGTTGAACATCGGGCGCTAGTAGTCGTGATGGTCCGCGCCGTCTTTAGTAAGCCGGTCGGAAACATTCCCCAGCAACAGCGCAAGAACGATCGCGCCGACCGTGGCGAAGAGCAATGAACCGATCATCGCGGCAAGCACCAGCATGGTCCATACGAGGCCGTTCATCTTCAGGCTCCAGCGCGTTGATACGCATGCGAACCAGTACCCGCCTGGAGTTTACGCGAGCAAAAGGCAGGCGGCCCTGTCACGACACGCCGAAGTATCGTCACTTCTCGACATCGGCTGGTATCTGCCGACGCGCTGCACGCGGGCGCTTATCGCGGCGCGTAGCCCTCCGGCGTCATGACCGCGTCCCTGAAAACCTCTGCGTTGGCGGAGACCACATAGATAGGCGCCGGGGACAGCTTGAGGCTGGCCACACCGTCGCGATACGGCAGTGTCGACGCGTTTCCCATCATGTCGAACGCGGTGACTTCGCCCGACGTGCCCGGCGCATCGACCCTCAGACGATAATCGACGTTCTGGCTCGTACTAAAACCCGCCTTGGCGTTCCACTTTTCGTTGTCGTGCGTCCAGAGCGCGGTCACCACCTTGCCGCCGCCGATGCGGCGGAATGCGTAGGCATAGACACCGTTGGGCACGCCCTTGAGCGGCCCGAGCGTCTCGGTTCCGTCGATGATCCGGGTCATCGCCGCGGTCGCGAGCGCAGCGGGCTTCGGGCTGATGCGAGCCGGCCCGTAGGCGCCGGTCGGATGATCGAGCTCGAAGAAGAGCCCGTAGCCGGGCGCGGCGTCCGGCATATCCGCGAGATAGAAAAGGTAGGTCATGTCCGCGCCTTCGCCCAGCAGGATCAGGTGCGTGCGCGCGACGACGGCAGCCTGTGCGTACAGCACGTTCCAGCCCGGATAGTTTTTGCCGTAGGATTCGCCGATGTCGTAGCTGATGCCGGTTTCGGTCACGAACAGCGGCGCACCGGGCTTCAGGTACTGGTGCATCTGGTGGCGCAGCGCGCGCATCGCTGCGGGCAGCGCATTGGCCGCCACGGCCGGATCGCTTGCATTGGCGAGCCGCTCGGGCGGATGCGACGGAGTCGTCCCCGCATCGTAGTAGCCGTGAATGCTCAGGCCATCCAGGTAGCGGCCGATACCGAGCGGACCCAGCCGGCCGAGCCACTGGACGTTGCCTTGTACCGACGAGTAGGTCAAACCCATCACCACGGCGTGCGGATCGGTCGAGTGGATGCCGCGCCAGACTGCCTCGTACAACGCGACGAAATTCGCGTCGGTGTCGCGCCACGGCAGCCCGCCATCCGCGTCAGGCTCCCAGGTCACCTGATAATAGTTGTCCCGCTGCCTGGGGAAATAAGCCAACCGTACGCGGTTCGACTCCGTGCCCACTTTGGCCATGTAGTCCTTGAATTGCGTGAGCGAGGTCGGCGCATAGCTGTGAGTCTCCTTGCCGGTCGGGCTTGCCCACTTGGGAATCCCGTCGAGCTGGATCAGACGCATGATGTCGCCGCGCCGGAAGAAGGAGATCAGCTGCCTGGCCGCGGGATCGAACGTGCCGGCTTTTTCGGGCTCCTCCATATACCAGTTGCGATTGTCGTTCGCCCACGACAGGCCGAGCGCCGTATACACCGGCCGATAGCCGTCGCCATCGCAGCAGTGCTGCCCGGGCGCCAGATAGGCGGTGCCTTGTCCGCCGAATCGACGCAGGTCTTCGTGCGGGAAGCTTACCGGCGGCAATGTGGCGGACGTGTCGGGCAGCACACCGAAAGAGACGATGCCCGCCGGACGTGTGCCGCGCGACTCGAGCTGTCCGTGTGCACGTTCAAGCGAAGCGGAAATCGCAAAGTAGCCGGCGAGCGTCGACGCACAAGTGAGCGTCGATAGGGTGGCGCCCGCGGGGACGGGGAAGCGGCCGCTTGCGCGCACAGCATTCCAGCTGTCGCGTATCTGCCAGTTGAGCGTATCGCTTTGCGTGGGGCGCGTGGTGAATGCGACTGCAAACGGCTTGCCTGATGCGAACAGGCGTGTTCCGTCGCTCGGCGTGTCCGCTTCGAGCAGATCGCCGTTGCCGGCCGCGCCACTCTGTGTGGAGGGTGCGGCGCAACGTAGCCCCTGGCCGCCAGGTACGCGCATTGCTAAGCGCGCGGCAGCCGCTTCCGGCGCCGCACGCTGTGGTGCGTCTTTGCTCGCGAGGAGCGCAATGGCGCAGCGTTTGTTCTCGCCGAATGCCGGGTCGCCGAATACGCTGTTGCTGCATTCGGTGCCGTTCGAGAGAGTCTTGACCACGTGCCGCTCGGCCGTGCCGTACAGCACGTCGCGCGTGCCGGTGAACCGGCAAGTTTCGTTTTCCGCCGCGCACGGCTGCCATGTCCGGCCGTCGGCTGTGATGTTGGCGGCGCTGTCGGCAATGACTTCGGCATTGCTCGCGCCGTCCTGCTCAGAAGCGCCAGCCGCGTTGCAGTTTGCGCCGGCCAGGCCGATGACAAACACCGCCGCCCAGGCGGCGACATGCTGCCCAGTGGTCCAGGTGGCAATGGCGCTGGCGAGCGTTCGCAGCGCGCGATATTCGCGTACGTTCGGCATGTATTCCCCATCCTCGTTCAGTGCGTGCCGCCACGGCAAAAATGCGCTCGCGCGCGTCGGCGAACTGCTACTTCACCAGGCCAGACCCGCCTTCGGCTACCTCGCGTCGCGATCTGTTGCGTAAACCGCATAGTGTATTTCCGCAATCTGGCGGCGGAAATATACCGTATCGCACACGACAGAATCCGCCACTGGCCCGTCTATTGCCGTACGGTCTGAAGTTGTCTTACTTGCGTGTTTCACGTTTGAAACATTAATCGTTACGTTTATATTCCTAAGTCCCAATAGCAATGAATTAAATAATTTCGTCTTGCTAAAAAGCGTTTATATTTGAGGCTCGCTTTAGATATCCTAGCGGCCTAATTGTATCGTCGGAAGAAAGTCCGCTGTCTTATTCCCGGCGGCAAAGCGCTGTAGAGCTAAGGCGGCTGCGCTCATTCTGTCGGTTTGGTGGAAAAAAGTCACTTCAAATCAACAGGATGTTGGATTGATCAAACAGATGTTCAAGCATTTCGAGAAGCGATTGTATGTGTGGTGGCGCACAAAAAACGCAATTAATACACATATAAGATTCGCGAAATGTAAATTTATTCATATGCAGAATTGAATTTTTAATTAGTTGAAAAATTGGTGGTCGACGGTCGTTCCGAAAATAACTGGCCGACCCCCATGGCCAAGCGCCAAATTGTCTGCGCTTTCGGTCATGGCGGTTAAATGCTGGATTCGGCATGGCTATGATGCACCGCACAGAGCACGCCTCTGTGCCGGTCGTTCAAGGTGAAAAGTAGATCCGTTTTCTGGTGAGAGGATGACTATGACCTGTGCGAGTCTCGAGTCTGCAATGCTGCGCTGGGTGCACGCGCCGAACAAGGGTGCGCGCCGCGTTGCGATACTGATGTTCAACGAATGCTCGCTGCTGGGCGCCGGCGTCGTTGCCGAAGTGTTCCAGGCAGCCAACGAGCTTGCCTCGTCCGGCTCCGGCGGATGGCTGTACGACGTCTCCTTCCTGTCGGCCGACGGCGGCATGGTGACCTGTTCCTCCGCATTACGCGTCTGGACGGACGGGCTCGACGCCCGGCACTACGGCGGCTTCGACGCGTTGTATGTCGCCGGCGGTAAAGGCGCGTTCGCAGCCTCTACCGACGAACGGCTGATCGCGTGGCTTCGGCGCGTTCGCCGCAACACGGGCATGGTTCGTCCGATCGGAGAAGGACGCGCGCTGCTGGAGGCCGCGTCGTTGGCCGACAGTAAGGAATCCGGCGATTTCCGCCAACAACCCATACCGCCGCGCCAGATAGAGCAGAACGGCGACACGGGCGACAGGCTCGAGTCGATGAGAAGCGCGCTTGCGATGGTCAAGCGCGATCTTGGCGGAGCCGCTGCACGCACCGTTGCAGAACGTCTGCTTGCCGACTCCTGCGCGAATCTTGCGCCGCTGCTTGGCGAAGACGGCGGCTTGAGCGCCGGCGACAAAGTCCGCGCGGCGGCTCGCTGGCTGCAAGAGAATTGCCAGCAGGCTATTTCGATCGCCGACGCTGCCCAGTTCGCCGCGATGAGCGAGCGCAACTTCCTGCGCCGCTTCAAGATGGAAATGGGCATCACGCCCTCGAGTTTCCTGTTGCACGAACGCCTTGCGGTGACCTGCAGTCTGTTGACCGAATCGGAATTGCCAGTCGACAAGATTGCCCGTCGCACCGGCATGGGCAACGGTGACCGGCTCGCCAAGGTGTTCCGCAAACGTATGAGAATTTCTCCCACGGAGTTCCGGATTCAGAGCCGCCGGATGGTAGGCGAATAGCGCACGCGATGCTCCCTAGCTGATCGCGCCCACGGCGCAGTGGTTCGGTAAGTACTTCTGCGGACTATTGTGGATTGTAAGGAATGCGAATATGTTGACGAATGGGACGGTGAGTGGTGCGTCGGTTGGCCCGGATGGTACTTGCGCCGGGACAACCTGGGTGCGTTGCACGCGGATCGTGCCGGTAATTCTTGCGGGTGGCTCGGGTACGCGGCTGTGGCCGGTGTCGCGCGAAAACTATCCGAAACAACTGATCGACGTGGTTGGCTCCGACTCGCTGTTGCAGGCGACCGCGCGACGCATGGACGGATTTCCCGCGGGCTGGAACGTGGATGCTGCGCCGATCATCGTCTGCGGCGAGGAGCACCGGTTTGTGATCGCGGAGCAGCTTCATGAAAACGGCGTCAATGCGCGTCTGATTGTCGAACCCGCGCGACGCGATACGGCGCCGGCGTTGACGCTCGCCGCGTCGCTCGCGTGTGCGGACGGAGACGACGCCATTCTCATCGTGATGCCGGCCGACCATTCGATTGCCGATGTGCGCGCATTGCAAGGCGCACTCGAAAGCGCCGCCAGGCACGCGGAACAGGGCGCGATCGCCACGCTGGGCGTGCCGCCGACCCGTCCCGATACCGGCTTCGGCTATATCCGCATTGGCGCCGAGTTGCCTGACGGCGGCTATGCGATCGACGGTTTCGTCGAGAAGCCGGCGGAAGAAATCGCGGAGCAGTATGTGGCGGCCGGCACCTATTGGTGGAACAGCGGCATTTTCATCGTGCGGGCGCGGGTCTGGCTCGATACCTTGCAACGCCTGCAGCCCGACATGCACGCCGCGTGCGAGCGCGCATTCGCAAACGGCCATACTGAAGGCGCGTATTTCCGTCCGCTGGTGGAGGCTTTTCTGAGCGCGCCTGCGAACTCGATCGATTACGCGGTGATGGAGCGTCTGGGTGCAACAGACACAGACGCAGACGCAGGTACGGCGTCTGGCCCGAACCCCGCCGGTGTCGTCGTACGGCTCGATGCGGGCTGGTCGGATCTGGGTTCCTGGGACGCGGTCTGGGCCGCGATGGAGAAGGACTCGTGCGGTAACGCCGGCCGCGGCCGCGTGACTTTCGAAGGTGCGGTGTCGACTTACGCCCATTCGGAAGGGCGGCTGGTCGCCTGTGTCGGCACCAACAACGTCGTGGTGGTCGAAACAGCCGACGCCGTGCTCGTGGTCGATCGCTCCCATGTGCAGGACGTGAAGGGGCTGGTGGCGCGCATCAAGGCGCAGCACGCGCCCGAGGCCGATGCGCATCGCAAGGTGCGCCGCCCATGGGGTTTCTACGATTCCATCGACCGTGGCGAGCGCTTCCAGGTCAAGCGCATTGTCGTCACGCCGGGCGCCCAGCTCTCATTGCAGTTGCATCACCATCGGGCCGAACACTGGGTCGTCGTGCGCGGCACGGCGCTCGTCACGCGCGGCGACGAGCAGTTTCTGCTGAGCGAAAACGAATCGACCTTTATTCCACTCGGCACACGTCACCGGCTCGAGAACCCGGGGAAAGTGCCGCTCGAAATCATTGAAGTCCAGTCAGGCACCTATCTGGGTGAAGACGACATTGTGAGGTTCAACGACAGCTACGGCCGCTGCTCCTAACAGCGGGCCGGGAATCATCTGCGGAAAAGAACGGTAAGAACGAGGTAAGCAAAATGCGCAAGTTTCAGGATTTGCTCGCGCGAGTGTTCGATGTTGCGTTAGTGCTCGCGGGAGCGGCGGTGGCGTCCCAGATCCGTTTCGATTACCTCGCCCAATCCGGTTTCTATTGGGCGCTGGTGATGTTTTCCGCAGCGTTTGCGCTGGCCACCTTTCCGGCGTTCGGCGTCTACGAATCATGGCGCGGCCGTTCGAAGCTGTCGCTGGCCGGCCAGGTTTCGCTTGCGTGGCTGATGGTGCAGGGCAGCGCGCTGGTGCTGATGTACTCGCTGCATCGCATCGACTTCGTGTCGAGACTGTGGTTCTCCTACTGGACCGCGGTGACCGGCGGCCTGCTGATCGCCTACCGTTTGATCACGCATGCAGTACTGGCGCGCGCACGCAGCGCCGGCTTGAACCTGCATCAGGTCGCGATTGTCGGCAGCGGCTCGCAATGCGACGCGATCATTCGGCGGATCGATTCGGCGCCCGGCACGGGTTTTCGCGCCACG
This sequence comes from Paraburkholderia sp. IMGN_8, assembly GCF_038050405.1. Classification (NCBI taxonomy): domain Bacteria; kingdom Pseudomonadati; phylum Pseudomonadota; class Betaproteobacteria; order Burkholderiales; family Burkholderiaceae; genus Paraburkholderia; species Paraburkholderia sp. IMGN_8. Next base: position 3,749,059 of record NZ_CP150900.1, on the reverse strand, counting down.
GCCGTCTACAACACGCACCCTGAGGTGTCTGCTGTCACCAGCGCGCGAGTGCCTGTGTTCGATTCGGTGGATGCGCTCGCCGGCTACATTCGAACCAACGATGTGCACGAGCTTTGGCTCACGTTGTCGCTCGCCGAAGAGCCGCTGATCTGCAAGCTGATCAGCGAGTTTCGCGACGATCTGGTGAATATCCGCTTCATGCCGGACGTGCGCAGTATTGCGCTGTTCGACGGCAGCGGCGTCATCGATCTGCTCGGTGTGCCGGCGATCAACCTCGTCGCATCGCCGTTGTCCGCCAGTTCGATGCTGAAGAAGGAAATCTTCGACCGCTTGTTCGCGGCGACCGCATTGATCGGCCTCGCACCGATCCTGATCGCGATCGCGATCGCGGTAAAGCTTTCGTCGCGTGGTCCTGTGCTGTTCAAGCAGAAGCGCAAAGGCGCGGACGGGCGCGTATTCACGATCTACAAGTTTCGCTCGATGCGTCCGCATACCGAGGAAAAAGGCACCCTCAGCCAGGCGACGCGCAACGATCCGCGCGTCACGAAAGTCGGTGCGTTTCTACGCCGCACGAGCCTCGATGAATTGCCGCAGTTCTTCAACGTGCTGCGTGGCGACATGTCGGTCGTAGGACCGCGTCCCCATGCGCTCGAGCACGACGACCTCTATCAGAAGGTGGTCGCCGGCTACATCAATCGCTATCGAATCAAGCCGGGCATTACCGGCTGGGCGCAGATCAACGGCTTTCGTGGCGAAACCGACCGCATCGAGAAAATGGAGCGTCGCGTCGCCCATGACCTGTACTACCTGGGGCATTGGTCGTTCGCACTCGACATGCGGATTATCGGCGTGACGATCGTCGAGGGACTGAGGCATCGAAACGCTTACTAAGTAGTTAACAAGCACAAGGGGCGCTGCCTCCCCCGAGGACAGCTCCCTGGCGCAAGGAGGAAACATCATGGGCTCGCTTGGTATACGCACAGGAAGCATTATGGTCTGTGCAATTGCAACGCTGCTTTCCGCATGCTCGCTGGCACCGGGCCAGCGAATGATCACGCCCGCCGCGCTGCAGGATACGGGTGGGGATTACAGCACGGAGGCGGCGCAGCAGGTGCAGATACCGATTACCGATATCAACCTGGCGCTGCTGCGCAAGATGAATGCTGCGACGACGTCCGCGGCACTGACTCCGCAGACGGTCGCTTTGTTCGGCAAACCGGCTGCTTACAAGGTCGGTCCGGGCGATGTGCTGCAGATCGTCGTGTGGGATCACCCGGAACTCGCGGCGGCGCTCGGGCAACCCGCGGCGAATCAGAAAACGTCGGATGCGGCGCCCGGCTTTCTGATCGATGAAAGCGGCAACGTGCAGTTTCCGTATGCAGGCACTGTGCACGTCGCCGGGCAAGACGTCGCGACGATCCAGCGCGAACTGCATAGCCGCCTGAGTAAGGTGTACCAGAAGCCCGAGGTCACGGTGCGAGTCGCGTCGTTCCGTGCGGCGCAGGTCTATGTCGACGGCGAAGTGCGGACGCCCGGCGCGCAGTCTCTCAACGACCTTCCGATGTCGCTGACCAGCGCGATCAACCAGGGCGGCGGCTTCAGTGCCAACGCTGACCGCAGCCGCGTGGAGCTGATCCGCAATGGCGTCACCTATCCGCTCAACGTGGACGATCTGATCAAACGCGGCCGCAATCCGTCGGACATCTACCTGCAACCCGGCGACCTGGTGCGCGTGGCTTCGCGTGAAGATAGCGGCGTATATGTGATGGGCGAGGTCAACAAGCCGGCGACCATCATGCCGATGCGCAACGGTTCGCTGACGCTTTCGCAGGCGATCTCGGATAGCGGCAGCTTCGATTCGAACACGGCCCAGGCGAGGCAGTTGTTCGTGATCCGCAATTCGATGAGCGAGCAGCCGCAGGTCTATCACCTCGATGCGACTTCGCCCGTGTCGATGCTGCTCGCCAACCAGTTCGAGCTTCAGCCGAAGGACGTGGTGTACGTCGGCCAGGGTCCGCTCGTTCGCTTCAACCGTGTGCTGAACCTGTTGCTGCCGGCGATCAATGCCGCGGTGACGGGGGCTGTGCTCGCAAAATAAATCTATCTGTCGAAATCTTGAACCGCCGGGCTTTGCTGGGTGATGAAAATGGCAATCAACTTCGAAAACCGCTACACCGACGTGTCCGCGCAGGATGAGCTCCACCTGTCGGACTATCTGCGTACGATCGTGCGTGGCTGGCGCACGATCGTGATGGCGATGCTGATCGCGCTGGCGCTGGGGTGCGCCTACGCGTTTCTCGCACCGCCGACCTACCGCGCGGATGTGCTGTTCCATGTCGAGGACAAGACGGGTAACAACAACGCCAACGCCAAGGATTCTCTGCCGCCGCTCACTGGCATGTTCGACACCAAGCCATCCACGGCGGCAGAGATCGAGTTGCTGAAGTCGCGTCTCGTCACCGAAGAAACCGTCAGGGCGCTGCACCTCGACATCACGGCGACGCCCCGTTATTTGCCGTTTATCGGCGGGATGATCGCCGGGCTGGTGAACGGGCAGTGGGGCTTCAAGTTGCCGTCTTTCATCAACCTGTCCGGTTATGCATGGGGTAGCGAGCGTATTTCGGTGTCCCGCTTCGACACCGCGAAGGAGCTCTACGACACGACCTTTACGCTGGTCAAAGGCATTGACGGATCGTATGTGCTGCGCGACAAGAACGGCATCGCCATTCTCTCCGGCCATGTCGGCGAGACCGTGCAGACCGATACCGCCGATGGGCCGGTTACGCTACGCGTCGACGCGCTGGTCGGGCCGGCCGGTTCGCGTTTCGAATTGCAGCGTGCCTCGACGCTGAGTACCGTCGACCGGCTGCAAAAGGCCCTCGTGGTCGCCGAAACCACGCTTCAGTCCGGCGTGATTCGCGCGAGCCTTGAAGGCGGCGACAGTGCGTTGACCGCGAATATCGTCAACAGCATGGCGCGCGAATTCATCCGCCAGGATGTCGAAAGCCGCTCGACTGAAGCTGAGCACATGCTGGCGTTCCTCGATCAGCAACTACCGGGCTTGCGCAAGGAACTCGACGATGCCGAGCAACGCTATAACAAGTTCCGCAATACGCACGGTACGGTCGATCTCGGCGAAGAAAGCCGGCTGCTGCTTCAACAGATCGTCGACAACAAGACCAAGCTGCTCGATCTGCAGCAGCAGCGCGCGGAGATGTCGACGCGCTTTACGGCGAATCACCCGGCGGTGGCGGCGCTCGATGCACAGATCGCGGCGTTGCAGGGCGCGCAGAACAACATGAACCGCAGCGTGTCCGTGATGCCCGATACCGAACAGACCGCCTTGCGGCTGTTGCGCGACGTGCACGTCGATACGGAGCTCTATACCAACCTGCTCAATAGCGCGCAGCAACTCAGAGTGGCGAAAGCCGGCCAGGTCGGCAGCGTACGCGTGGTGGATTTCGCCGAGGCGCCTGACGAGCCGGTGCGTCCGAAGCGTGTGCTGGCGATCCTGATCGCGCTCGGCGGCGGCTTGCTGATCGGCATCATGCTGACGTTCTTCAAGCGGGCGATGTATGGCGGCGTGGAGCGCCCGGACGAAATCGAAGCCGTGCTCGGCGTGCCGGTGTTCGCCGTCGTGCCGAGAAGCCAGCATCAGCTGCGGTTGCAGGAAAACGTCATGCTGCGCCGCCGCGGGCTTCATGTGCTGGCCGAGCAGGCGCCGCAAGACATCGCCGTGGAAGGCGTGCGCAATCTGCGGACCTCGTTGCAGCTGTCGCTCGACCATGCCGAGAACAACGTCGTGATGATCACGGGTTCGCGGCCGGATACCGGCAAGTCGTTTTTGTCGGTGAATCTTTCTGCGCTGGTTGCGTCCGCGAACAAGCGCGTGCTGATCATCGACGGCGACATGCGGCGCGGCGACGTCCATTCGCACTTCGGTATCGCACACCAGCCAGGGCTCTCGGACGTGCTGAGCGGCGGCGATCTGCATTCCATGATCCAGCGCGAAGTACTGCCGGGACTCGACGTGCTGGCCAAGGGCACGCTGCCCGCACATCCGTCCGAACTGCTGATGAGCAAACGCTTCGAGACGATGCTCGACGAATTGAAGTCGAGGTACGACCTCATCATCGTCGACACGCCACCGGTGCTTGCGGTGACCGACTCGACGGTGATCGGCAAATACGCGGGCACGGCGCTGCTGGTGGTGCGCTACGGGCGCCATCCGTTGAACGAGATATCCGAGACGGCCAAGCGGCTGTTCAACGGCGGCGTGTCGCTAAAGGGCGTGTTGCTCACCGATGTGCCGCAGGAAGGGGCTTTCCTCGGTTCGGGCTATCACGGCGGCTACTACGGATACGACAGCATCGCCGGTTGATGCGGCGGCCCGCGGCCGACCACCATACCGCGCTGCGGCACCGGCATAACCATGTTCACCGAGGAGAATGCTTCATGAAACGCAAGGTCGCGCTGATCACCGGCATCACTGGACAGGACGGGTCGTACCTGGCCGAGCTGCTGCTCGCCAAGGACTACGACGTGCACGGCATCAAACGCAGGACATCGCTGTTCAACACAGACCGTATCGATCATCTTTACCGCGACCCCCACGATCCGGAGCAGAGGCTCTTTCTGCATCACGCGGACCTGACCGATTCGACGAGCATCTTGCGGGTGATCCAGCGCGTCGAGCCCGACGAAATCTACAACCTCGCGGCACAGAGCCATGTGGCGGTGTCGTTCGAGGAGCCCGAATATACGGCCAACGCGGACGGCCTCGGGGCTTTGCGCATTCTCGAAGCGATCAGGATTCTGGGGCTTCAGCACAAGACACGCTTTTATCAGGCCTCGACATCGGAGTTGTACGGTCTCGTGCAGCAGATTCCGCAGTCGGAGACGACGCCGTTCTATCCGCGCAGCCCGTACGCGGTCGCCAAACTTTTTGCCTACTGGACGACCGTCAATTACCGCGAGGCCTATGGTCTCTACGCGTGCAACGGGATTCTGTTCAATCACGAATCGCCGGTGCGCGGCGAGACCTTCGTGACGCGCAAGATCACGCGCGCCATGGCGCGTATTGCCGTGGGCATGCAGAAGACGCTGTACCTCGGCAATCTGTCGGCGCTGCGCGATTGGGGACATGCGCGCGATTACGTCGAGATGCAATGGCGCATGCTGCAACAGGAGCAGCCCGAGGATTACGTGATCGCCACCGGCGTGCAGTACAGCGTGCGCGAGTTCGTCCAGCATGCCGCCGCTGAATTGGGCGCCACGGTGCGTTTCGAAGGCACCGGCGTCGATGAAGTCGGGATTGTCGAGAAGGTCGAAGGACGCGAAATCAAGATGTCGCCGGGCGACGTGATCGTGCGCGTCGATCCGCGCTACTTCAGACCGGCGGAAGTCGAAACGCTGCTTGGCGATCCGTCGAAAGCGCATGCGCGTCTCGGCTGGCGGCCGACCACGCCGTTCAGCGCGCTCGTCAAGGAAATGGTGCGTGCGGACTATCAGATCGCGAGACGCGATGCGCTCGTCACGCTGGCCGGATTTACGACACTGGAACATCACGAGTGACTGCGATGAACAAACATGCACGCATCTTCGTCGCGGGCCACCGTGGCATGGTCGGCTCCGCGCTGGTCCGTCGCTTAAGCGCCGACGGCTATCGCAACATCGTCACGCGTTCCAGGGCGGAACTCGATCTCACGGATCAGGCTGCCGTGAATCGCTTCTTCGAGGAAGAACAGATCGACGTCGTGCTGCTCGCGGCCGCGCGAGTGGGCGGCATTCTCGCCAATGCGACGAAGCCGGGCGAGTTCATCTACGAAAACCTCGTGATCGAAACCAACGTGATCCATGCCGCGTATCGCGCCCATGTCGAGCGGCTGGTGTTCTTCGGCTCGTCGTGCATTTATCCGAAACAATGCCCGCAGCCGATTCGCGAAGAGTATCTGCTGACCTCGGCGCTCGAGCCGACCAACGATGCCTACGCGATTGCGAAAATCGCCGGCCTCAAGCTGTGCGACGCCTACAACCGCGAATACAACACCCAGTTCGTCGCGTTGATGCCGACCAATCTGTACGGTCCGAACGACAACTACGATCTGAACAGCAGCCACGTGCTGCCGGCGCTGCTGCGCAAGGCGCACGAGGCGAAGACAAGCGGCGCCGCCACGTTGACGGTGTGGGGTTCGGGCACGCCGCGCCGCGAGTTTCTGCACGTCGACGATCTGGCGGCAGCGACGCTGTTCGTCCTCGAGCACAACGTGACCGAGGGCCTGCTGAACGTCGGCGTCGGCGATGATCTGTCGATTCGCGAGCTGGCCGAATGCATCAGCCGCGTGGTCGGCTTCGAGGGCGAACTCGTATTCGATACGTCCAAGCCCGACGGCACGCCGCGCAAGCTGCTCGACGTGTCGCGGCTCGCGCGGATGGACTGGCGCGCGACGATCGGCCTCGAGGAGGGCATCGCAGCGACCTATCGGGATTTCGTTACATCGCACGCCGGTTCGACGCCCGCCGCTGCGCTGCACGCCTAGGCGCGCACAGCGAGCCATAGAACGCTGTTCCGGATCTTCAGGAACGCTTGGGGCTCTTCGCGCGGACAGGTCGCGCAACGAGCACAAAGACGATTTTTCGAGGAGTGGCATCAAAATGACAGCGTCAGTCACGATCTTTCACAACGTCGTGTGGTCGCGCCACAAAGGTGTTGTTTTCTCCGCCTTGCACAACATTTCGGCATCCGGCGCGATTCGCTACTCGATGGTGCAGATTGCGGATACGGAACACGACCGGGTCGGCTTTTCGGATGTCGACTACTCGTACCATCGCTATCCGATGCAGAAGCTGTTCGACGGTTGCTATGAAGACGTGCCGACGCTGAAGATGATCGCGCGGCTCACATGGGAAGTGCTGCGCGCCAGGTCGGATCTGATCATTCTGCCGGGCTATCACCGTCCGGAGTACTGGGCGATGCTTGCAGCGTGCATCGTGACCGGCAAGCGGCGCGCGGTGTTCGTCGATTCGACCGGACGCGACAAGCCCAAGAGGCTCCTCACCTCGATTCCGAAACGGGTGTTCTTCTCCCTCTGCGACGGCTACTTCGGTTTCGGCGAACGCAGCCGCGATTATTTGCTGTCGCTCGGCGCCAAGCGCGACAAGATTTTCGTGCCGTGTCAGGCCGCCGCGATGCCCGGGTCGTTCTCGCCGGAACGCGCGCTGGTCGAACGGGTCGCCCGCCGTGCCGGCAACCCGCCGGTATTCTTATATGTCGGCCGTCTCTCCGAAGAGAAGGGCATCGGCACGCTGATCGAGGCCTTCGCCGGATTGCGGCGGCGTATTCCGGCAGCGAAATTACACATTGTCGGCACGGGGCAGATGGCCGAAATGCTTCACACGAAGGTAGCCGAACTCGCGCTCGGCGACGCCGTGACTTTCGCCGGCAGTCTGCAGGACGAGCCGCTGACACACGAGTACTACGGTGCGACCTGTCTGGTGCTGCCGAGCTATAGCGAGCCGTGGGGGCTGGTCGTCAACGAGGCGCTCGCGCATGGCTGTCCGGCCGTCGTCAGCGAGAGTTGCGGCTGCGTTCCGGAACTGGTGATCGACGGCGTGAGCGGTTATGCATTCACCGCCGGCGACGTTGCAGGGTTGCAGCGCACGATGCTCAAGGCGATGGAGGCTTTTGCCGACGCCGGCGGAACCGCGCGTCGCTGTATGGATGTGATTCGCCGGTTCGATCCGCCTTCTGCCGCAGCCAACATCGCGCGCGGCTGCGCGCTGATGTTGAGCGACTGACGCGCGTCGCCCGGCCGAGTCGCGCAAGCGAAGTTCCAACACGTTCTGGCTGCCACCATGAAGATCCTTATCTACGGCCTCAACTACGCGCCTGAACTGACCGGGGTGGGCAAGTACACGGCGGAAATGGCGGCGCTTCTGGCCGGCGGCGGACACGAGGTGCGCGTAGTGTGCGCGCCGCCCTATTACCCGGAATGGCAGGTTGCGGACGGCTATTCGCCGTGGCGGTTTCACCGCGAGATGCGCGACGGCGTGACGGTTTGGCGTGCGCCGCTCTGGGTGCCGTCGCGGCCCAGCGGCGTGAAGCGGATGGTCCATCTGGCGAGCTTCGCGATGGCGTCGTTGCCGCTGCTCGCCTGGCAGGCGCTGTGGCGTCCCGATGCGGTCGTGCTGATTGCACCGACCCTGATGTGCGCGCCCGGCGCGCTTACGCTGGCACGCATCGCGAACGCTAGTGCGTGGCTGCATATTCAGGACTACGAGGTTGACGCGGCATTCGATCTCGGTCTGTTGAAGAACTCGCGCGCCGCGCGTTTTGCGCGCTGGATCGAAAGTGCGTTGCTGCGGCGCTTCGATGCGGTATCGTCGATTTCCCGCCAGATGACCGCGCGTGCGCAGACCAAGGGCGTGGACCCGTCGCGGATCGTGAGCCTGCCCAATTGGGTCGACGCTTCGACCATTTTTCCGCTCACGCGCGAGAGCGAATATCGGCGCCTGTTGCACATTCCGGATGGACAGAAAGTGGTTCTGTACTCGGGCAACATGGGCGCCAAGCAGGGCATCGAGACGCTCGCCGATGCGGCTGAGGCGCTGGCCGGACGCGCTGACGTCACGTTCGTTTTCTGCGGCAGCGGGGCCGCGAAACGGAGTTTGCTGGAGCGCTGCTCGGCATTGACGAACTGCATTTTCATTCCGTTGCAACCGGCGGAGCGTTTGAACGAATTGCTCAACCTGGCCGACATCCACGTTTTGCCGCAGCGCTGCGATGCAGCGGATCTGGTGATGCCGTCCAAGCTCACCGGCATGTTCGCGAGCGGACGGGCCGTCGTGGCGATGGCGCGTCGGGATACAGGTCTATTCGATGAGGTTTCGCCACGTGGCGTGGTGGTGCCGCCGGACGACGTGTGCTCACTTGCTGAGGCGATCAGCGCGCTGGCGAACGATCCCGAACGCCGTGCGGCGCTGGGCAGTGCCGGACGCGATTACGCCGAGCGCGCGCTATCGCCGCAGGCGTCGATTCGTACGTTCGAGGAGCGGCTCGCGGTGCTGGTTCGTGCGGCGGGCGGCGCGCGACGCGCAAAAGCCGTGGCGACGCACTCCGGCGCGGGGTCTTCGACTGCGGCCGTGGCGGCGAGGCGGAGCGAGGCGGCTACGGTGGAGAAAGCCGCGCCGGATTGATCCGGCACGCGGCGCTTTTATGAATGCGACATCACCACGGGGAACGGTAAACGCCGTGCTTGCCCGAGCCGGTGAGGTCGTACGGGTCGGCGTAAGTGGCTTTCGCCGCTGCTGCGGGCATCAAGGCGTCATTCGCAGTCGGGCGCGGCTGGCCGGCGACGCGTGCATTGCCGTTGGCGGCGGCCGGCGCCTTGATGCGCTGACCCTTGCCCGGAGCCGGCAAGGCGCCCGGACCCGCACCGGTCACGCTCATACGCTGCTCGTCGAGCAAGGCTGCCTGCTGGGCGTCGGCGGTATTGCGCTGAGGCGCATCGGCGGCGCCGTATTCCTGCGGGGCACCGAGCAGCTTCTCTTCACTCGCACGATGAGCCGCCCGGCCGTTTTTCGGAGCGACGGCGTTCATGCCGCCGCCGTAGCCCGGAGCCGTAGCGGCAGCCGCAGCCGGTGCAACCGGCGCGGGAGCGGCCGTTTGTGCGAGAGCCGGCACAGCGGCGCACCACGCGATTGCGACGAACAGCGAGGTAGCGGTGTGACGAAGCGAGGTGTTCATCGTTTTCCCCAGACAGATGCTGTCGCGATAAGCCTATCGTGCGCCAACCAGCACGCACGTAGCCGCCAAAACGCTTCCCTGTACGGCCATAGAGCAAAGTGCCGCGGAGAGCCGCAACATAATGGCACCACGCTCGGTACGAATGGGTATGTTTACTACCGCTCGTGGTCAGGAGAAAGATGATGGGTAACGTTGCCGACGATCCGCAGATCGGCCGCATGCCGGACGCACCCGACGCACCCGACGCACCCGACGCACCCGACGCACCCGATGCGCCGGCCGTGAGCGGCACGCGCGAGAATGGCCGCGTCATTGATCTGAGTCTCGCCGGAAAGGGCAACTATCGCGCGAAGCGCAGCGCCCTGATCGAACTCATATGGTTTGTCGTTGAAGCCTGTGTGATCAACAACAAACTGCTGCCTCTTTCATTTATCCGCGTTGCGCTGTTGCGCCTGTTCGGCGCGAAGATCGGCACGGGTTGCCGCTTCGTGCATCCGCTGCGCGTGAAGGCGCCCTGGAATCTCGAGGTGGGCAACAACTGCTGGTTCGGCGTCGATGTCTGGATCTACAACCAGGCCATGATCCGCATCGGCTCGAACGTCTGCATCTCCCAAGGTACGTTTCTGAGCGCAGGATCTCACGACATGAGCACCACGATGGATCTGCGCGTCGCGCCCATCGTCATCGAGGACGGTGTCTGGATTACGTCGAAGTGTGTCGTGCAGATGGGCGTGACGATCGGCCGCTCCGCCGTGGTGACGCCTTTGTCCGTCGTGCATCGCTCGCTCGAGCCGGAGGGCGTGTATGGCGGCAATCCATGCCGCTTCATCAGGAATCGTTTCGATTCCGTGGCTTAAAGCACAGATATAGAACCGCAGCGTCAATACGCTGAGGAGGCCTGGGTCGTTTCCCGCCGGGATGTCGGCGGCTGCAATGGGATTGTCGATTGACGATTGCCAGTCGATGCCCACTGTGGCGCCGATGAGGTGGTCGGAAACGACGTGTGCGCGGTTGCGCGCCAGCCCGGCTGGATGAGCAACCGGATTGACGCACTCAAGAACTGCATGAAGCAGAATGGGGAGCAGGGATGTTTATCGATACTCGCAATGTCGAACAAAACACGGTCATCGAAACGGCAGTCTGCATCATCGGCGGCGGGGTCGCGGGCATTACGCTCGCACGCGAGATGGCGAGGGCGGGGATCGACACCTGCATGCTCGAAAGCGGCGGCTTCGGCCCTGACGACGAAACGCGCGACCTCTATCGCGGCGAGAACGCCGGTCTCCCCTATTCATTTGCGGACGGTTCCCGCAGCCGCTACTTCGGCGGCAGCAGCAATTGCTGGGGAGGATGGTGCCGCCCGCTGGATCCGTGGGACTTCGAGAAGCGGGACTGGATAGCGCACAGCGGCTGGCCGTTCGGCCTCGACGAACTGGCGCCGTATTACGCGCGCACGCATGAGTTGCTGAAGCTCGGTCCGCAAAATTTCGACCCCGCTTACTGGGAGCGCGAGATCGGGCGCCACGACGTGCGCCGCATTCCGCTCGGGACGGGCGATATGCGCGATACGGTGGCTCAGTTCAGCCCGCCGGTGCGCTTCGGCAAGCTGTATCGCGACGAACTGTCCCGTTCGTCGCACGTGCGCGTGTTTCTGTACGCGAACGTCCTGAACATCGACGCCGACGCCCAGGCGTCGACCATTTCGCGGGTTCAGGTGGCGACGCTCAGCGGTCGCAGGATGTCGGTGGTGAGCAAGATTTTCATACTGGCGACCGGTGGCATCGAGAACGCGCGCATGCTGCTCGCGTCGAACAACGTAGAGGCCGCCGGGCTTGGCAATCGCAACGATCTGGTGGGCCGCTTCTTCATGGATCATCCGCGGATGATGTGTGGGAAAGTGCGTTTCCGCCCCGGGTTCAGGCGCAACAAACTGTACGACATCAAGTATCACTACCAGAATGCCGCGGTCTCCGCGCACGGTACGAAGATCTCCTCGCAGTTCGCGCCGAAGCAGGAGCTGATGGAGCGCGAGAAATTGCTCAATTCGCGCGTATGGCTCTATTCGCGCTTTTACGGCGAAGGCAGCAAAGGGTCCGAGGCGCTGATCCACTGCAAGGAGGCGCTGCTGTCCAAGGACCAGCCGGGCCGCAGCCTGAAGGCCGATCTCATCACGATGGCGTCGCATCCGCTCGACACCGTGGGATACGGCTTGACGCGGCTGTATCAGTGGCCGGCGCTGGTCACCGGCGTGACCCTGCAGGCAATCGTCGAAGCGGAGCCCAATCGTGACAGCCGCGTCACCCTGTCGGATCAACGCGACCGGCTCGGCATGCCGCGTGTCAAAGTGGCATGGCGGCTCGGCGAGCAGGTTCAGCGCACGTTCGACAGAACCTTCGCGTTGCTTGCGCAGGAGTTGCAGATGGCCGGGATTGCGGACGTCGAACTCGACGCGCCGCTCGAAGGCCGGCCGTGGTCCGAGAAGCTGGAAGGAACGTGGCACCACATGGGCACGACGCGCATGCATGATTCGCCACGCGAAGGCGTGGTCGACCGCAATTGCAAGGTGCACGGGATAGGCAATCTTTATGTGGCCGGCAGCTCGGTCTTTCCGACGGTCGGCGCCAACTTTCCGACCATCACGATTGCCGCGCTTTCGCTGCGGTTGGCCGGGCATCTCATCCGGCAACTCGATATGCCGGACATTGTGGGCAGCACCAGAGCCGACGCTGCCAACAGTTCCCCGATGACGATTCAGACGCAGGGTCAAATCGACAGCTTGCCGATCGCAGCCTCTACGTTGACGCCCTTGATGAAGGAACAGTAACCCGGAAGGCGCAATGACCCGGCCAGCCGGCGACGGGGTGCGACGCGCATCCTGTCACTGGCTATGTTGAGTCGCTTCTCGCAGAGCGGTGAGCGTGTGTTCGCGCACGTCGACGCTGCCCTGGGTTTCCAGCAGAGCCGTCAACGAGCCGACCATGGTTTCGACCCGAAAGCGCGCATGGAAGGTGCGGCATGCCTGCGCGCGCATGTTCGCGCGGGCCGCGTCGTCGAGTTCGTACCAGCGCACCAGATTCTGTTCGGTGCCCTCGATCGTGTCGGCGGCAACCAGGCCCGCGCCATCCGCTTCGATCTCACGCCAGACGTTGACCTTATCGGAGATCAGCGCCGGCAGCCCGCAGCCGAGCGCTTCGGCGACCGCTACGCCGAAGTTCTCCTGGTGCGACGGCAGAACGAACACGTCGCTTGCGTGAAACGCGCCCCACTTGAGATCGCCTTGCAGCATGCCAGGCAGGCTGACGCGGTGCGCGACGCCGGCCGCTTGTGCCCGCGCGCGCAGATGCGCGACCCAGCCGGTCTCGTCCGGTCCCGCGACGACGAGGTGCAATGCCGGATCGCGGCCGGCGATGCGCGCGAATGCATCGATCAGCAGATCACAGCCTTTCTTGGCATGCACGCGTCCGAGAAACAGCACGATGCGTTTGCCGCGCAAGCCAGGCACGGCTTGCAGGAACGCTTCACGTACAGACTCGGCATCGAGCGGCGGCACGGTCGTGCCGAACGGCACAATCCGTTCATTGGCCCGATATAGCCAGAAAGATCGCCGGGCGCGAGTGCGCTCTTCTTCCGTCGTAAAGATGACGGCGCGTGCGTCGCGCAGCACACGATATTCGGCCCATGGCCAATACAACCACTTCTTGAGGTGCTTGAGCGGGTACGCCTGTTTGAACCACGGATCGAGCATGCCATGAACGTACACGTAGTACGGCACCGCGCTTCGTCTGAGTGTCTTCCACGCGGCGAGGCCATGGTATTGCCACAGACCATGCACGATGACCGCGTCGAAGCGGCGCGCGTTGGCGTCGAGCCAGGGCGCGAGCCGTGCGCTGTAACTGTAGCGGCTAGCGACAGGGCCAAAGGCATGGACCGGAAACGGAAAGGCCGCGAGGTACGCGTCGCCCGGCGCATCGCAGGTGGCCACTTCGATATGGTGGCCGGCTTCTTGCATCGCTATGCCGCTGCGGCGCACGCCTTCTACGGGGCCGCCGGCGCGTGGATCGACGCTTGCGAGCAGGTGGAGAATTTTCATCGGGCGAGATTCGATCGGTTGACGCTGCGTGTCGACGGTGTACCGGACGCGAGCGGTCCGAAGCGGCCAGCCCCGGTCGCGGTGCTTGCCGGGCGTGAGATACCCAAGGTCGTTGCAAGATCCGAGCGGCCCATGCCGGGCTGGATCCTGCCGGGCAACTCCGGCAGGGTGGTCGCCAGGCGCACGCGCGGCGGCGTGTGAACGCGCTTCGGCCGGGCCGGAAGTGCGCGTTGCAGTCGCGCATGCGTGGCGATCATGAGGCCGAGCGCGATGCCGAATACCAGTCCCGAGAAACGTGGTCCGAGCGGATTGCCGCCTATCGAGGTAGCCGGCAGTGCGGCAAACAGCATGATGGCTCGCCCGAGTACGGGAAGCATCGGCGCGCCTGGCACGACAGCACGCCAGTGACGATAGGAGAGGAAACACATCGCCAGCGCGATCAGCATTACAACAGGCATGCCGATGCCGAACAGCAGACCGCCCGCGAACAACTGATACACCCAGAAATTATGACCGGCGGCCCATTCCCTGATCGCAAAGAAGTCCTTCTCGCTGATCTGATCGGCGAGATCCGGCAGGTAGGCGGGGGAGTAGCGATAGTAGTGCCCGAAGCCTGTGCCGAATAACAGCGTCTCGGGCGACTCGGTCACCTGGTCGAACTGATCGCGCATTTCGGCGAGGCGGGTGATCGTGGTCGGATCCTTGCCGGAGGCGGTGACCTCCGATGCAAAAATACGCTGCGTCCAGTGCTGGGTAATGGTTGGAAAGCTCAATGTCGCCACGCCTGCCACGCCGGCGATCACCGCGCAGGCGATCAGGCTGCGCGCCATCGCGCGCCAGATCTGCTGAATCGTTGGCGCGCACAGTCCCATGGCGATCAGGAACAGCAACACCGTGCCGACCAGCATGCTGCGTGTGACGCTCAGCAATTCGACGATCACGCTGAAGGCGAACACAGAGACGGTAAAAAAGGAAAAGCGCCTGGCAACGACGAATTCGTGCAGCAGCACGCCTTGCAGTCCCAACAGCGTCACGGAGACGATCCGGTAACGGACTTCCTCGAGACCGCCTGCCGTCGCCACGCCGTAGACGCAGGTGAAAACGAGGCTGATGGTGTTGGCAACGAACAGGGCTTTCTCGAACTGCGAGATTCTGTATTCGCTCCACGGATGGCAGGCCACGATGTAGCCCAGCAGGAACAGCAGGAACGGCAGCAATACCCGCAGGTAGTTGCCGGTGTCGTTGTCCTGTATCAGCTGGGCAACAAGGCTGCCGAACACGCACAGCGTCACGCTAGCGGTGACGAACCAGCGCAGGCGTGAGCGTTCGTGAAAGCGTGGCGCAATCAGCGCCAGAGCCAGCCCGGCGGCAAGCGCCGGGAGGACGAACACGAACTGGGCGAAATGGCCTGTGTTCGCGTCGGTCGCTTTGTAGTCCAGCGCTAGCGGTAACAGAAAAATCCATATCCACGGCGTCGCATACTGATGGCGCATTGTTGATCCTCCCCGGCGCCGTTGGTCTTTACCAGACGGTCTCGCGTCAAGTCATTGTGGGGGAATATCCCTGCTTGCCAATTACGCCTACCCGTTTCGTCGCCGATTGCCTGGGTTCTGGCGACTGAGGAAAGGCCGGCTGTTGCGAGACGCCCCGGGTCGCCCTCAGGTTGTCGGGCAATGCCTTGAAGTTGGCGCGCACGCGCGCGTTGCGCCACCGAAGATGCAAAAAGGGACATTGGCCCGCGGATGGTGACAGGGGAAGAACATGAAATTATTCGGCGGGGCGGGACCCGCAAGAGCCGGCAGGGCAGTCGAGCTCGATTTTGTCCGCGGTATCGCGATTATCGCGGTGATGGGGTTTCACTTTCATACTGTCCATACCAACAATTTTCTACTCCAGATCATTGAGTACCCGCTGAAAAATTTTGGACGTGAAGGCGTGAATCTGTTCTTCACGCTGAGCGGTTTTCTGGTGGGCGGCCTCCTGCTCAGGCAGTACGCTGAAAAAGGCCACGTCGACGCAAAGCGTTTTATCATCCGGCGTATTTTTCGCATCTGGCCCGCGTATTACGTACTGATCGTTTTCCATCTGCTGGCCGGCCGCCACCCGTGGAATACGTTTCTATTCCAGAACCTGACCCATCTTCAGAACTATCTGGGTACGTCGATTACCCAAACCTGGAGCCTCGCGGTCGAGGAACACTTTTACCTGGTACTGCCGGCGTTGCTGTTGCTGTTTGCCCGCTGGCGTCTGGGCGTGTGGACCATCGTCGGCGTGCTTTCCGCTATCTGCGCGGTGGTGCTCACCGCGCGTTGCTTCGCCGTGGCGGGTGGCGACCTGCAAGGCGCCTTCGCGTACACGCAATACCGGATCGACAGTCTGCTGGTCGGCGTGATTCTGTCCGCGATCTACTGGATGAGACCGGACGTCTATCAGCAGTTCGCAAAGCGCAAATGGATGCTGGTCGCGATCGTCGCGGTGCTGTGCGCGTGGCTCGCGTTCGCGACGAAAAATCTGGCGCTGGACGAAAGCATCGGCTATACGATTCAGGCGCTCGGTTTCGCCGCCTTGCTCGTGCTGGTGCTCGAGCATTCCGGATCGCTGCGCTCGTCGATGGTATATCGCGCGGTTGCGTGGATCGGCCTTTATTCTTACGGCATTTATCTATGGCATTCACTCGCGCTCGCGCCCGGCGATATGCTGATTCGCAAAGCAACCGCGCTCGGCCTGGCGCCGAGCCTGACGTGGATTGTCGCGCTTACGGCGCAGTTTGCGTTTGCCATCCTGATCGGTTACGTGACGACGCGCGCGATCGAGTTTCCGTTCCTGCTCATGCGCAACGCGCTTTTTCCGGAAAAGCGCAGCAGCGCGGTGCGCGAACAGGTGCCTGTCGCCGCTGACCAGCCACCCCGGCGTCAACGGCCTGTGCGGCCGGCCACTGAGGCGTCCAGTTCGACGACAGTCGAGCCTGCTGCCGATCCGCGCATTGCTGCGGTGCTCGCCGCGCGGCGCGGTGCCGAGCCGGGAGCGGGCGGCGAACCGGCCGGCTGATCGCGCCGGCGTGTGGGGTGCGGATATGGGTCGGCCGGATCAGGCCATCTGCTGAAGCAAGGTCTGCTTGAACTGACCGAGCGTATGCCGGGACAGCAGATCTTCCCTGGCGGACGGGACGGCCTCGGGCGCATGCGGCCACGAGGTCGCGATCTCGCTGATGGCCTTGCCTATCGACGCCGAGCTCAGGTCGCTCAATATCGGCCCCAGTTCACAGCGCCGGCTGAACCAGCCGATCAGCCCGTCTTCCGTTGCAATCACCGGCTTGCCGAAGCGGTACGCCTGCACGAGCACGCCGCTCATCCCGTAGTGTCCCTTGTAGCCCAGCCAGACCGCGTCGCAGGCGGAGAACAGGTCACGCTCGACGTCGTTGGCGATGAACGAGTCGAGTATCAGCGGCGCGGGTGCCAGGCTGCGGACATGGTTGCGCATGAAATGGCGCGTGCCTGCGTCCTGCTCGCCGGCGACGATCAGCGTGGGTGCATTGTCCAGACGCATCAACGCCTCGACGAGTTCGTAAATGCCTTTGCGCTCGGTAATGGCGCCGTACACCAGCAGGTAGCGCTGCATGGGGTCCAGTCCGAGCCGTTCGCGGGCGAGAACGGGGTTTTCCGCCTGCTCGTCCGGAAAGGGATCCGCGACATAGGCGACGGCCGCGCTTGCCTTCGATGCGCGGTGCGCTGCCCATTCCGGCAGCGTGGGATCGATGGTGAGCAACGTGCGCAAGCCCTCCGTTCGGATTGCGCGTTTGAAGAGTTGCGCCTTGATCGCATTGACCAATGGACGATCCGGCGCTTTGATGCCGACCTTGCGATGATGAAAGGTCGAGCGCATCGTGATGCCGATCCACGGCGTCTTGCGGAATGGCGAGCCGAGAAACGGCAGAGCATAGAGAAAATAATCGACGTAGGGAACGACCACCAGCCTGATCGGTTGCGCGTGGCTGACCACCTTATGCACGCGCTTGAAATAGCGGTGAAATCGCCAGTATTCGTTGGGGTCGCGCAGCAGGCCGCGGGGCCGCGCGTCAGGATCGACAAACGCGATTTCCACGTCAGGCCGGTTGGCGGCGACGATCTGTCTGGCAAGCCGATGATCTTCGTTGGCGCATTCGGTCGCGAGGATGCACGGATACCCGGCTTCCGCACAGGCCTGCATGGTCCACTCGACATAACGCCAGCGATGGCCGGTGAGATTGGGCTCCACAATCAGGACGTAGTCTTGTTCCATCGCGTCGGTTGGCATGTGCGTTTTGGCAAAGGCACCAGGGCGGCGAATTTTTCGCGTCGCTAGCAGAACAACGTTAGCACCGCGGGCGTGAGTGAACCCGTCAATCTGCCCCGTTCTGTGGGTAAACGTACTACAACGCAATAGCTTCGGCTGAAGCGGCCTAGCTGATGGCGGTTGTCGCCGATTCTCTCGCGGTAAGGTCGTGCCTAGAGTTCGATGAAAACGTCGCCAGCTTGCTGGTGCACCTCACTAATTATGCGCCGGCGGCATAACGCAGCGGTTCCGTTGAATCGTTGCGCAGCCGAGTCAACGGCGTTCCGATTCGACGGAGAAATAGCTTGCGGGCGATCAGGCTTCCGGCGTTCTCGATAGCGGCCAGCTTCGGCGCGAGTGCGGCGACTTGGGTGCTGTTGCAACAGTTCGCCGTGCGCGGACTGGTAGCGATCAAGTTTCTTGCGATTGGCCGCATGCTCGGACCCGCGGCGATCGGCAGCGTGAGCGTGGCATTGCTTGCGGTAGCGATAGCCGAGGCGCTGTCGGACACCGGCCTCGCGCAAGCGGTCATTCAAGGTGAACATGCGCCGACGCGTTCGCAACTCGGTGCGGTGTGGACGACCCTGACAGCGCGCGGTGTGCTGATCTCGCTGCTGTTGCTCGCGCTGGCGCCGTTGCTGGGCAGTCAGTTTCACCTCGACGGATCACTCGTGCTGCTGCAGCTTGCCGCGGCGCTTCCGTTATTGCGGGGCCTCGCGTCGCCTGCTTATTTTGTCGTGCAGCGCGAGCGGCGTTTCCAGCATATCGCCGGCGTCGAGGTGGCGGCGGCATTTGTCGATTGCTCGGTTGGGCTTGGCCTCGCGTACTTCGGCGCCGGCGCGGCCTCGGTGCTGCTCGGTCTGGTCGCCGGCGAAACGCTGAAAAGCACGCTGACCTGGCTGACGATGATGCCGCGCCCGCCGGTGCGCGCGGTGTGGTCGGGCATTGGTCAATACGTGGGCTTTAGCCGGTGGATCTGGGCAAGCAGCGTCATCAACCTGCTGCTGAATCAGTTCGACAAGGTGGTCGTCGGCAAGCTGCTCGGCCCGGCGCAACTGGGCAGCTATCAAATGTCGTCGAGACTCGCGCAGATGCTGCTGGCCGATGCGGCGATCGCCATGTCGCAATACCTGTTCCCCACGTTTGCGGCGCATCATCGCAGGAACCCGCGCGCCGCGTCACGGCTGATCAAGATCTATCTGCTGGTGATTGCGGTGGGGCTGGCGGGATTCGTCGAAGTGCTGAGGCTGATTGCGCAACCGCTGTTCTCCCTGATTCTCGGTGCGGCGTGGTTGCCCGCGGTGCCGCTGTTCAGAATTCTGGTGATCAACATGGCGATCGGCGCGTTGATTGCGGTGCTTGTCGCGTATCTGCGTGCGGTGGGTGACGCGAAGGCGACGGTGCATGCCTCGGCGATTCAGGTCGTCGTGCTGCTGATCAGCGCGCCTCTTGCGACGCACTGGTGGGGTGTCACGGGCATCGCGTGGTCGATGACGCTCGGCCTCGGCTGCGCCGCGGCATGGATGCTGTTTCGAACGCTGACTGCAAGGACTTCATGATGCGTGTCCTTCATCTGGTTCTGGCACCACGCCTGTCCGGCGCCGAAGTTCTCGCGAAGGATCTCGCCATCGATCAACGCGCCGATGGCATGGCGGTTTGCGTGGCATCGCTGTTGCCCTCGCATGCCGAATTCATGCCGTTGCAGGATGAACTCCAGGATCACGGTGTGCTGTGCTGGTTTCCGCAGCGGCGGCATCGCGTTGCCCGCAAGCTGTGGAATCTGTTCTTCGCGGTGCGCCGCTTCCGCCCGGACGTGATTTTCGCGCACGCCACGATTCCGTCGTTTTACGCACGCGCGTTGCCGCTTCGTGTCCCAGTCGTCTATGTGATGCACTCGGCGACCAACGACTTCGAGCGCCCGCTGTTCCGGCGCGTCGAACACATTCTCTCGGGACGCGCCCGGGCCGTGATCGGTGTGTCGCAGCAAGGCGTGACGGACTATGCTCAGGCAATCGGACCGCATCCGTCGATGAGCGTGGTGCCTAACGGCGTGGACCTTGCGCGTTTTACGTTCACCGAGGGCATCGAGCGCAGCGGCCGGGTGCCCCAGGTCGTGCAGATCGGCCGGTACGCGTCGGTGAAGAATCAGCTTCTGACGGTGCGTGCGTTCAGCGAGGTGCTCAAGCAGGCGCAAAACGCGCGCCTGGTGCTGTATGGCGTGGTCGAGGATCCCGACTATCAGCGCGCGGTAATCGAGCTGGTCGAGGAGCTGGGACTCGCGAAGCGCGTGGTGGTGGCCGGGCCGCGTACCGATGTGGCGACCGTGCTGTCTGAGTCGAATGTGTTCGTCATGCCGTCGCGCTCCGAGGCACACAGTGTGGCGTTTCTCGAAGCGTTGGCCTCCGGTATCCCGATCGTGGCGAGCAAGATTCCGTCGTTTGCCTTCGCGAACGGATTTCCCGGCGTGCAGCTCGTCGATACCGACGATGTGCAGTGCTACGCGGATGCCGTGCTGATGGCGCTAGGGCAGGCGCGCGCGCAACGCTCGCTGGCTGGCCTGACGCTCCGGGATACGGCGGATCGCTATCGGGCGATCGCGCAGCAGGTCTGTCTGCCGGTGCCGGCCCGCTAGTGCGCGCGGGCGGAGGGCTGTGCGTGCCGGCGCGGCAAGTTCAATGATGGTTGATGGCGAGGTTGCGCTCGTCGGGTGTCGGAGCGTCCGCGGGTGCCGGCGGCCACGCGCTCGCGAGTTCGGACTCGTGCATCTCAAGCGTGACGAGGCGCTGCGCTTCCTTGCTGCTCGAATCGATCAACAGCGCGTCGCCTGCCTTGTGCCACACGCAGCTCCATCGCGCGATATGGCCGCAGCCGCGCGCCACGCTCAACAGCGCGTCGTGCTGCTGCTCGCGCAGGAAAATTGCCTGTGCCCGGACCAATCCGTCTGCACAATGCCCTGAGTTCGCCACAGGGCAGTGCCATGATCGGGCCCCGCTCGCGCGCCGGATCGTATGTGTGGGAGCGCACTTAACGTTGGCGGGAAAGAGCGCTTACTGGGCGCGGTTGCACTGTGGGAACGCACTGTCCATGCCACCAGCAACCCAACTCTGACGCGAGACGCTAACCGCCATCAGGACTTAGAACAATGAAACCTGTCATTTTCAATGGGCATTTTGGCTGGCTGCATCCGGCCGATGGTAAAAGGGGCGTTGTGCTTTGCAACCCCTTCGGGCATGAGGCAATGTGGCTGCACCACGCAATGCGCGAACTCGCGCAGCGTCTTGCCGCACGCGGCGTTCCGGTTTTGCGTTTCGATTATCGGGGTACAGGAGATTCCGCCGATTGCGAAAGTCTGTTGTGTCCCAGCGATTGGGCCGACGAAGTTATCGAGGCGATCGACTACTTAAGGAGCATCACCGGCATAGAGCGGGTTTCCCTCGCGGGGTTTCGCTTCGGCGCAACGGTCGCTGCATTGGCGGCGCGCAAGAGCGAAATCGAATCAATTGCCATGCTCGCACCGGTTCGGTCGATGCGTCTTTTTTTGCGCGAAATGAACATCCTGAATCAGACCTGGCGACAGACTGCCGGTGTTGGCGAAAACCACGAGCACACGCCGCCCGGCGCGCGGGACATCCTGGGCCACCGAGTCAGTGCGGCGGCGCTTGAAACAATCGGCGATCTCGACCTGTGCAAGGAGCCACAGGTACCCGCGCAGCGGGTCCTCGTCGCTCATAGCGGCCAGCGCGATGGCAGTCACGAGCTCAGTGCCCACTTTGAAGCCAAAGGCGCCTGCGTGGAGTCGGTGGCCTTCGAAAGCTACACGCGGGTGCTCCAGCCCGCATGGCTGACCGAGCTCCCGGAATTGCTGTTGAACAGGGTGGCGGACTGGCTGTCGGAGGGTGTGGAGCCGTGTGTCCGTGCGCCGGCGGTGACAGTCGATGCGAGCCCAGCCCTCGTCACCACGTCCGCAATCGAATACCCGCTACACGTGGGGGACGGGAGCGTCTTTTGCATGCTGTGCGAACCTGCAATGCGGCACGCAGCGCCTGAGCACACGCCTGTGCTTCTGATTGCCAATACGGCCGCCACCCATCACGTCGGCGACGGACGTTTTGGTGTGGAGCTTGGACGGGAGCTTGTGAAGCGCGGCTTTGCGTCGTTGCGAATCGACGCCCGAGGGCTTGGCGACAGTTGTTGCGCGGCACGCAGCGGCGTTCCTGGCCAAACGGTCCTCGATGCGACGGGGGAGGACCTGTCCCGCGCGGTGGATTGGCTCGTGGGACGCGGTTACCGCCACGTCGTCGTTTTTGGTATCTGCGCGGGGGCATACGCGGCGCTGCAGGCGACGAGGCTGAACCGCGCGGTGCGTGGACTCGTTATGGTCAATCCGGTCGGCTTCGTCCTGCCGGACGGATGTACGATGCAAGGCGCGGCTGAGCGTAAGCTGGGGTCGCCGCGAGCGCACCTGCGCTCCATGGTGCGCGCCGGAAAATGGGTCGAGGTTATCCGCGGCCACGCGCGGCTTGGACTCGCCACGCGCACGATGTGGCGGCACGCAGTTGCGCAGATACAGGGCACGGTGGCGGCTTGGAGCGGCGAAGCACTGTGCTCGGCGACGGAAAGCCAGCAGGTCCGCAAGCTGTTTCAACGACTGGATGCGGACGGTGTTCACGTTCGTCTGCTCTTTAGCCCGCGAGACCATAGCCTCGACGAACTTTATATGCACTTCGGTGTGCACGGTCGCCGCTTGAAAAAGCTCTCACGTGTGCGTACGCTCATTGTCCGCGACATGGACCATGAGGTGCTGCATCGGATTGCACGGGAACATGTGATGGCCGTATGCGAGGAATTTTTGCACACGGTATTCCTTACCGCCGTCGTAGACGAAAAAATCTCCCCTGTGCCGAAACCGGTCGGCGCCGTGGTTGCATCGCTCTCAGCTACTGCCGGCAGCGGCGCGGGAAAAGATAGGGGCGCGAGTCGCGAATCGGACATGCCGGCAAGTTTGCCGCGGGCCAAAAAATCGGCGTGACGCGGCACGGTTCAGTCTAGCGAGTTTCAACCACTTGCCCTTTGCTCCATTGCGTCACTTCGGACGCAGTGCTGTCGATCCAGCCGGAAACGGGTATGACCTTGCCGTGACAAACCACGATGAGCGCCAGAGCAGTCGCTGCGAACGGCGTGGAGTCGTGCGTCGAAAACCTCCCAACTGAAAAGGTGCGCACGCGTGACTGACCGATCAGGCTGCATGTCATGCCGGCGATAAGCGTGCCGAGCAGCCACCCGGTCACGACCTCAGCGGTTGAATGAAAGCCCATGAGGACCCGCGACACGCCAATCGCCAATGCGCAAGCGAGGCCGAACAGGTAGGCCAGCACAGCAGTGCGTGGTTTTGCCTGAGTCGCGCAGATGCCGAAAGTCGTCGGATAGACCGCACTGGCTAGCATGGAATGACCACTGATGACCGTAAAGTTCAGCGCAGGTATTTCGACCCCCCATCCTGCGTGGGCAATCCTGCTTGCTGCGACGGCCAATACCCCCACGCTAAAACAGCTCGTCCAAACAACCAGTGGTCGCCACGCCCGCGTCGCTGCAAGCCACAGCATGACGACTCCTGCGAGTAGCGAAGTCAAGTAAGGATCGCCGAAATTGGTTATATAAGATAGCAGCCGCACAGTAACTCCTTATGTTGGACAGGTCGATTGACTTGCCTACAAACGTATTGGCGCGATCTGGCGCAAATTGGCGCTCAGCGAGAAACGAGGTGCTACGCACGCCTTACTGATGCACCCAATGGTCACGCTACACCCGGTCTTCGCTCAAGTTTTTGCGGGCGGCTTGAGCGCTTCCGGGGGACGCGCAGGCCCCGGCTTAAGATGCCTTGCCGGCTTATCCGCTTGGCTGGCGACCCGCCTGACCGACATGGCGCGAGGAAGGCTGTGCCGCAACCCCCTGACGTGCATGCCGTAGCCGGTTCGAGCCATTGTTGTCACATGTTGTTCCATTTTTGTCCGTGTAACATGATTGTGTGATTTAAACCGTGCGGCTGGGGACCGACGCGGCACCGATACGCTGCCCCGCGATCTCGATGTTTTTCTGTTTATTGTCGTAGGAATGCTGTGACCAGCGCGAGCGAACCAGGACGCGCGGCGCAAATAAGGGCGATAGTTTGGCGGATGCTGACACCGATAATGGACAACCCTAAGAAGGGTCAGAAATCCGCGCTATTCGTCTGATTTGACTTGTTCCTTTTTGGAGTCGGGGGGATGCGGTCAACATGTGCAGTTGTTTGAAACCATCAAAGAAGTCGTGGTATAAGCGTTTTTTCCTGATCGCCGACAACGGTCTGTACGCCAGACCGCTCAACTGTAGTTTGCAAACGGACGCTACCTCGCAGTAAAGAGTGGAAGATGCGTCCAGGTGGGTCTTGCCGCCTCGCCAACGGGTGGTTTGTCTGATAGTCAGCACCTGATTTGGTGACGTTCAACTTAGCCGACCAGTCAACATAAATTGCTGTTGCGTGGGATTCGATTTTATTTACCGATCCGCATACGACAATTTCAACAATCCGCAGACGAAACGCGGTGATAGATCCTGGCAATCCTGGGTAAATGATCATCAACAGGAAAAGGTTGCGATTTGAATAAACAGTTTTATCGGTCGTTAGTTTATGTTTCCCGTTCACCCGAGCGGGGGCTATGCGACACGCTCGGACAACGCGGCTGGGACGTCGCGGCGCTGAGGTCGGGCCGGGAGGCCAGAGCTCATCTCGCCGCGCGTCATCCGACCGTAGGCGTGTTTGACTTCGCGAGCGGTTTCTCGTCACACGAACTTGCCGGTTTCAAATCTTGCTTCGCCACGGCGGGGATAGGCTGGGTCGGCATCCTGGCCGCGCCTCAGCTAACGAACGAACTTCAGCGCGGTGTGATCCGCCGGTATTTCTCACGGTTTGTCACCGTTCCTTATGAACTAGACAGCATTGCCGATGCTATCGGTCATGAGCACGGCATGGTGGTACTCAACGCGGAAACGGATGCGCTCACGGTGCGCGATGAAATAGTCGGTACCTGTCCTGCAATGAAAGATCTGTTTCGCGCCATAACCAAGGTTGCGAACAGCGAGGCGCCCGTGCTGATTTCCGGCGAGTCGGGTACGGGTAAGGAATTGACGGCCATGGCTATTCACAAGCGTTCGGTACGGCGCAATGGCCCCTTGGTGGTGATCAATTGTGGAGCGCTTCCTTATCATCTCGTGCAATCCGAGTTATTCGGGTATGAACGTGGAGCCTTCACGGGTGCGTTCCAACGCAAAATTGGCCGCATCGAGGCCGCGCACGGCGGCACGCTGTTCCTCGACGAGATCGGTGATCTTCCATTGGAAAGTCAATCTATCGTGCTGCGTTTTCTGCAGGACAGGAAGATCCAGCGGCTCGGAGGCACGGAGTCGATCGATGTGGACGTGCGGATCATTGCCGCAACTAACGTCACGCTTGAAAAAGCCGTCGCAGAGCAAACGTTTCGCGAAGATCTCTATCACCGGCTGTGTGTGCTACGCATTGCTGAGCCGCCGCTCAGGAAGCGTGGTGAGGACATCGAGGTACTTGCGTATCACATGCTGGAAAAATATCGCTCTGACGCCTCTCATCAGATCCGCGGATTCTCCGACGAAGCGATCAAGGCGATGTACGCGTATAGCTGGCCCGGCAATGTTCGCGAGCTCGTGAACCGCGTCCGTCGCGCGATCGTGATGTCGGATGGGCGCGTGCTTGGCCCGGCCGATCTGGAACTGGACTATATGCTGAGCGAAGGCAACAACACGCTGACCCACGTGCGCGAAGCCGCGGAAAAAAGGGTGATTGAAGCGGCCCTCCGACGTCATCGCGGCCGGTCACGTCCCGCAGCCCGCGAGCTCGACATCTCGCGTGCGACGCTGTACCGGCTGATGGCGAACTACGGCGGCCGTGCGCACCAGGACAGCACTGCCGCTTCCACGCGGACCCCGGCTGTCCCTGCCGCATGCGACGAGGAACAGGAAGAGTGGAAGGAACGCTACGCCAAAGTGGGCAACGCCCGGCGCAAAGATTGAGCGCGTCAGGAAGGCATGCGCCCATAGTTGTCCTCGAACCGGACAATATCATCTTCGCCCAGATACGCACCGGACTGCACCTCGATGATCTCAAGCGGTGTCTTCCCCAGGGTGCTCAGGCGATGCACCGTGCCGGGCGGAATATAAGTCGACTGATTTTCACTTAGCAGGAAGGTCTTCCCGCCGCACGTCACCTGCGCTGTCCCTCTTACGACGACCCAATGCTCTGCCCGGTGATGATGCCTTTGCAGGGAGGGGCTCTCGCCTGGCTTGACGACGATACGCTTCGCCTTCCCCTCGACCGCCTCCAGCGCCGCCGCAGTAAGCGCAGGCGCTGTGTTGTGCGCGGACGGTTCAGGGAGAATGCGAGACGGTTTGCCGCACTCGCTCAGCTGTTCGGCGCTGCGTAGTGCTTCTCCCCAGATTCAGACAACAAACGATAAACGAGAACATCATATGTTGGTGAAGAGAGCCGCTCGGTTCGGATTCGAACTTAACGTTTTGCGACGTAGGTGGGTAATGTGGAACAAATGGTTAGCTATGCCAATCGTTGTGTGGTTTCGAGTGGCCATTCGTATGATTAGACAGCGCAATGAAAGGACGACGAATTAATTCCTTAAGCTCCTGAGGTTCTGGGGTCAAAAGGATGGTTCAGAAGTGAGACACTTTTCGGTCGAAGGCTGGGTGTTCGTTTCTGCGACCTCGCTGCGCGCGCGGCGCATTTAGAGGCCCTAACTTCTGGAGCGGCCCGCAGGGCGTACGTTCACCCAGATCTGCAATGCGACGCAGCAATTAGCGCACCACGTCACAGAAAGTTTGTTGACTCGTAAAGTCGTTCAGATGTGAGACGGTTCGCGGACGGAATCGGGCCCCAACTCGGCCTCTCATAATTAATTGCATTAAAAACAAGCATTTAAAACGTATGGCACGCCTTTGGCTAATCATGGCTCGCCAATGAGGCAATGCTTTCGGGCATTTCGACCTGATGCTGCAGTAGGACTATCGCAGTGCAGTAATTTTTGGGCGGTAAACCGTTGCCCTCACACTTTGCATGCCTTCTGGCATGCGAAGACTAGCCGGAAACGACCATGCTCGACTTTACGAATGAACAACTCGCGAACCATCTGCTAGCTGTCGTGCCAGAGACCGAGATGGCATTGATGGCTCCTCACCTCAAGCTTCAGCGACTACGTGCTGGCCAATTGCTCTCGGACTCAGGCGAAACCGTCAAACAAGTGTATTTCCCGACTACCGCTATCGTGTCGATGGTCTTTTTGATGGCGGACGGCGCAACTGCGGAGGTGGCTGCTATCGGTAACGAAGGTGTGATTGGCGTTCCGGTGTTGATGGGCGGAGTGACCATGCCCAACCGCATCGAAGTGCGCAGCGGTGGCTATGCGTACTCCATGAGCGCTCAGGTCTTCAAGCGCGAGTTCGAGCGGCATGGCCCCGTCCATAAGCTGATGCTGCTTTACATCCAGGCGTTGCTCACCCAGATCGCTCAGAGTGCGCTGTGCAACAGGCACCATCACATCGTCAAGCAGGTCTGCACCTGGCTCCTGCTCACCCATGATCGACTGAAGTCGGACGAACTCATCGTCACTCAGCAACTGATCGCGACCATGCTCGGCGTCCGTCGAGAGGGCGTGACGGAAGCGGTCGGCAAGCTCCAGGAAGCCGGACTGGTCAGCATGCGTCGAGGTCACATTACCGTGCTCGACCGCGAAGGTCTGGAAGGGCATGCCTGCGAGTGCTATGGGATCGTCAAACGGGAATTCCGCCGGCTGCTGCTCGCCAGTGCAGAAGAGAAAGAAGGCGGCATACCGGTTGCGTCGGCGCTGCTCATGCACAGCAGAGACAGAGAGCGCGAACTCCACTCGGCCTACAGCGGACGTTGACGCGTGAAATGTGGCTGGTCAGCAACCCGGATCCGCTGCGTACAGGCGGCAGCGATTGAGCAATACAGGCGCGCTCCTATCCGAAGCAGCGCTGCTTAAAACACGCTTGCGTGCTCCGTTCAATCGCGCAGTAAAGCATGTGATCGTCATCCAGCCGTTTCCACAGGTCCATCTTTATAGGAACGATTGACGTGAATACGCCGAATCTCGATGCAAGATCTCTTGGCGGCCCTCGTGACGGTGGGCTTAGCGCACGCGACGTGATACGCCTGCTTTCCGATCACCTATGGGCGGTTATTGGCGTTGCTGCCGCCGTCATCCTTGTCGCCACGATCTACGTCTTGCTCGCAACGCCGATGTACACCGCGGGCGCTCTGGTACGGATCGAGGCCTCCGACCCCAACGAGTTAGGGGTTGGGCCAAACGGACCGATTGTCGTCCAGAAGCAAGCCCCGTCAACTGACGCGGAAATTGCCATGATGCAAAGCCGAGCGGTGCTCGAGCCGGTCATGCAAAAGTTCGGCTACAACCTGCAGGTGCAAGCGCATAAGTTCCCCTTCCTCGGTTCGATTGTCAGCAAGTTCGCCACGCCAGGCGAGCCGTCGCGACCCTGGTTCGGACTTGCAAAGTACGGATGGGGTGGTGAAAAGATACGTATCGATTCGCTTCGCGTACCGCCTGAACTGGAGAACAATAAACTCAAGCTGCGCGCGCTCGATAACGGCCGCTACGAACTACTCGATTCCAATGGTGCCACGCTGCTCACAGGCAAGGTTGGCGAGCTGGTTTCGGGTAGCGGCGTCTCCATGCTGGTCAGCAACCTGATCGCATGGCCGGGTACTGAATTCCAGCTCGTGGGGTTTAATGACGTGAATGCCCTCAAGCGCTTCTCGCACGAACTCAAGGTTACCGAAAAAGGCAAAGATACCGGTATTGTTCAGATATCGTTCGATAGCAGCAATCCTTCTGTTGCGGCAGCAGTCGCGAATGCGGTCGCGCAGAGCTACGTACAGGCGACTGTGGCCAGCCGTCAGTTGAGCGACACCAAGACGCTCGATTTCATCAACCAGGAGTTGCCACGACTGCGCGAAGAGCTGAGGCGAGCGGAGGCGGCGCTCACTGACAATCAGGCATCGTCCAATTCCCTGCAACCGACAGCGGAGGCGCAGTCCTATCTGCAGGGAGGTCTCGACCTTGAAAGACAGATTGCCGCGTTGCAACTCCAGCGTACGCAGCTGATCCTTCGCTTCACGCCCAACAGCCGGCCGGTGCAGAATATAGACGAGCAGCTCGCGCAACTGAATGCCGCGAGGCAGACGTTCGACGCGCGCTTTAACAAAATGCCTGCGTCGCAAAGAAGGGATGTCGACCTGACGCGTAACGCGAAAGTGGCCGAAGCAATCTACGTCGCGATGGTCAACAAGGCAGAAGAACTGACCGTGCGCCGCGCGGGTACCACGGGAGACGTACATATAGTCGACGCTGCGGCCCGTCCGGCTGATCCGGTTTCGCCGAACGTCCCATTGGTGATGGGTGCGAGTGCAAGCATCGGGCTGATGCTGGGCGCATTGATTGTCTTCGCGCGGAGCCAATTGCTCACGGGTGTCACCGATTCGCGCTTTGTTGAATGGACGATGAGCGTGCCCGTGCTCGGCTCCGTGCTTTATAGCCCACAGCAGGAACAGCTCAAGCGTGCCACGCCGAATTCATTGCCGACAAGTGCTCCGCAATACGGGCCACGCGTTGCGTTACCCCTGCTTCCGACAGCCGGTACGTCGGATGGCAGGGGCGCACAGGGAACCGCTGCAGCGCCCGCCGTGGCGCCTAATTACCTGCTCGCGCGCAGCTTTCCTCATAACGCGTCGGTCGAAGCGCTGCGCGGCGTTCGCGCTTCGCTGCACTTCGGTGAGACCGCCGCACCAGACAACATTGTTGTGGTGACGGGGCCTACGCCCGGCACTGGGAAGACCTTCGTCGCCAGCAACCTCGCAGCGCTGGAGGCGGAGACCACCAAACGCGTGTTGCTGATCGACTGCGACATGCGGTGTGGCCGGCTTGCGACGCTGTTCAATCAGCAGAACGCCGGCGGACTGTCTGAGGTACTGATGGGCAAGCTCCATATCGATCGGGCGATCCGCGAGGTCGGTATCCCAGGATTGTCGTTTTTGTCCTGCGGCGCCTATCCCGTCAATCCCTCTGAGCTGTTAATGACGCCGCGCTTTGCGTTGCTCCTCGAGGAACTAAACAGGCAGTTCGATCGGGTAATCGTGGACACGCCGCCACTTCTCGCCGTGAGCGATGCGGCCATTATTGCGAACCGAGGAGGGAACACGATCCTTGTCCTACGCTCAGGAATGCACACAGAAGAGGAAATCGAAGAGACGGTCACAAAACTGCAGCGCGCAGGGGCATGTGTGGGTGGCGCCGTATTTAACGCGGTGCCGCTGCGGCGCAGCGAGAAGCGCAGCTATGGACATCTGTCCGCATACTCCAATCACAACCATATCGCGGCTTGACGGAGACACCCCGCGACGAGCGACGTCGCAACGCGCGCAATGCTTACTGCGGTTCGCCGCGTTGGTGTCACGAGTTCAGCAGGGAGGATTGTGTGAGAAACGAATTTGAGGACTATGCCCGCGGCATCGGCATCGTGCTGGTCGTATACGGGCACGTCCTCCGGGGAGTGATGAACGCCGACCTTGTGCCAGCGCATCATTGGCTCATTCCGACAGACTATGCGATATATACGTTCCATATGCCGCTGTTCTTCTTTCTGTCTGGACTGCATGTGGAACGCGGGTTGCGATGGGGACGTCCGGCCTTTCTGGCCTCAAAATTGCAGACCGTTGTGTATCCCTATCTTTTGTGGTCGGTTTTGCAGGGGCTGGCGCAGTGGGTGTTGTCGGACGATACGAATCAACGCTTCGCTCTTGCGGATCTTGAGAACATATTCTGGAATCCCTTTGGACAGTTCTGGTTTCTCTACGCATTGTTCCTTTGCCAGGTTCTGGTTTGCGTCGCCACGACGCAGCGCAAGAAGCTCGTCTTGGCAACGGTTGTGAGCTATTTCGTTGGGAGCGTTTTCGACGCGGGCATCTTTACGACTGCGCTGAAGTTCTTTCTATTCTTTGCGAGCGGAATTTTTCTGGCCGGCCACCTGCACACGATGGTGTTGCGTTTTGCGACGATGCGTGGCGTGGTTGTCACGTTCATGTCGCTGTGCGGCGCAATCTATGTGGCGCAACAGTTCGGCGGTTACGACAGTGTCTGGGCCTTGCCTTCCGCGGTACTTGGAATCCTGCTGGTGTGCGAGGTCGCACTGCTGACAACCCGTCTCGGCGCATTTCGGGTGCTGAGGACACTCGGGATCGCTTCAATGCCGATCTATCTCGCCCATATTCTCTTCGGGTCCGGTTCGCGCATAGTTTTGATGCATTTCCACGCAGACAATCTATATCTGCAACTGTGCGTCGGTGTCGTGTGCGGGCTCTCGCTACCGCTTTTGTTGTATTTCTTCGTTGCAAGAATGCGGTTGGAAAAATATTTCGGCTTTCCAGCAATTCCGGCAGTTGCGATTCACCGCGCGCGGGTGGCAGATGCAATGAACTAACGTGCGGCTATGACTCAGCCAACAACAGGTGAAAAATTCGGGACCGATCTCAGCTGCCGCTTTTGTCGCGATC
This sequence comes from Paraburkholderia sp. IMGN_8, assembly GCF_038050405.1. Classification (NCBI taxonomy): domain Bacteria; kingdom Pseudomonadati; phylum Pseudomonadota; class Betaproteobacteria; order Burkholderiales; family Burkholderiaceae; genus Paraburkholderia; species Paraburkholderia sp. IMGN_8. Next base: position 3,717,250 of record NZ_CP150900.1, on the reverse strand, counting down.
GCCCGTTCGCAGCACGGTCGCCAGCCAGCGCCACGTCATACGTTTGCGAAACGGGGCGAACTGTGCATGCCGGGTTGCCTCGGTCACTTGCCGTCTGGCCTTGACTTCGTCCCGCGATAGAGCGCGTTCGGTTCGTTCGTCGGCGCGCCGCGCCGTCACGCACAAGGACGCGACAAAGATTACCGCGACAATTTCGAGTACGGCAAAGATGATCAAAAGGTGCATGGCGTCCACGAAAAGTCGCGCTGTAGCGTGCGGGATATAGATTGACAGTGAGAGTCTGCCATAGCGCGCGGTCCGGCCATTTTCCAAAGAACTGCCGATCTACGCCTCTTTTCGGCGAATACCCCTCAGTATAAGGCCGGGCGGCGGGACGGCAGATCCATCGAAACCACCGCGGATGCGGCGTTCCGGCAGGACGGCTCGAGGTCGTTTCCGTGTCCCGGCTGCATCGTCCGGGACGCATAGCTCGTCGGCAAGCCGTCCATCGTAATTCGGCATGCGAAGCGCTTTGTCAATGATTCTGACGCGGGACAGCCGGGAAGGGACTGTGTTCGCATTCGCACATTTCTCATGATTTGTGGCGGCTACAGTAAGTTGCCATGTGCGTTACAGCACGCGGTTTTTTCGCGCGTCAACGAAGACGCTACCGCGCTGGCAGCTGATGTGCCGGACGTTCGGCGCACTGCTTAAGCTGCGTGATCGACGAACGCTAGCGGGCAGTAACGGTGAGCGCTGAGGATTGTGCTTCGCAGCGGTGAGCGGCACATACCAACCCGATCGTGCTCCCCGGTGCGCCAGGAATGTTTCATTAGCCTCTTACGACGATGCTTAAACGCAGCCTGCTCGCCAATTATGCTGGACAGATTGTTACCGTGGTGCTCGGCATGGTCATGGTGCCGGCGTACGTTCAATATCTTGGCGTCGAAGCGTATGGTCTGATCGCGCTCAATGCGGTGTTGCTCGCATGGGTGCAGGTATTGGATCTTGGGCTTTCGCCCACATTGTGTCGCGAACTTGCGCGCGCGCAGGATGAAGCATCGAGAAAAGAGGCGAGCGTCCTTCTCCAGTCACTCGAAAAATTCGTGGCGGCCATGTGTACGCTGCTCATCGTGATGTCGGTGTTTGTGGCGCCTTTCTTTTCAAAAGACTGGTTGCACGCCGCGGGACTGCCTACGCACGAAATCGAAATCGCGTTTGTCCTGATGGTTGCAACAGTTTCATCGCGTTGGCTTTCGTCGCTCTATCGAGGGGGCATGGTGGGCATCGACAGGCAAGCCACGCTAAATGTTGTGATCGTGGGCTTCGCCATCATCCGAACTGTGCTCGTTGTCCCGGTCATTGCGAATTGCCCGCGAATCGAAGTGTTTTTCCTGTGGCAACTGGGCGCAATTGTCGGCGAAAGTTTGACCATGAGATTCCTGCTTGGCCGCGTGATTGAAGCGCCGCTGCTTACGCGAACCTTCTCGCGCGCTACGTTGACGGCGCGCGCGAGATTGTCGCTGTCCATTGCGTTCTCCGCGCTCGTGTGGGCGACCACGACGCAGATCGACAAGATCATATTGTCGAAGGTTCTGCCTTTGCAAGCATTCGGCGTATTCAGCATGGCGACGATCCTGGCCAGCGGTATCTTGCTGCTGGCTAATCCCATTCAGCAGGCGTTCATTCCGCGCTTTGCCGCCGACAGCGTGGGCGACAGCCGGCGCATCATACCGAGCTATTTCCTCGCGAGCGAGATCACGATGATCGTGGTCATTCCTGTTGCAATGATCTTTGCGATAGCGCCCGACCTCGTTCTCAGGCTGTGGTCAGCGACTGCGCCCTCGACGCCGGAGGCCTGGCGCATCCTGCAGTGCTATGCGGTCGGTAACGCATGTTCCGCTATTGCGGGATTGGCATTCCTCGTGCAATACGCGCAAGGAAATCTGTCCCTGCAAACCAAGGGTAACGTCGCATTCCTGGTCATCCTGGTACCGGCCGTTCTCTTCGGGGCACTCAACGATGGGGCCCGCGGTGTTGCATATGCGTGGCTCGCGTTAAGTCTGTTCCAGGCGCTCGTCTGGGTCAGTATCGTGCATCGCCGATTCCTGCCTGGCATCAACATAAGGTGGTATAGGGGGATGGCCGCGCGCGTCGCGGCGACGGGATTAGTGGGCTTCGTATTTCATTACATGACCATGCTCCAGACATCCAGACCCCAGATTTTCGTTTTCCTCCTCCTCATGTGGCTGTCAATGATGGTGGTCGCCGTCGCTGTCTCACCGATCTCACAACGTAAAGCGCGCGATCTCGCCGGGCGCCTCGTCTTTAACTGAAGGAGAGTAATCATGGCGTCGACTTCCGGGAAAAGCGCGGCAAGGCCGGTAATTTCGGTAGTGATCCTCTGCTATAACCTGGAAAGCTTCATAGCAGATTGCTTGCAGAGCGTGATATCGCAGGACGTGAATGTTCCCTTCGAGGTGATCGTCGGCGACGACGGGTCCACGGACAAATCGGTCGACGTGGTTGAGTCCTTCTGCTCACGCTATCCCGGTGTTGTCAAACTTATCCGGCATGAGCATAACGTCGGCTATTCACGAAACCTGGCAGACGTCATCGAAGTAACGTCGGGTGAATACATCGCGACCATCGACGGCGATGACATGATGCTGCCCGGAAAGCTCGCCGTGCAGCTCGAATTTCTCGAAACGCAACGCGAGTTCGGCATGGTCGTGCACAAGATGCGGACGGTCAACGCCCTCACCAACGAACCGGCGTACTTTCCGCTCCCGCGAGCAAAGCCGCCTGTGTTTGGCGCGGAATATCTGATCGAGTATGGCCCGTTCTTCCTCAATAGTTCGGCAATGTTTCGCGCTTCGCTGCGCAAACGCTATCCAGTCAATCTCGAACTGAAAGTCGTTGCCGATGTGGCCAACCTGATGCAGTCGTGTTACGGCACTCAGGCGCGCTACCTCGACGAGGAACTGGGTGTCTACCGTGTCAATCCCAAGGGGTTCACTTCAACGGTCATCACGAATCCGGCCCGTCACGAGACTAACGTGAGTGACATGCTGTGCACGTGCACGATGGCCGAGACGCTGGGTATGCACAAGACCGTGGTGGACCGGGGCCGTGCGAGGCTGTTGCTCGTCTCGGCGATCCTTTATCTGGAGCGTGCCCATTACGCGGAATTTGAGCGCTGCATCGCTTCGAGCGTGCACTTCGCGCGGATTGGCGCCAAGCAGACGGTGCTGTATGCGTTGCGGCGCTGGCCTCACGTGCTCCATTCGCTCTACACGCTGGCCAAGCAGATGGCAGGCAGGCAGGTGGTGCGTGTATGAGCGTCCTGACCAGTACCTTTTCGAAATTCGGCGAGCTGCATTGGCTCGACCGGTGGAACGCGCTGCAACTCGCTTACTACCGGCTCAAGGCGCGGCTCTGGTACGCGAACGCATTCGCTTCAGTCGGTAGGAGCTCGGCAATCTACCGGCCGCTCCTGCTATCCAATGTTCATCACGCTTCAATCGGCGAGAGGGTACTGATCCGTCAAGGTGCGCGTATCGAACTCATCGTCACCGACCCTAACGAATTGCCGAGGCTGACTATCGGAAACGACGTGAACATCGAGCAGAACGTGCACATTGTGTGCGGATCATCGATAGAAATTAAGGATAACGTAACCATCACTGGAGGGTGCGGAATCGTAGACGTGGAGCACCCTTACGAAGATGTCGACGACCCCGTCCGCATTGGGCGGCGGATACGGGTGCGTGGAAACCGTGTCGTGATCGGTGAAGGAAGTTTTATTGGCTTTAACTCAATGATCCTGCCGAACGTCGTCATTGGCCGTCATTGTGTGGTGGGGTGTCATTCTGTCATCACTCGCGACGTGCCCGACTACTGTGTTGTCGCCGGAAATCCGGCGAAGTTGATAAGGCGCTATAGCTGGGAAACGCAAACATGGGAGCGATTCGAATCATGAAAGTGCTGATTACCGGAGGTGCTGGCTTCATCGGCTCGAACCTCTCCAACAGGTTGGTGGCCGAAAACGCAACGGTTACCGTGCTCGACAATCTGTCGCCACAGATTCACGGCGACGACCCTCGCAAATCCGCGTTGTTTCAGTCTCTCGACAAATCGATCCGGTTCATTGAAGGATCCGTAGTGGATCGCAGCGTGCTCGAGCACGCAATGGAAGGACAAGATGCGGTTGTCCACCTGGCGGCGGAAACCGGTACGGGACAGTCCATGTATGAAGTCAGTCGCTATGTCGAAGTGAACGTCGGCGGTAGCGGATTGCTGCTGGACATCCTCGTCAAAGACAAAAATAGCACCATAAAGAAGGTGGTGGTGGCGTCGTCGCGTGCGATCTACGGAGAAGGCAAATACCGTTCGCGCGCGCTAGGCATTCTGTATCCGGAGGCGCGTGAAGAGAAAGATCTGCTTGCGGGCTGCTTCGATTACCTGTGCCCACATTCAGGCGAGCCATTGGAATGCCTGCCCACCGATGAAGATTCGAAAATTCATCCTTCGTCGGTCTATGGCATCACCAAGTATGACCAGGAGCAGATGGTCATGACGGTGTGCCGATCGATCGGCATCGGTGCGTCTGCGTTGCGTTACCAGAACGTGTACGGGCCGGGCCAGTCGTTATCGAATCCCTATACGGGAATTCTCTCGATCTTCTCGACACGCATCAAGAACGGTAACGGGATCAGCATTTTCGAAGACGGACTGGAGAGCCGCGACTTCGTGTACATCGACGATGTCGTCGATGCGACCCATGCGGCGCTGGTTCGCTCGCAAGCAGATGATCGCGTATTCGGGATCGGCTCGGGCCAACGTACCGCGGTGATCGAAGTCGCCAATAAGCTACGCGAACTATACAAAAGTCATGTGCCCATCACCGTAACCGGGGCCTTTCGCCTGGGCGATATCCGGCACAACTACGCCGACCTGACCAGAGCGCGCGAGGTGCTCGATTTTGAACCCAAGGTATTGTTCGCCGAGGGAATAGAGCGGTTTGCGGCGTGGGTCGACGCACAAGAGGTACAGCCTGACCACTATGAGAAAAGCATCGCCGAGATGAAGTCAAAGGGGCTTTACCAGGCCAGCCAGGTAGCGGCGTGATCAACGGGAGCGGGATCATGGACAGCGTGCGCACTAAACCTCGGGTGGGTGTTGTCACAGTGCTTTACCAGTCTGACGACGTACTCGAAGATTTCTTCGCCAGCCTTAAGGTGCAGGATGGGGTGCTTCTGAAGCTTTATGTGATCGACAATAGCGCGACCGACAGCGGTAGCATCATGGCGCGAGAGCTCGCCACACTCGCTGGCATCGAAACCGAGATTGTCTTCAATAACGCGAATGCGGGCGTCGCGCGCGGGAACAATCAGGGTATCGCAATGGCGTTGGCTGACGGCTGCGAATATGTACTACTGGCCAACAACGATGTCGATTTCCTCGATCCCGCTACCATTGCGAAACTTGTTGCGCCGATCTCGGCAGGCACGACGCTGGCGTCCATTCCGAAAATCTTCTATCACGGCACGAACCGCATCTGGTGTGCTGGCGGATGGTTTTCGCCGTTAAAAGCGATTACCAAGCATGTGGGTGACGGCGTCGAGGATCATGGGCAGTTCGACCGGAGCGCCTTTACCGAGTATGCGCCAACGTGCTTCATGTTGCTTCATAAAAGCGTATTCGACCGCGTTGGCATGATGGACGAAAAGTACTTCGTCTACTACGACGATGCGGATTTCGTGTGGCGCATGAACCGTCAGGAGATCCATCTGCTCTACGTTCCAACATCACAGGTTGCCCACAAGGTAAGCTTCTCGACAGGCGGTAGCGAAAGCCCCTTCAGTCTCTTCTATTGCACACGCAATCGGATCTACTTCAGCCGCAAGAACCTGGGCTTTCCTCGCTCGCTGATAGCCGAGGGGTATTCGTTGCTCGCGCTGCTGGTTAAGTATCCGCGATTCACGCCAGCCGGCCGCAAGAGCGTGCGGCGGGGGATCGTCGCCGGTATGCGTATGTCTGCGCAGGTTACCCGGCAACTTGGCATGTAATCGCTGCGCTGTGCGTTCTCGTGGTCGGCAAGATGCCATGCTCGCCGAACTCGTAGCGAAGAATGCCTATGAAAAAATCTGCTGAACCTTCTTGCGGATTATGTGCCGTGACCAGCCATGTAACCCTGCTGTGGCCGACATAGCGGGTTGCGGTCTTGCCGGCGGGCAGACGTTGGCATTTCAGCCGAAAGACCTTCTGTGCGAATCCGAACCGAAGGGTGGCAGGGGGCCGCCTAGGATCGGCAGTAATGGCGCACTGCGGGGCGACCGCGCCACAGTTGCTGAACCATTCAATCATGGAGGTATCGCGATGAGGGTTGCAATTGTTCACGAATGGTTAGTGACATATGGCGGGTCCGAACGAGTGGTTGAACAGATGATCGAATGCTTTCCCGAAGCTGATGTCTTTAGCTTGATCGACTTTATGGAAGATCGTACTTTTTTAAAAGGGAAAATGGCCAAGACTTCGTTTGTGCAAAAACTACCGTTCGCCAAGCGGAAGTACCGTAATTACCTGCCGCTCTTTCCGCTAGCAATCGAGCAGTTCGACCTGTCTGCCTACGATCTGATCATTTCAAGTTCGCATGCTGTTGCGAAGGGCGTGCTGGTGGGACCCGATCAACTTCATGTCAGCTATGTCCACTCACCCATCCGCTATGCGTGGGACCTGCAGCATCAGTACCTGACGGAAGCGAATCTGATGAGGGGTTTTCGTTCGTTGTTCGCTCGCGTCGCGCTCCACTATCTGCGCACGTGGGATGTGCGTACGGCAAATGGAGTCGATACGTTCGTCGTCAATTCGGATTTCATTGCGCGCCGTGTCAATCGTGTCTACCGCCGCGATGCGACAGTCGTTTACCCACCGGTAGACACCGACGCGTTTGGGTTGCGCACGCATAAAGAGTCGTTCTACGTCACGGTCTCCAGAATGGTGCCGTACAAAAAAGTGGATCTGGTCGTAGAGGCCTTTTCCGGCATGCCTGAACGTTCGCTGGTGGTGATCGGGGACGGTCCGGATATGGAAAAGATCCGTGCCAAGGCTGGACGCAACGTAATTATCCTGGGGCATCAGCCCTTCCCAGTCCTCAGGGACTACCTGCAGCGTGCACGGGCATTTGTATTCGCTGCAGAGGAAGACTTCGGTATTTCGATTGTAGAGGCACAGGCTTGCGGCACACCTGTGATTGCGTTCGGTAAGGGCGGGGCATGTGAAACGGTGATCGACGACACACAGCCGCGGCCGACGGGTGTGTTCTTCGAGGAGCAGACCGTCGAATCTGTGCAGGCTGCGGTCCTTAGATTTGAAGCAGGCGCACACAAGTTTTTGCCCGAGAGTTGTCGCGTCAATGCGGAACGGTTCTCCGAGGCGGCTTTTCGCCGGGGGTTCTTGGCAGTAGTCCTAAAGGCAATGGAATCGCATCAGAATCTGCGTGTCTGGCGCAAGTTCCGTGCGTCAATTCGACCGCCCGTGCGCGCAATATCGGTCGAAAACGAACCGGCGGAGCTCGGCGTGCCATCGCTTCGATCGTAATTTAGTTTGGAAGCGTGATAGTACTTTTTGCGCGCTGAAGTCCCGATAAGACGTCTGTGCGCCGTTCACGCGAAGACCAAGATCCAATGGAAGACGGAACGGGTCTGCGGAATTTTGTCTGACTGGTCTGCCGGCTGTTCAATGCGAGGAAATGCCAAGTGAACTCCACCATCGGAATCGAGTACTCGTCACTGCCCAGACTTGGCGTCAATCCATTTCCGGCTCTGACGAACAAGGTCGCACTGGCAGCCGCAGACATTGTTGGTTTTACTGTGGCACTTTTAGTGACGACTCGCGTGCTGGGCAGCTTTGTCACCGAGCCGCCGAAGAGCGTTTGGGGGATTCTCTCAAATCACCCCATGCTGATCTACATGGCGCTTGCTTGTGCTGGAACGGCGTGGTTCTGGGCGAAACTGCGGCACTACACGTGTCGCAGGCCTATGTGGCGTGAACTCCAGGAGATTTTCCGGACGTTAATCGTGCTCGCGGTCATTCATCTGGCGCTTACGACGCTGACTAAGGGTATGTTTTCGCGTGGATGGTGGGCATTGACGTGGAGCGGCGCCCTTGTCTTCGTGCCCGCGTTCCGATCGCTAACAAAGCGCGCGCTCGATTGGGCAAACCTGTGGAAGAGGCCGACGCTGATTGTTGGTTGTGGCGAAAACGCGTTGGAAACCAGACGGGCGCTGTCGAACCAGTCGTTTCTGGGCGTGGACGTGATCGCATATGTCGCGCCCGACGCCGAAGCAGCCGTGGACAAAGACGCGATCCTTGTCTCGGACGCCCCCATTCTGCAAGGCTTGACCCCTGCGACGTTCAGATCGTTGCCTGGGATACAGGTTGTGATAGCGCTGGAACACGATCACCGGGCCTTGCGCGATATGTGGGTTCGTGGACTCACGAAGTACGGCATTCGGGACGTAACCGTGATGGCGTCGATGCGTGGCGTGCCGTTGTGTGGCACCGACATATCGTACTTCTTTGGCCATGAAGTGATGATGTTGCGCGTGCAAAACAACCTCGCGCGCTTTTCTGCCAGAGTTCTCAAGCGGATCTTCGACGTAGTGGTGGGAGGATTTCTTCTACTCATGCTGCTGCCCATCTTCGTGACCATTGCGGCCCTGGTGGCAAGGGACGGTAGTTCTGCGTTTTTTGGGCACACGCGAATCGGACAAGACGGCAAGAAGTTCAACTGCTACAAGTTCCGCTCGATGGTGCCCAATGCCGACAGGGTGCTGAAGGAATTGCTCGAGCGGGACCCGGTGGCAAGAGCCGAATGGGAGAAGGACTTCAAACTGAAGGACGATGTCCGAATCACGCCAATTGGCGCGCTACTGCGCAAAACAAGCCTCGACGAATTGCCGCAGTTGTGGAACGTGCTGCGCGGGGACATGAGCCTCGTGGGACCGCGCCCGGTAATCGAAAAGGAGATCGCTCGGTACGGTGAAGATGCCGCCTACTATCTATTGGCAAAGCCGGGTATGACAGGGCTCTGGCAGGTAAGCGGCCGTAATGATACGGATTACGCAAGGCGCGTATTCCTGGACGCATGGTATGTGAAAAACTGGTCGCTATGGTACGACATCACGATTCTGTTCAAGACGGTTGGCGTGGTGGTTCGGCGCGACGGCGCGTACTGATCTCTGTTGTGCGCTCTCCGTCGTTTATCCCGCGCCTGCATGCCAAGGACGAGTTGCCTGAATGGGCCCCGGCCGTTCGTAACGCTTGCCTCGGGGTATAGGGAACATCCTGTTCGCAGTCCTTTATGAAATAACTCCATTGGGACAGAAAGATGAGCACACACACCGAAGATATTCAGGCAGGCGTGGATGCGGCCGACGCTGGCGCCGACTCCTTTGCCACACGCAGAACGGTCGATGGTACGACGTATCTGCAGCGGCTTCTTTCGGCTGGCTTGTTAATTTCAACGGGTGTTGATGGCCTATATGGTCGCAGCGAAATGTTCGAAGACGTCGTCGAGAGGGTCAGTGATCTGATCGGTGACTGGGGGGCGGAGAAAGAGGTGGAAGTCATTCGCTTCCCGCCGGTGATGAGCCGGCAGGTGCTGGAGGAAAGCGGCTATTGGAGCAATTTCCCCGATCAGCTGGGCGCGGTGTTCAGTTTTCATGGCGACGAGCGGCGTCATCAACGTTTGTTGAAGTGTCTCGACAAACAGGAAGACTGGACCGAAGACGTGCATCCGACGAAGATAGTCCTGACGCCTGTGGCCTGTTATCCCGTCTATCCGGTGATGGCGGCGCGCGGCAGGCTGCCAGAAAGCGGCCGGCTCGTCGATATCTTCTCGTATTGTTGTCGGCATGAGCCATCAAGCGAGCCTGAACGCATGTTGATGTTCCGGCAGCGCGAGTTCGTCCGCATGGGAACGGCGGCCCAAGTACTGGCATTTCGCGAAGACTGGATCGAACACGCCGAAGCCATGATGCGCCTGCTTCAGTTGCCGGCGTCGATCGGTGTCGCGAACGATGCGTTTTTTGGTCGTGGCGGGAAGATCCTGGCCGACAGTCAGCGCGAACAACATTTGAAGTTCGAACTGCTGGTGCCCGGAATCAATCCGTACAAGGTCACGGCGTGTGGCAGTTTCAATTACCACCTCGATCGATTCAGTTCGCTGTGGAAGATCTATACCGATAGCGGCGAAATCGCTCACACTGGCTGCTGCGGCTTCGGGCTGGAGCGCGTCGCGCTCAGTCTCTTCAAACATCACGGCCTCAATACGGCTCACTGGCCGCGAGGCGTTCGTACTGTGTTGTGGGGCAATGACCATGCTTAACAGAGCCGAAGACATCACGAAGGCCGAAATCGGGTCCGATGGACTGGGGGACTTTCCGGCCGCACCGCGGCCGCGCGACAGTCTCTCCTTTCTCGAAGCGCTTCTGGCAAGCGGCTTGTTGATTTCCACCGGCGTAGAGGGGGTGTATGGGCGCAGTGCAGTCTTCGAGGAAGTGGTCGCGCGCGTCAACGCGATGGTTGGCGTCTGGGGCGCAGGCAAGCATGTGGAGATGCTGCGTTTCCCGCCCGCAATGAACCGCAAAGTGCTGGAAGCGAGCGGATTCTGGCAAAATTGCCCGGAACAGATCGGGACGGTTTTCAGTTTCTGCGGTGACGATCGCGACCACCAGCGCTTGTTGAAGTGCCTCGATAACCGGGACGACTGGGCGGAAGAGCTGAAGCCCAGCAGATTGTCCATGACGCCCGCAGCGTGTTACCCCGTTTATTCGATAATAGCAGCGCGTGGTCCGTTGCCTGAAGCAGGGCGGATCGTCGACATCCTCTCGTATTGCTTTCGGCATGAACCGTCAATCGACCCAGCGCGCATGCAGATGTTCCGGCAGCGCGAATTCGTGCGTATGGGGACGGCGGACCAGGTTCAGGACTTCCGCAAGCAATTGATGGAGCATGCCTCGGGCATGATGCGCGCGCTTCGCTTACCGGCGACGGTCGAGGTTGCCAACGATCCATTTTTTGGGCGCGCCGGCAAGATCGTCGCGGATATCCAGCGCCGTCAGGAGTTGAAATACGAATTGCTGATTCCGGGTATCAACGCTGAAAAGCCTACTGCGTGTGCCAGCTTCAACTATCATCTCGATCGCTTCGGCGAAGTCTGGAAAATTACCACCGACGCAGGTCAGGTTGCCCACACCGGGTGTGTCGGCTTCGGTCTTGAGCGCATTGCGCTTAGTCTGTTCAAGCATCATGGCCTCGAAGCGCAGGGGTGGCCCGACGACGTTCGCGCCGCACTGTGGGTTGAGGAGAAACGCGCGACGGCGGCGCCGCGTAGCGTCGTTCGGTGAGTCGTGGCATGTATGGGTGAGGCGCTCCACGATCATCTGATTCTTTCAGTTCGAAGGCTGGTCCAGAATAAGGTAACGAGGCAGCGGGCCCACTCGCCAGTCGAAGCTTTGCGCGGTAATCGTTACGGGCGTATCGGCACCTTGCCAGTCGCGCTGAATATATCTGCCGGCCGGCAGGCTTATGGATGCCGTACGTTCCTTGCCGTCGGTGGTCCAGCCGACGATGACTGGATCATCGGTCCCGTACTGATACGCCTTGACGCTCTCCTTGTCGATTAGCGCCTTTCCCCAGCTACGCTTGCCGACCGTGCTACTCAACACGGAAGCGGCGACGAACGCAGGTTTGGGTGTCAGATCGTTGTGCAGCAAGCCAAAATTCTGCTCGAAGTTGTTGATGTCGGTGCCATCGTCGACAAAGTCATACCAGAACAGCACGTGAACCGCGCCATAGCGCCGCGATAGCAAATAGGTGCGCACCAGATTGGCCGCTTGCGTCGCCTCATCTTGCCCCGGCTCTTTGGGATTCACAGGCCAACCCAACTCCGTCACCCAAACCTGCAGAGGCCGGCCGTTTGCTTTCACATGCTGCGCAGTAAGTTCTTTCAGGTAGGGCCACGTCGTTGGAATGCTCACGGCACCGATCGGGCCGCCCGTGCCCTTATAGCCTGTTTCTGGGGCATTGGGCGGCATATAGGGGTGTATGCTAAAGCCGTCCTGGTCGTTCAGTCCTCCTTCCTTGATCAGTGCAACAATGCAGTCGCCACCGGGGCCGCCGCCCGCGCCGCCGCCGCCGCAGGAAATGACCGATGCATCCGGGCTTACATGCTTGATGGCGCCGAACGTTTCCTTTAGCAGGGCAAGGTAGGCGGTGTAGCTAATCTTGTTGAAGTCCGGCTCATTCCACAACTCCCAATACTTAACTGTCCCGCCGTAGTGGGTGACCACCGCGTCGACGTAACGGACGAACCGCTTCCGGGCTTCGGGTGACTGCGGAAAGTTCGACGTCGAGAAGAGCGTCGGATAGGCACCCGCGTTACCGTAATCGAGAACGACCAAAGGCGAAATCCCGAGGCGGGCACATGCGGCAAGGTATGCGTCGTAGCGCGCAGGAAAGGTAAAGGTGCCTGGCGTTTTTTCGATTTCCTGCCAATAGAGTTCGTCCCGGATCCACGAAAACCCGGCCTGCTTGATGAGCGGCAACAGCACCGAGGGCGGTATGCTGCCTTGAGCGAAATGGGTGACGACACCGAAGTCGGAAGGCCCCACTTCGTTGCGTTTCGTTACCACAGCCAGAGTGCTCGCCGTCTTGCCGAGCGTTTCACCATTCGGCGATTTCAAGGTTGCGTCGAGGCGGAACAAACCAGAACGCGGTATAGCTACGCCGACGTTGATCGCCTTGCCTGGCTGTATGTTGCTGATGGTTCTCTCGTACGTGGCGAGCGGAGCTGGTGTCAACTGGCCATCGCTGTCATATGGGAAAACGCTGACTGTCATCTTTGCCTGGCGTAGATCTACCGGCGGCGAGACGTCGAACCGGAGGATCTTCTTGCCGTTTGTCGGCATGACCAGTGAGCCCGGCGGACTAGCCAGGCGCAGTTGTAGTTGTGCGTATGAGCCGCTTGAGAGAACCAGCAACAATAGTGCAGACAGCGTAGCGCGCCAGAATGCGCATGTTTTGAATAGGCTTCGGCAGAGATGAATCGTCGGCATGGCATCATCCTCGATGAACCGCTCGCCGGGACCGGAACGGACGTTCCTGGCCCGTATGCGAACTCAATGTTGTGGAGCGAGTTGCTTGCACCCATCAGGTTCGCCACAACGTTGGCTGTCTGCGTCCTGCCATTGCTTGAGCGCGTTCGCGTTGGTTCGCGCAATACGCCGCGATGCGCGGCCAGTAGCAGATCAGATAGGCGAGCGGGACGAACGATGTCACCATCGTGATGCTGACCGTAGCGGTAATCAAAAGGAAGAGCAGGACCACAAATCCGTCGCTCGCGGTGAACGCCAATACGCCAATCAGAACCAGCGCGGCGACGAGTCCCACGTCGGCAATCAGCCCGGGAATACTGGAGAACGTCACGTCACTCAACCGGTAAAGCTTCGCGTTGATGTGAAGATAGGGCAGATAGCCGTATTCGTTGTTCAGTTGGGCTGAGGTGACGCCCTTAATGAGGTCCGCAAAGCGCGCATCGAGCAGGAACGGGTATCCGGCCAGCCGGTGAGCTATAGTCTCGGAGCCGAAGAAGTCATATTGGTTCATGTACAGCGCGATTGTCATGGAAATGGCCGCAAAGCCTATGAGCGAGACCAACGGGTGAATCGTGCGTAGCTGCCGGCGCATAAAATAGAAGAGGGCGAAAATCACCAGCACGAAGGAAGCCTTCGAGAAGCTTATGATGAGCCCGACGCAATAGATCGCGATCATTGCTTTGCTTTTCTTCCCGTCTTGCATTAGGTACAGCGCAAACGACGCGATTAGCAAGGAGGCAAAGAATCCGGCTTCACGTGAGAAGCCGCTGACGCGCGCAAAATAGAGAATCTCGTAAAAGTTAGTGTTGGTTTGGGTCGCGGAGTCGCCCCAGAGCATTTGCGAAACTGCATCGGGTCCGAACTGGACGGAGAGGTCGTGGTCGACGTAGTAGAGGACGAACTGCACGACGCCGAACAGCACATTGATGACCATCCACATGTGCAGAAACTGGATGCGTTTCGAGAACGTGTAGGCGAGATAGCCGACGCAAATAGCCACCGATGCGACTTTGGCGGCGGCCATCGGTGCGCTGACAAGGCAGACCGTGAGGGCAATCGCGAGAGGTACGATCCATCGGCGAAACGTCGCAACGAGATAGGCCGTATACCCCGGATCGAGAAACGGCAGCATGACGTACAGGTAGATTGTGACGCCCGAAATCTGCGGGTTGAAGATCACACAGGTAAAGAACATATAGAAAAGCATCGAAATCACTTTTGCATACATCGACATCTCCTGCTACGTGGTCGGGCGTGAACCATGTGTGTGAGGTGGATTTTTCCTCGACTCGGACGCTCCGGGGCGGAGGCGGATGGAAATGAATCAGTCGGTTCGACGAGCAAAGGTGCAGGTGCTGAAGGGCGACATGCGGGAGGCCGCTTTCCCGAGCAGCAAGTAGGGCAAAAGTAGGGCACGCCGCTCCGGTCATCAGTGCGGAATCGAACTTTCAAAGCTTTCGTCAGCGCGCTTGCGTTCGCTGCTGCGAACACCTCGATAGCCCAGCTACCGCGGACATTCCGGTTCGCGGGGACTGTTCGGCCCGCAACCCCGTGCCGGCCTCGTCGAACTAGGGGCATCAGGCGCTGCGTCCGGGGCGGGATCACACTTACGTTTCCCGCCGGGCGTTGTGTGTGAAACCGTACTGATCGAGTTTCCTGCAAGATCGCTTAATGCAAGCGTGTACTGGCTGGCAGCCGGTTTCGACGCTGGTGCCGTCTGGCACCCTGGGAATGGCGCGACAAATCGGGGTAGGCGATGTATATCGGACGGCGTGGCGAAACCTGGCCCACGGCGTTGCTGTTTCAGGCTCATCTGGAGCGATATCTGATGGACGAGTTTACGCAGCGATCCAACGCTCACCGGAAAGATGCTTCCGTTCATGCGGCAACGCCCACCGACGCTGGCGCGGTGCGAAATCCGCAATGGCAGGTACCATTTGCGGGGTTTGCAATCAACGGCAAATTCGCGTCTCAACGGATCACTGGCGTGCAACGCGTTGGTTATGAACTGGCGATGGCGTTTCAGCGACTCTTTCCCGAAGACACCGACCTCCCGCTGCTGCTTCCTGTTGACGCACGCAGGGGGATCTCCTTACCGCAAGCGAAAACGGTCGCGCGCTGGTTGAGGGGCTCTTTGTGGGAGCAATTCGCGCTGCCGTTCGCAACCGGTGGGCGAACACTGCTGAGCCTCTGCAACATGGGCCCGTTGTTCGCACGTCGTCAGGTGGTGATGATGCATGACGTGGCAGTCTACGATCTGCCGGAAAACTATTCCTGGAAGTTCAGACTTTGGTATCGCTTCGCGTTTTCAATTTTGAAGCACAGCGCCAGTCACATCGTGACGGTGTCGGAATTTTCGAAGAAAAGAATCATGGCGCGCCTCGGTATAGACGCGTCGCGCATTTCGGTCATCTGGAATGGCGTGGACCATTTCGACAGAATCGCAGCGGACACGTCGATTTTGTCACGGCTGAATCTGCAGCACGACGGTTATGTACTCGCGGTCGGCAATCTGTCAGTAGGCAAAAATCTTGCCCGTGTGCTTGCCGCAATTGAACACCTGAGCGAGCGTTACGACTGGAAGTTCGTGGTCGTCGGCGGATGCGATTTGCGGGTCTTCAATCCCAAAGCCAAGGCGGGCTACGACCTCTCGCAAAACATCATCGCCGCGGGCTTCGTATCGGATGGTGAGTTGCGTGCGCTGTACGAAAATGCGGCCTGTTTTGTGTTTCCCTCGCTGTATGAAGGTTTCGGACTGCCGCCGCTTGAGGCGATGTCGTGCGGCTGTCCAGTGGTTGTGTCGCGTGAAGCCTCGCTGCCGGAAATATGTGGCGATGCCGCGATGTATTGTGACGCGCGCTCCGTCGAAGACATCGCCGACAAGGTAGCGCAGATGATGGGCGACGCAGCGCTGCGCGACAGTTGGCGCGCACGCGGCAGGGAGCATGCGCGTCACTTCCGGTGGGAGCGGTCCGCACGTCAGTTGCTTGATGTTCTGGAGCGTCAACTCGGGGCGGGCGGGGCCGCTTGCCCGGTCGGCGCGCGACCCGCTGCATCAAGGCTTTGACTCGCTACGCTTGCTTGCGCACTATCTGCCCGGGGGTTGTTGATCAGTTTTGTTAGCGATACCTGGCAGCCATTGTTGGCGTCGCGGCTAACGCGAGAGGGTACGCAAGATGTGCAATCCACGATATTAATTAGGAATGCAATTCTACTATCGGCGGTTTGGTGCACCTACTTCCTGTCTTGACGGACGCTGGTGCTTGCGCGCTACCGGTTTCCAGTAGCGACCAGATGCCTGGGAGGTTTCATGATTCTCGTGACAGGTGGTGCAGGATTTATTGGAGCGAATTTTGTGCTTGACTGGCTGGACGGCGTAGATGAGGGCGTGATTAATGTCGACAAGCTCACTTACGCAGGCAACCTCGGCACACTGAAGTCGTTGCACGGCGATCCGAGTCATATCTTTGTCCGGGGCGACATCTGCGATCGCTCAACCCTGGACCTGCTGCTGGCAAGACATCAACCGCGGGCGATTGTGCATTTCGCGGCAGAAAGTCACGTTGACCGCTCGATTCACGGACCATCTGACTTCGTGCAGACGAACATTGTGGGGACGTTCACGTTGCTTGAGGCAGCTCGCTTCTACTGGAACGCGTTGCCTGCCGACGAAAGGGATGCGTTCCGCTTTGTGAATGTGTCGACTGACGAAGTGTTCGGTTCCCTTGAACAGAGCGATGCGCCGTTTTCCGAAACTTCGCTATACACGCCGAATAGTCCGTTTTCCGCCACCAAGGCCAGTTCTGACCATCTGGTGCGGGCCTGGCATCACACCTACGGATTGCCGACGCTAACAACGCACTGTTCCAATAACTACGGGCCATATCAGTTTCCGGAGAAGCTCATCCCCCTCATGATAATTAACGCCCTTGCTAACCGGCAGTTGCCGGTTTATGGCGACGGCCAGCATGTGCGGGACTGGCTGTATGTCGGCGACCACTGCAGCGCGATCCGAAAGGTGTTGGCCAAAGGCCGTCCGGGCGAGTCATACAACATCGGTGGCTGCAATGAGGTGAAGAACATTGAGGTCGTGCATATGCTATGCGACTTGCTTGACGATATCAGACCGAAGCGGAAGGGGTCGTATCGCGATCAAGTCACATGGGTCACGGAGCGGTTAGGGCATGACCGGCGCTACGCAATCGACGCGCGCAAGCTTGGGCGAGAACTCGGCTGGAAGCCGGATGAGACCTTCGAGAGCGGCCTGGAAAAGACGGTGAAGTGGTATCTGGAACACGAACAATGGGCTGATGAGACTACCTCCGACGAATTCCAGGACTGGCTGCAAATCAATTGTCAGAAGCGCGCCTAAGCGTGACGCCAATCGACGGTTCGGCCGTGGGTACGCGAGTGCCGACGGGAAGTTATGCAAGACGACTTTTGATGGAGACGACGACATGGCTTTCGACGTGAGGCTCACCGAGCTTGCCGATGTGAAGATAATTGAGCCTGCGGTATTTGGCGACGCGCGTGGCTTTTTCTTCGAATCATTCAATGCGCGGGAGTTTAGTATGCACATCGCGCATGGAGTCGAGTTCGTGCAGGACAATCATTCTCGTTCGTCATATGGCGTCCTGCGCGGTATGCACTATCAAATTCAGCATCCGCAAGGAAAGCTGGTCCGCGTAATACACGGCGAAGTGTTCGACGTTGCAGTGGACATGCGTCTGAGTTCGGAGACTTTCGGAAAATGGGCCGGCGTGCGTTTGAGCGCGGAAAATCACCGGCAGCTATGGATTCCACCGGGCTTTGCACACGGGTTTGTCGTGTTGTCGTCGACGGCAGAGTTCGCTTACAAGACGACGGACTACTGGTTTCCGGAGCATGAACGAAGTCTGTTATGGTCTGACCAGGAAGTCGATATTGCGTGGCCTATCGACGCTGAGCCTGTGCTCGCGCCTAAAGACGCCGCAGGCAAACAACTCTACGAGGCGGAATGCTTCGCGTGATGTCGAGGTGTTGTGCCAAGGTATCGCGGTTATCGCTGCGGTAATGAGTGCATTGGTCGATCGATTCGCTTTGGTCATTCCGGGCCAGGCGAACCGGGTAATCGTGACAGGTGAGCGCGACAGGTGAGCGCACGAACGTCGCGCACTGGGGGCGAAGAAATGCGAGAGGGCGAACGTTGCCGTTCGCCCTCCTGCTCCTGCCTGAGTTGTTCGGTAACCGACCGGAGAGTCGGTGATTAGGCCGGATTTGCCGCAGTGAAATTCTTAAACGCCGCGTAGGACGACTTTTGCGTTACTCCATCCGCAGCGAGCACGCCGAAGACATCGCCTCCTGGCATATCGATCAGCTCATACATCAGTACGGACTGCAGGTTGTACGTTTGCCGGAGCGAGTAGTACTCCTTCAACGTGTTGGAGACATAAGCGGCCTGATTGGCCGGTGAGTCACCCGTGTAGTAGCCCCATTCCGTCAGCCAGATCGGCAGACCGAACGACGTTTGCAGAATCTGCAGCACATTCGTGAGGCCCTGCGAACCCGCACGCGTGATGTCGCCAGACGTTTCGTACCAGTGGTACATCGTGATGTCCCAACGCACCGGCGTCGCATTCGTCACTGCGGTCGATGAGCCATTCGGCGACTGGCCGTTCCACAACATCTGCAGTGCGGTGTATGCAAGCGGGACGCCCACGTTCACGCCGCACTTGACGGTCGAGTCAACGGACTTCACGCCGTCGATCATGCCGCGAATGATGCCGCGGAATGCCGGCCAATAAGCCGGGTTGTAGTTCGACGGCGAGTTGCCTGCGCCATTGTTGATAAGGCCGGACGCATCGAGTTCGTTGCCGCACTCGATGTGTTGCACGAGTCCCTTGAGCGGCGTCATGATCGACACCGCCAACTGATAGCCATAGTTGTATGCGGTGGTTTCCGACGCCTGCAGGTCGTAGTTCATCGGGTTAATACACGGCAGAATCGAGATTCCGCTACCCTTGAACGCGCCGTTCAGTGCCTTCGCGACCGTTTGCGCCATACCAGAATCCGCGACGTCGGCGCGATAGTTGGTTACCCCGAGATCTTTCAGGATCGCGACTTGCTGCGCGTCTGTCATTGTCTGATAGACGGTCGAGTTCCAGGCCATGTGGCCGTTCATGCCGAAGAACAGCGAGCTCCCGGCACTAGGCGCGGTCGTGTTACGCGGATCAGATGTTGCGGTCCACGCGTTGTTCTGGCTGATGTAGAAACGTCCCGATGCATCAGCCGCGTAGATCGAGCGGTTCCAGTAAAGGAGGAGCGTTGCGGAAACCGGGCATGCGGTGTTCGCTCCAGCACGCAATACGGCGCCGTTGCTGAGCGTCCATGACACGCTCGTACTGTCGGTGATCGCCTTCGCCGGAGGCACCGTCGTACCTGACGCTGATTCGCGCGGATCGGACGATGGGACCCAGGCGTTGTTCTGGCGGACGTACCACAGCCCGGACGCATCCCACGCGTAGACGGTGTGGTTGTAGTACAGCAGCATCGACACGAGAACCGGGCAGTAGGTGTTGACACCTGCCTTCAGTACCGCGCCACCCGACAGCGTCCACGATGCTCCGCCGTTGTCGGTGATTGCGCTGCTCGGCGGCACGGTCGTCCCCGAGGAGGACTCGCCCGTACTGGCCGTCTGGACGCGCGGATCGGACGATGGGATCCAGGAGAAGTTCTGGCGCACGTACCACAGTCCGGACGCATCCCACGCATAGACGGTGTGGTTGTAGTACAGCAGCATCGACACGAGAACCGGGCAGTAAGTATTGGCACCGTTCTTTAGTACCGCTCCGCCCGACAGTGTCCACCGCACGTTGTTGCGGTCGATGATCGCAGTGGCCGGCGGTACGGTCGTGCCGGACGCGGTTTCACCAGACAAAGCCGTTGCTTGTGCGCGCTGTGATTCAGCAGTATTTGCCGTTGTGACAGCGCTGCTGCCCGAGGGGCTGCTCCCGCCTCCGCCGCCGCACGCGGTGAGAGCGAAGCTACCAGCGCTTGCAAAAATACCCGCGAGAAATTTGCGGCGAGTTGCCCGCGTTTCGCCAAGATCGCCAGCCGGGGTGCGCGTTGCCGCGACCGAACTTTCCACCGCCAATGCGGCACTAATTTTCGCTTTTGCTACTTTTGCTGCCCCACTCATCTTCCGCTCCCGTCATTTACCGAACGGCGCGAAGTATATGGGCAACAAATAGAACTTTATTACCGTGTTAATAAGTCACATGAAAAAAAGAAAAGAATGCATTGGATAGACGTTGGCGGAAAAACACTTGTTTTCCGGAAAAAATTGCTTGTCTGATGATTATTTATAGTCATATCATATTGTTTCATAAGACAATTTTAGGTAGACGATTGAGTTCACGATGCGTCAGACGAGAATCTCAAAAAGCAAAATTACCCTGAATAAATTTTTAAGATAATTGCTACGAAAAATGTGAAAAATGAAACAAAATGTAAATTTCCATTTACATTTCACTTTTTACGTGCGGAAAAGTTTGTGTATTGATGCATTTGGAACCAATTATTTGCATCGATTTTTGGCTCTGCGGGGCATTGAAAATGCGGCCCGATCTTAACCACGGGTGCGGTGGTGGTGATGGCGACCATTTCGGACATGCCCCACTGGGGAGACTGCGCGGGGCACGGCCTGGAGTTCCCTCGCGCGCCGGTCAGGTGTGAGATGCGCACGCCGCAGTGCTTGCGCGTTGGACCCGCCCGGGTTCCCGCATCGGCGAAACCAGGTGACCAGGGGCGATTACTACCTCAAAGTGGCGTACTTAGGTGACTTGCCTTATGTACCTCGCACCTTTGCACCCACGCGTCGACAACATCCTTTCCTCAGACGGTTCGACTCAATGTGTCTGGAGCAACTGAAGGCACTTCAGCATTTGCTCGACGAACTCCTCGCTGAGATAGCGGAGATACGTAAAAGCAATGAAGCTCTCTTCATTGGTTCCAGAGGTGATCTGATCCAATGGCAAAGAGGTGCGACGTCGGTGACAAAACCTACGCAGTCTTAGGGCTCCCGAAGCCCGGGATATATGAAGAAGTCGCCGGGCGCGCGACATATCGCGTGTTCGGTGCGGAAAGCCACATACCGCCCCGCAGGCAAGACCTACAGTCGGCTACATTCGGTGAAGTACGGTCTTATTTTTCAGGGTTTGTGAACGTCGCATATGGCCCATATCGAAGCCCGGCGATCCGACGCCCTGCCAACCGGCTGATCTGTAGTTCACGACTCAGGGGCACTTATGGAATCTCTAAAGACTGGCGCGGCTGCGCGATATCGATCTCCCGATGGTCTGCCGGGCTCACTTAAGCAAGGTGATGCCGCCTTCGCGCGGACGCTGTTCTTGCCTCTCGTAGTAGCGATCTTTGCTGCTGCAGTATTCCTGCGCGTTTTTCATCTGGATTACTTATCGCTGTGGGGCGATGAGATTTTTTCGCGCTACTACTAC
Source organism: Paraburkholderia sp. IMGN_8 (assembly GCF_038050405.1). NCBI lineage: Bacteria > Pseudomonadati > Pseudomonadota > Betaproteobacteria > Burkholderiales > Burkholderiaceae > Paraburkholderia > Paraburkholderia sp. IMGN_8. The sequence goes on along the minus strand of NZ_CP150900.1, from coordinate 3,695,616 downwards.
GATCTGTTCGGTCCGGCCTACCTGGTGACCGGAGGCATAACGGTCGAGCCGACCCCGCCGCTGTATTACTTCATGCTGGAAACGTGGATGAAGATGTTCGGTCATAGCGCCATCGCATTGCGATCGCTGTCCGTCGTCGCATCGCTCATCGCGTTGCCACTGGTCTATGCGGTAGCCCGGGAACTCTCGACTCGAGCCGTTGCATTAGTGGCTATGGCTTTCTTCGCGATATCGCCGATGGCCGTCTATTTCTCGCAGGAGGCGCGCGTCTACATGATGACCGTGATTCTCGCCTCGCTGATGCTTCTCGGTATAGCAAGATATTTACGCCGCGCACACAAGACGGATCTCGTGATGTACGGGATAGCCGCCGTGATCGCGTTGTACAGCCACGCGACGATGCTGTTTCTGGTTGCAGGCTGCAACGTTGTCGTACTCGGCTATCTGCTTTTGACGCCGTCGACCGAACGCTCGGCCGCAACGCGAAACTGGCTGTTGGTCAACGCCGTCGTCGGACTTCTTGGCGTGCCACTTTTCCTTGCAATGCTTTCGATAGGAAAACACGGAACGGGCTTGTCGTGGATTGCGCCGCTTGCGTTGCGCGACGTGCTGGCGACCACGACCGGGCTTATCCTCGGGCCGGTCACGCCTTTCCGTATGCCAGGCGTCGAGTTGGCGGGGCTATCGGTGATCGTCGTCGGTGCTGCAATAGGGATGGCCGGAATGTCGCGCCGCGCGCTGGCGGTGGTGATTGGCATCCCGGCGGTATTTTTCGCCCTTGTGGTGATTACCAGCCTTAGACAACCTATTCTGCTTACGCGCATTCTGTGCTGGATGACGGTGCCGCTTTGCATGCTGCTTGCGTATGCTGTTGTCGTACCGTCGCGCGCGCGAATAGCAGCGCGCATCATGATGACCCTTATGTTTGCTGTGGGACTGTATTACCAGATCGCGCAGGCGGACGGCGCGAAGCCGCCCTACCACGAGGTGCTTTGGGAGGCGCGTACGAGCTTCCAGCAGGCGGACGAGGTCGTCAATGCGCCTTATACGTCGCCGCTGCTCTTGACGTACTACCTACCCGACCTCCCCAACGTTCGCAAATGGAACGATCCGTCAGTGTCCGGTATAGAGGCAAACGAATTGGTGGACCGGCTGCACATACCCAGAATGAGTGAGCGACAGCTACGTGACGATATCAAATCCGGCAAGGCTGTGTGGCTGTTGGCAAGCTCGCCTGACGAGAAGTTCTTGTCACAGCTGTTTACAAGTGTGCCGACCCCTTCGGGCCGCTATGTGGCGATGTGTAATGCGGTCGCGCACCATGGCGTAACTCCTCCGCCGTGCATTGCTGCTTACGGCTGGAACCTCCATCCACGTTCCGAAAAATGACCCACTCTCGAACGGCGATGGAGCCGAAGCGGCGTGCCATCATGCGCCGCGTGTACCGATTCATGAGATACGTGCTGGTGGGGCTGATGGGCACGGCGGTTCAGTACGCCATCCTGATTGCGTTGACCGCCTCGCATGTCACCAATGCGGTACTCGCATCGACCTTTGGCGCTGCCGCCGGCGCCGCAGTCAATTACTTGCTCAACTATCGTTTGACATTCAAAAGCAAAGCGCGCCATACGAGGGCTGCGCCCAGATTCTTCTGTGTTGCTGCCGTAGGCATGGCGGTCAACGCCGCATTGATGAGTGCAATGGTCGATCGATTGCATGGGCAGTATCTCATCGCACAGTGCGTCAGTACGGGGTGTGTGCTGGTTATTGGCTTCGTCATCAATTCGCTTTGGTCATTCCGGCCCACGCGCGCCGGTAAGCGCGACAAGTCCGCGCCATCGTGGTGACCGACAGATTGGCCTCTCGTGGCGCGCCGCAGCGTGAATCCGCAATGAGCCTATGTGTGTTTCCGCACCGAACGGAGCAAACATGAGGCGCACGGTAGGAACACATTGCGTGCTGTCGGCAGCGGAATTGACTGCGCGCTGAACGGCGTGTCGCGTGGCTGCCTGGTCGCGCATCGCCGCCACTTGCGAGATGACGACTACCATGCTGCTCTCACTGGTTGTGCCCTTTTATAACGAAGAAGATTCCGCAGAGCATCTCTTTGCGAGGGTCGTGCCCGTGCTGGCTGGCCTGGAGAATCTCGACTTCGAAATCGTCTGCGTAGATGACGGCAGCCGCGACGATACTCTTGCAAAGCTGCAAATGCTACGTCGGCGTTACGGCAAGGTGAAGATCGTCGAGCTGTCGCGCAACTTCGGTAAGGAATCCGCATTAACGGCAGGTCTGGACGAAGCGAACGGCGACATCATTGTCCCTTTCGACGCCGATTTGCAGGATCCGCCGGAAGTGATTCCGCTTCTCGTCGAAAAGTGGCGTCAGGGATTCGATGTCGTGCTCGCGCAACGCGTCGACCGCAAGACGGATACGTTCGCAAAACGCAAGGCGGCGGCGATGTTCTATCGTGCCCACAACGCACTGGCGCAGCAGCACATCCCCGAAAACGTTGGCGACTTCCGGCTGTTCACGCGCGAAGTGCTCGAAGCGCTGAAGCGGTTGCCGGAGCGACAGCGCTTCATGAAGGGACTGTTCGCGTGGGTGGGCTACAAGTCGACGATCGTCGAATATGTGCGCGAAGCGCGCGTCGCCGGCAATACCAAATTCTCTGGCTGGAAGCTGTGGAATTTCGCGCTCGAAGGATTTACGAGCTTTAGCACGCTGCCGTTGCGCATATGGACTTACATTGGCTCGACGGTCGCGGTGGTTGCCGTGATATACGGTATGTTCCTTGTCGTGCGGACATTGGTCGAGGGCAATCCGGTGCCGGGCTATGCGTCGCTGGCGAGCATCATCTTGTTTCTCGGCGGCATCCAGTTGGTCGGGATCGGTGTGATCGGCGAATACGTTGGCCGAATCTACTTCGAATCGAAGCAAAGGCCGATCTATCTGATCCGGCGTTGTTACGACCCGACCGAGGCGCTGGCGGATCAAAGCTACAACCCGGTGCTCGACGAAGCCGCGGCTGATTCGCGTTGGACGGTCGGGCGCCCTAGTGCCGCGACGTAGTTCAAGCCACGTCCCTGAATAGTGGACACATGATGTCGTGAAACGATGCTCGTGAATCGCACCCTACTATGGGTGCGATTCATTTTGGAGGATCGAGAAATGGCTAACGCAGGATACGGCGTGCGGCAATGACGCCGGGAACAGGGCCGTTGTTAGTTTCGGCGCGAGCGTGCGAATCGCCTGTTACGCAGCAGCAGAGCGTGTCCTATAGTATCTATGCGGTGCCTCGCTGCGGGACGCGCCCCGCAACGGCCATTGCCTTCCATCTGAGGAGGCGCTATGCAGGTCAAAATCATGTCACTTTGGGTGACGCTGCTCGGGTTCTGCTGCTCCGCGTCGGCTCAGCAAGTTGGGGCCGGAGAACACGACGCGCACACGCAACGAGCGGTAGCGGTGACCGCTCCCGCGGTCCCGAACGTCGTTGATAATTCGGGCAAGGTCGTAGGCCACCTGTTTTCCGACGGCGTCATCCTCAACATGAAGGGGACGTGGGTCTTTGCTCCGTTGCGCCGCCTCTCGGTAGGAACGACGTATTCGGCAAGCGAACTGCTGTGGGACGACGATACGCAACTCAAGTTCGCGACCACCGACTGTTCGGGGCCGCCACACATTCCCGCCCACGTCCAAGGCGTATCCGGACTCTTCCGGCCTTCTGTCATCCAGCGGCAGGGTCACGTTGCGACCCTTTACATCGCCGGACCCGGTGATTCGGTACCGACCCCGTTTCACTCCCAAGCTTCCGGCAACGGCGGCTTTGCGGGAGCGGCCATTTGCCAGAAATCCGACGGGATTGCATATACGTGGCCGGTGGCAAGCAGCGTCGATCTTTTCCAGTTATATCCCGAACCGCTGCACTTGCAGTGATCCCGTTTGTTCTGCGGTCCAGCAACTCGGAGCGAGCGTGGCCGAAGTGGTGCCCTGGTTAGTATGGCCCCGTCATCGGAACGCCTAGGATGCCAAAACGATGCCCGCCACACATATTGCGAGTACGCCCAGGCTGACCCTGTCCTTTAACGCAAACACGATGGGGTCGTCGTGCATCCTTCCCCGGAAGGCTGCCATCCATACCCAGCTTATCCAGAAGAGCATGAGCCAGAAAATCACCCAAAGGACGCCCTGATGGTGGTACATCACGCGCATCTCCGGGGAGTTCATATAGAGCGCAAGCACCAGTGCCGACGTGTAGCCCGCGGCGCTGCCGAATGAGCGCAGAATCGACATGTCGTCGGTGATGTAGCCGCGCCCTGCGGCGACGCTCTTGCCCTGGGTCAAGACTGCATTGAGTTCCGTATATCGCTTGACCATCGCGAGGCTCAGAAAGATCAACACCGAAAGCAGGATGAGCCAGTATGACAGTTGCACCCCCACGGCCGCTCCGCCGGCGAGCACGCGTGCCGAATAGAGTGCAGCCAGCGAGAATACATCGACGAGTAACATTCGCTTTAGGTAAACCGAATACGCCATTGTGAATGCGAAGTACCCACACAGCACCAGCCCGAACTTCAAACTCAACGTGCTCGCGAGCGCTGCGCTCAGCGCGAGTAGTACCGCTGTCAACGTCATGCCGCGTGCGAGCGACAAATCGCCAGACGCAAAAGGACGATTACGCTTGCGGATATGGCGACGATCGGAATCGAGATCCAGCATGTCGTTGAGCAGGTACACGGCTGACGCGCAGAAACTGAAGGCGAGGAAGGCGACTACCGCGTGCAGAATTGCGGTCCTGTCGGTGTACTGGTGCGACGCGAGCAGCGGCAGGAACACCAATACGTTCTTGCACCACTGATAAACGCGCATGGCTTTCACGACTGTCTTGATGGGCGTGCGCGCCTGGTCGAAAAGGATGATCTGGCGGTTGACCCTGCGCGCGGCTGATGCGATCTTCTGGTCGCCCACCACTATCGCCGCATGCGCCCGTTTCCAGACCGGCACGTCGGTCATGTCGTTGCCGCAGTAGTCGAAACCCTGCTCTCCGAACCGGTTCGCGAGCGCCTCGGCCTTGTCGCGGCCACGCAAGTTATGTGCACCATTGCTGGCCATGACGCCGTCGAAAATTCCGAAGTGGCTGGCGACCTGGTTCGCGAACTGCTCGTTGCTCGCGGTGCATAGGTACAACGGGCGTCCGCCCTGTTGCTCGGTTTGGAGGAATTCAGTCAACCTGTCATTGTAGGGAAGGATGTTGACGTCAATCGATACCCGCTTCGCGATCTGCTCCTTCATATAACCCTTGCCGCGCAGGAGCCACCGCAGGCACATGAAGACATACAAAGGATTGCGCTTCAGTAACTCCAGCAACGATTCGACTAGCAGATCAGTCCGGGTAAGCGTCCCGTCGAGATCAACGCATAGCGGAATAACGGGGGTCGACATGGCAGGCACCCATAGAAGAAAGTGAGGCGCCGCCTCCATCGCGGCACAGGACAAGCGGGGCACGTGACAACACGTGCGCCGCGCTTGAGGGCAGACTAGCGAGGAAGGATCCAACCCATCTGTACGGAAACACACCGTTTTGCTGCGCCGCAGTAGTTAAACTTTCCGGCAGCGCGCCGTCTCGCGGCGTGGCGTAGCGTGGTGGTGTAGCAGCTTGGCCAGCATGCCCGCGCCGACGATTCGAAATGAATGTCTTTGGACAAGGAGAAGGTGATGCCGAACCGAGCGGTCCCGACCCGAACAAGCGCATGGATCCTACTAGTCTTCGTCTATTACATTGCCGCGGCAGCGTCGTTTGGCGGCTTTTTCACCAAATGGCATTTTCGCGATAACAGCCCGTTTTCGCTTCCGCTGGTGCTTGACGGTACGGTGGAGAGACCGTTCGTCTATCGGCAATTGCTGCCGGCGACGGCCAACCTGCTCGACAGCGTAATCCCGCAAGAGGCAAAGCGCGCGTTCCTTGACAAGCTCGTCGAAAGGCCGCCTTTCTCCAATCCTGTTCAACGGTATTTTCCCGGTGCGTCAGATGCGACCGACCCCCAATACGCGCTGCGCTACTTTCTTGTCTATGGAATGACGTTTCTCTCTCTTTTTGCTGCGTTGTTCGTGCTTCGTGCAGTCTGTATCGAAATCCTCGGCGACAGGGTCGCTGCGACGCTTACGCCCGTCGTTATCGCCGCAATGATGCCGCTCATCCTGACGGAGGGCGGCTACTTTTACGATATGCCGGAACTGTTGTTTATGGCGCTTGGGATCTGGCTGACGCTGAAACGACGGCCCGTTGCGCTTGCCGTAGTGGTTGCGCTTGCCACACTTAATAAAGAGTCCTACCTATTGTTTGTGCTGACTCTGTACCCGTTCGTCGCGATGCGCTATTCGCGCAAGTGGTCACTGCTGCTGATTGGCGTGCTGTTGGCGATCGCCGCAGCTGTCAACATTGCCCTGAAGCATCGCTATTTGGGGAATACGGGCGGCATGATGATATATCGGTTGGGTGAGCACCTGCGGTTTCTACTCAACCCGATTAACTACTTAAGAACGGAGATAAATTATGGCGTGCCGACAACAAAGGGTTTCCATGTCATCCACCTGCTTCTGGTCGGGATAGTGGTGAAGACCGGCTGGCGGCGACTGCCACCAGCCGCGCGCCAGCAAGCATGGATAGCGGCCGCGATTACTACGCCCCTGTTTCTCGCGTTTTGCTTCGACGACGAATTGCGCAACCTGAGCTTGTTGATGATGCCGTTTGCGTTTCTGGTGTGCGCGACTCTTTCATCAGTACTCTTGCATGCGCTTTCGCAGCCATGCAGTCAGGATCGACCCATCGTTGTGCCGCGCGAACGGGACGCGATTGCGACCCCACTAGATACTGTGGAAGGTCCCTGGAAGTAGGCCCCCTGGAGAAAAACGAGATGAGCGGCGCGTGCGTCAAGAGCTCGGCCGCCTGCCGCAGGAGCGCACCCGCCCACAGGGAAACCAGCTCCCGCGCTGCCGCGGCGCCGGCAATTTGCAATGGTCGGGGTGTGTTCGGATTGCTGAATGACGATGCGTCGTACGCGGGCGCCCAGCCTGGCCAGACGCCGCGCCCGCACAGTACTAACGGTTACAAGCCGTACGCATGGATCTTGTGGTCATAACCCGCTACAAAGACCTGCCCATTCACGACCGATGGAGAGGCAAAGATACCTTTGGTTATATGATCAGTTACAGTTGACAGATTCGAGTTCCAAAGCTCCGTGCCACTTACCGCGTCAACCGCGCGGAGCTCGCTTCCCACGCCATTGGCGTAGTACACAACGCCATTTGCCGCAACGGGAGGAATGGAAGGATTATCGCCACTGGAGGTGCCCGCGCTGAGAAGCTGGCGAGCTCCGATGGAGCAATCCGAATTGACGGAAAGTGCGACCAATCCAGTTTTGAACCTTCCGTCGCTCGAGTCCACGGGGTTATTCACGTAAATCTGGTTAAGTACGGGATCGAATGCGGGAATACCAATGAAGCTTCCGGCTGCCGTACTGACGCCTATCTGGAAACCAGCGATCGGGCCGGAACCAATCGTATTGCGGTTATAGATATAGAGCCATCCGGACTTCTGCATGGCTGCGAGCATTGGTGGGCATGAGGCCCGTTGAAATAGCAACGGGGTTGCCCCGAAATCGAGGTCACCACTGTTCGAAGGCACGGGGATTTGGGAGTCGTTAACTGCCAAGGTCAGCGTGAGCTTCACAATATGCTCCGCAAAGCCGGCACTTTCGGGCGTGGCGACAGCGTTTCCCGTCGCAGCGTACACCCATGACTGGTTGGGCGGGATGGATACGCCACCGGGACCCCAGATTCCTCCACCGTCCGGAACCGAGTTACCGACCGGATACCACCTCTGCAGGATTGTGCTATTCGTGGTGGATATGCGCACAACTTGACCATGGTATGGCGTAAAGTCGCACGTGCTCGCAGTGGCAACATAGACACTGGTGCCGTTAAGGGTTGGGCTACCGTACACGAAGGTTTTCGGCGCAGTATTGTTTGGGTCCATCACTTGAACGAACGGTGCAACGTCATTGCCAGTCGAGAGACTCAAAATGTGAAGGTTGCCGTTAGCTGTTACCACATACATCCGGTTGCTCGCGCGGTCAAGCGTGGGCGTACCCATAGTGCCGACGACCCCTCCAGACGGAGCGAAATCGCTGCAGTGTGTCTGGACCGGCGTGAACTGCCTGCGCCAGATCAGGTTACCGTTGGCAGCGTTCAACGCGACAATATAGCTCAGCGTCGTAGGATTCTTCGTAGCATCGCCCAGCGTAGCAGCGTAGACGACGTCCGTCGCCACCCCGTTGACCATCACACCTGTGATCAGCGTTGGCTGGGTAAGGATTGGTCCGCCTATATCCGTCGCCCAATGCGATTTCAATCCCGGAACGGTAGTGGTATTCAGTACATTCTCGGCTGCGTTATAGCCGATGCGCTGGGCATTAATGCCAAACGTTGGCCAGTCTGTGGCAGTGTTCAACGTGGCGGCGCCAGGTATGGTTGCCGCTGTGAGGTGGCTCTGCGATGCGGAAGCCTTGAAGGGAGGGGTGATAAGCGGACCGACGCCGTCAGGCTTGCCATTCTGATTCCCTCCGAACTGAAGATTCTGCGAGGCGACTGCGGAGCCGTCGAGCGGGCTCGCAGGGGGCACGGCTGGCAAGTTTCCTGACGGCCGATTGTGCGGCAAAAGAACGACCGGCGCCAACGTTGATGCGGCAGACACGGACTGCCCTCGGGCCGAAGGTGCCAGCGTGAGGCACAATGCGGGAGCGGCGAGAAGCGCTGCCGCTTTCAGGACGACATGACGATTGCTCATGGAACTGGTCTCCAATTAGGTCATGCAAACTCAAGAGAGAGGACGCGCCTGACTGCAGCAGAGCGCGATAGAGCACGCAAAAGAATGTCCGGTTTTGTTGTTTTCTCCCCAACTGAGCGCTTGACGCCCGTTGGCGGTCTCGCCTCTACCTTCAGATCTGGGCTCATTTAGATTTGGATTTCTATCGCGGCTCGCGCGATCGAGAGATCAAATCCTGCCCTTATTGCGATGCCATTGCACAATTCGCGTGTGCGGATTAAACCGAACCTAAACTTGCCGCATCACCCCGCACAGCAATGCTGGGGCCGGCGGTAGAAGGTGTCAGTAACATGCGATTGTTATTAGCTTGAGGGAGCCTTAGTTAATAAGGGATCCTCAATGGAGTGCGTGAAGCTAAGCGTGTGGACTCGATCGGACAGACTCTCACGCAAGTATGGACTTGCTCGAGTAACTTCGTATGCCAATCGATGTTTATTGAACCGATGCGCGCCCCAACGATTCTGCGTTAAACCCAGGCGGAGAACTTTGGTCACAGCGCACCATGGCTTTCAATCTAGTACATCCCGTTCAGGCAAAGTGTGCGCATTCGCACACAACACGACCCGGCAAACGAAAAATGGAAATCATGAAAATTTTTATTTAAACCCCATTGAACGGATGATGACGGTCTTCACAAGCAAAATCGGACAGCTTGCGCGGCGCGCACGCGTGATTCTCAGTCAGCGTGCGATTTGTCGTACTGTCCGGTAGGTAACGCGCCTGCGGCACGCGCAAGCGAGCATTACTCGGAGCGTGACAAGCCCGTTCGCCCCGTTCCCGGCGGCGCGCCGCGGCTGATGTGTACGGCGATGTCACGCGCGATCCTCGCATTCGAAAACACGGGACGCCAGCCAATGGCAAGCGATTCGTCTATTGAAAGAACGTGCGGCCGTTCGAGCATCAACAATTGCTCGCGTGCCAGCAGCCGGTAACCGGTGAGCCAGGACAGGCATTTCACCGGCAGGAGCGGAATGGATATCTTTCTTGCGTGCGAGATGCCGAGCTCGTCTGCGATCTCGTCAATCCATTGGCGAATGGACAAGGGCTCCGGATCGGCGGCGTTAAAGAAGCCGCCCGCGCCGACTTCGGCAATGCGGCAGATCAGGCCCGCCACATCCATGACGTGCACCATGTGGATCTTGTGGTCGCCTCGCCCTGGAAATGCGACGAAGCCGAACCTCGTCATCATCTTGACGAAGCCTCTGAAGAGGCCCTCGCGACCTTGACCGCCAATGATGCAGGGCAGGACGGTGGCTGCGCCCGGCATGCTGTTCACGAAGACCTGCGCTGCCATCTTCGAGCAGCTATAGACTCCTTCTCCGCTCATCGGGCTGCGCACGTCGTAGGATTCCTGCCCGGTCTGCCGGTACATCATGCTCGTGCCGACATGAATGAAATGCGCGGCATGACCGCGATAGCGCTCGCACAGGTTTTGCGCCGCGCGCACGTTGTTGCGCTCGAAGAACCTTTTGCGGAACAGCAGCGGTATGTTGGGGGTGACGTACTGGACCGCGGCGCAGTTGACCACCACGTCGACATCCGGCAGCCGAGCAGTGAACGCCGGGTCGGACAGATCGCCTTGCAAGTCCACCGGCCCAATCCTGTCCGTGGTCATGACTTCGTGAGCGCGGCTTCTGAACTGCCTCACGCACTCCGTGCCGAGGAAGCCCGCCGCACCGGTTACCAGTACACGCATGATGTCTCCAGATGAGAGAGCCTCAGGATTTTGCGACCAGGCATACTCCGACGATGATCACGGCGATGCCCACAATCTTCTGCGCGGAGATGATCTCGCCGAACAGATACCAGGCCGCGATCGCATTGACCACATAGCCGACCGATAGCATCGGATAGGCAATGCTCACTTGTACCTTTGACAAGGCGACGATCCACACGCCGACGCTGACCACATAAAAGGAGAGGCCCGCCAGGATGTGCGGCTCGAATGCCACCCTGAAGGCAGTGGGAACGACGGTTTCGCGGCTGAAACTGAGCGTGCCGAGCGCGTTGGTCCCAGCTTTCAGCCAGAGTTGCGCCGCGGCGTTGAGCAGCACGCCGCAGAGGATCAGTGCGAGATTGAAGAGACTCATTTGCTGTCCAGGATGATATTCGTTAGAAACCGGTGCATTCACGATCAAGCCCTCATGACTAATGGTCTTAACTCCGCTGCGGTCAGAGCGTCTCAGCGGCACGCGCGCCGCTCGTACAGGGACCAGTCCTCGACCTTGCGCACGAGCGCGACGTCGCATTCACCGTTGTCGACGAAGCCGGCCGGCAGCGGCTGTGTGTTGCGAACGAAAAAGTACCGGTACTGGCGGCCGTTGTGCTTTTTCCAGTCGAACTCAAACGTGTCGTCAAAGCCGGGCTGCACAGCGGGCAGCTGGTCTGGCTTGAAGCGGACGATTTGCGGCAGGAACCAGGCAAAATTGAAGTCGACAAACCCATGCCGCTCCGCCTGATACCACACGGGAAAATGCCGGTACGCGTTCCTGGTGTCGAACGCCGCGCTGTTCGCATCGAAGACGAGACCTAATGCACGCTGCCCAGGTTCGGCAAGCGAGAGCAGCGTTTCGAACGGCGCGCTTTCGACGGCAAAGCGATGCATGCGTACCGTTTGAAGCCCCAGAAAGGCCCAGCAGATCGCCATCATCATCAACTGGATCAGCGCGTCGCGCCCCCGGGAATCCTTGCGCGATGAAGCACCAGGTGCCGTGAAGATGAGTGCGTAGGCCGGCAATAAATACAGCGCGAAGCGCTCGTACAGCAGGAAGGTTTTCATCGCGACGCTGGGCACGGCCAACCACACGAACACCACGGCCGCCAGAGGCACGGCTACCGACGGGTCGCGGCGATTGATCCGGTCGCGCATGAGCCACGGCGCGGCGAGCATCGCCAGGCTGGCGAGCACGAAGATGATGTCGCGCCGCTCCGTGAACCAGCTGAAGAGCAGGAAGGAATATACGCGGGCCCGGTTCCAGTACCAGCCGGTAGGGGCGAAGGTTTCTAGCGCGAGCAGCGGATCGCGTTCCTTACTGACGATCACATAGACGACACAAATGATGGCGAGCGGCACGAACGGCAACATCGCGGGCAGAAAACGCGCCAGCTGCTTCTGCCTGATCGCGATGATGCCGACGCCTATCCCGCATGCGAACAGGAACACCAGCGCGTGCGAGAAGAACAGCGCGACCGCGGTCAGCAGGACAGCGGTGCCCTTGCGAAACGTCGGTGCAGCGGCATAGCCGTGCACGATCAGGATGAACAGAAGGCCGAGCGGCGCGGCGACCAGGTAGGTATAGAAACCCCAGCTGAATGCGTAGCCGAAGAAGCTGGGGATGAACAGCCAGTCGAGCCGTTCGTCCGCGCCGAACCGTTTGCGCAGCAACGTGCAAAAGAAGACAAACGCGTAGTACGCGATGGTCAGCACGAGCTTGAGCGCCGCTGCCACCGGCATGATGTAGGTGAGTGGCAGCGCGAGTCCGTAGCCGATCAGATAGGGAGTCAGAAAGTTGGTCCGCACCACGGCCTGCCAGGGCGACGTGTGCCCGATCAACTCGTGCAGCAGCGCGACCTGCCCGGCCTGCTGCGGCAGATCGGTGAGCGGCGGATGCGGCGCGATCCACAAGAGCGCGCCCGCATATAGCGCCGTGCAGATGAACAACGCACGAGCGGCTACGAGAAAATTGTCAGTGGCCTGAGTTGACGCAGACCAGGATATCGGCCAGATGAACATGCAGCTCCCTCCGAGCGCTTGCGGTAGGTCAAAGGGCGAACTGGTCGCCAGGTTGCCCTCGTCGCTACGTGCGAGGCTAAGGTAGCGGCTTAAAAGTTGGCGCTATGTGCGCCAGCACACCTAAGGGCGGCTGAGATGGGATCAGGCGCACGTAGGGCCCGTCATCGAATGACGGGCAGAAGGAGCGCGCCTGAACACGCGCTCAAAACCGCGGCTTGCGGCGCGTCCATCCGCTGCCCTTGGCGCAAGTGGCGTCGGGATGGCGGGATGACGGAATTGCAGTAAGTTGCGCGGCACGCCATGTCACGGAAGCGTCGTCGGCGATGTCGAAGGCTTCCAGCCGGAACGGATCCATGCGCTCGTCGTTCCAGCCGACGTCGCACGTACGCCCCCTTCCTTCATCCCACGGCTTTCAATGTTTCCCTCTCCACATAGGCATGGCGCGTCGGTGGCACATGCAAGCGTCGTGGCCCGCACTCGCGCGCGACAATACGCGCAATCCTGTCCACGTCGGCAATTTCGAGCCCATGGTAAAGCGGTAGCGCGAGAACGCGGGTGGCGATGTCGTCGGCGATCGGCGTGTATTGCGCGCCAACGTAGTTCAGCGACGACAGTGATGGAAAGAAGTACCGCCGCGGAAACACGTCCTCCTGACGCAACGCTTCCAGCACGCGGTTCAGCACGGTTTCGCTCTCGAAGATCACCGGATAGTAGGCCCCGTTGTAGACGCAGGGGACACGAATCAGCATGCCGCTCACATTGGCGCCGTCTAGCATTTCGTCATACCGGTCGGACAGCGCCTTGCGGTTCGCGAGGACCTCGTCGATGTGCAGCAGGTTCGCAATCCCCATTGCGGCGTGGAATTCGGAGTTCTTCGCATTGGTGCCGATGTGAATGAACTCGCTACCGGACTGGCCGAAGCTGCGCATCGTCATCAGCTTCTCGTGCACAGCGGGATCCCGCGCAATGACTGCGCCGCCTTCGACTGTATGGAACACTTTGGTCGCGTGAAAACTGGTCGCCGTGACGTCACCCCAAGAGAAGATCGATTCGCCGTCAATCACTGTGCCGAATGCATGCGCGGCATCGTAGATCACCTTCAGGCCATACTCGCGCGCAATGCTCTCGATCTCGTACACATCGCAGGGGTTGCCGAAAACATGCGTCGCAAGAATGGCACTGGTTTGCCGCGTAATGGCTCGGCGAATCTGCTCGGGATCGATATTGAGCGTGTCTCGATCGATGTCGGCCATGACCGGACGGCAATGTTCCCACGCGATGCTCGACACCGTCGCAACAAAGCTGAAGGGGGTGGTGATGATTTCGCCCGACAGGTTCAGGCCGCGAATCGCCAACTGCAGTGCCATCGTGCCGTTTGCTACGTAACCCAGCCTGTCGAGCTTGAGATAGTGCTTGAGTTGCGTTTCCAGCTGGCGCACGAGAGGTCCGTTGTTGGTCAGCCATTGAGACGAGAAGATGCCGCCGACTAATGCGCTGTATTCCTCGATGGGCGGAAGAAAAGGCTTTGTGACATTGATGCGCATCGAAGGTCTCCAGGGGCCTCTCGACAATCAGCAACGAGGGGTCTGTTAAATTGTGAAGAACTCTGTTTACATCCCGTCTTTTGCGGAAAGACAGGATGCCAACGTTGATGCTCACTAGCTCGTCGGCAGAGTGCCGGCAGGACGGGCGGGTTGCTGCCTAAGCGTCGCACGGGTATCGGTCAGAAACTTTGTGCGCGCACAGGCTGCCGGCCAGCCACCTGTTTGCCGAGTCGGTAAGACCGTCGGAGCGTGCGTGGCCAGTGCCGCATCGCATGCAACCCTGCCTGCTTGAGCCCGATCCTGGCGAACCGCGCACTCTCCTCAATACAGCGCTGGAATTCGGTGTAATAGCCCGCTTCCAGAAACATGATTGCCGACCCAAGATAAAGTCGCGCTCGTCCCCAATCCACAATGGCTTTTTCCATGCCAAGCTCTTCGGCCATCCGGTACGTGTACATCATGTCGCTGATGCTCGCTTCGTGACGTGCGGGATTCTTGATGACAGTGGAAGTTATCCCGTCCGGGTTGACGCGGTAAAGACCCATCTCCTCGTCGAAGTAGCGTGCGCGCGTGCCGTAGAGTGTCTGCAGCAGATGCGCCACGTCGCCAACCGCCTTGAGTTTCAACTCCACCGGGAAGCGTCTGCGCAACGCGCCGCGGAACATTGCGGAACTGCCAAAAAAGAATGGCCCCGACCTGATCAGATATTCGGCATCGAACACTGCGGGTTTGGCGTGGGGTAGCGGGAAGCTCACGGGCTCCTTCGTCAGCGAGTCGATCGTGCGCATTTTGTGCACGACCATGCCGAACTCGGGGTTCGCCTCAAGAAAATCCAGCTGGCGCGCCAGCTTTCCCGGCAGCATCATGTCGTCGCCGTCAATGTACGCAATGTATTCACCAGACGTTTGCGCAATGACGTCCGCAAAGTTACGCGAGGCGCCGGTATTGCACTCGTGACGGACAAGCTTGATGATTCCCGGATAGCGGGCTCGAAACGAATCGATGACCTCGATCGACCCGTCCTGCGAACTGTCGTCGCCAACGATCACTTCGAATGGTGCGTTGAGTTCCTGCGACAGGATGCTTTGCAGGCAATCGCCGATAAAATCGACATGGTTATAGCAGAGCACTGCGACTGACAGGCGGGGGTGTACCGCATCTTGTCCGGGATTCGGAACCATCAGTTTTCCTCTCAGTTGAAGATCAGGCGCCTGGCCGCAGGGCTTACATTGCAACATCGGCAGGGCAGCAACGGCCCCATCACCGTGTCAAACCTCCCGTCCTTGCGACACGTTGCGATGCCACCCAACGACTTCAATCTAGTCGGCGGCGGCAAACTGAAATGTGCGGTTCCGAACCGAAGAGGTTAGCAGCCTGCGTAGTTGTGCTGAGGTATCAGAGCCGACGCTCTCTAACGGGCATCCGCTCGGCGGCCGAATCAGCATCCTCGTTGAGCCATCGTTCGCCCGTTTCGGACACGCACTAGTCCAAAGCACGGCCAGTCGGTTTTGAACCTTCTCTCGCAGGGCATCGTCAACGCTGGTTGTGACGTGTCGCACAAGAGCCGCGACAATCCGAGCGGTTGTCTGGGCGACCTGTTCGCATGGGTCGAAACCAGCATCGGCGCGGGCAGCAACGGCAAGGCCCCAGCGACGCCGTTCACCGACCAGACCACCAAGGAAGGCTCGAACGCGCTCGGCTTCTACAACGTGAACAATGGCGACATGCCGTACTTCACCCAACTTGCGCGGCAATACGCGATGAGCGACAACTATCACCAGCCGGTGATGGGTGGCACCGGCGCGAACAGCATCATGATTGGGGCCGCCGATGCCTACTACTACACCGACGGTAACGGCCATGCGGCTACACCGCCGTCGGATCAGATCGAGAACCCGAGCCCACTGGCGGGCAATTGCGCGTCAAGTGTGTCTTGCTGTGCCGGCTCAGTAGTCCTAGTCGTTTTAGTTTGTGCGGCCGGTCGCAGTTCTGCCTGTCTGCGTATCTATCAATGACGGCTCAATGATGGATTGTTGGGTTGCTTTCCTCGTGCAGCGGGGCGGGAGCGGGCGCGGGATCTGCCGGCGCTGCGCTCGCGAGTTCCGACTCCCGCATTGCATGCTCGACGAGGCGCTTCGCTTCGCCACTACTCGAATCGACTAGCAGCGCATTGCCGGCGTTGTGCCACACGCATGCCCATTGCGCGATGTATTCGCAGCCGCGCGCGACGCTGAGCAGCGAGTCGCGCTGCTGTTCGCGCTCGCTCAGGGTAGAGCGCATGCGTAACGCGTCGAGGTTGTCCGGCTGCGCGGCGATGGCCGCTTTGAGCCTTGCTTTGGTCGCCGACAAATTGCTCTGTTGCATGTCGGCGCGCGCGGCTCGGAGGTGCTTCGAAACGTCAACACGAGGTTTGTCGGGCTTGCTGCTTGCGGTGCGCTTCACGTCGGGCGGTGCCGCTGCCGCTGTCGCTGTCGCGTGACGTGGAACTGGCGGCGCCGCAACAGGCGGCGGCACGGCGGCGGGCCGCTGTGCAATGGCGGCAGTGGCAGCAGGCGGCTTTACTTTCTGGGTCGTCACTCTGCCGGACACCGCCGGGGCGCTGGTGTCCAGGTCGCTGCTCTGTCTGATGAAGCCGAGATACGCGACGAATGCCAGCACGAGAGATAGCACGCCAAGGGCCGCGGGGCGGAGCAATCTTCGATGGCTGGGTGCGGTGGTGGCCGGCTCGCAGGTCAGATAGAACGAATCGCTTACGGCCCTCGAGGAGGCGTGCCAGGGCTTTGGCAGCGACTGCCGCGTGGCAAGCAACGATTGGGTCGGGCCCAGTGCGACTTTGGTAGACGAAGCAGGCGCCGGGCGCACGGCGAGCGAATCGATTGGACGCGCATGGCACGCAGGGCAGGACGCGAAACGTCCGGCTAGCGCTGCACCGCAGTGCCCGCATCGGGGGAAATCATGCTGATCGGAAGTGATGTCGCTAAGCATTGCCATGTCGCCAACGGGCGTCGACTGTCGGCGCCGCAGTCAAAAAGAACAAGGCACGGCAACAGGGCTGCAACGGGGATTACTGCATCACGACGTAACCCCGCGCTTGCATGCATGCCCCATATGCCGCCCAGTACTGTGTCATCGGTGGTTCGCGCGCCGGCAGCGGTGGCAGCTTCACTTCGGGCCCTTGGGCCGTCTGTGGCGCACTGGCCGCCGCCGTCTCCGAGGCGCCGGTACCGGCGCTGGTCGACGATGCCGCAGTCGCCGCAGTCGTTGCGGACGCTGCCTTGTTCGTCGCCGTGGTCGCAGCAGGCGCGCTTGCCGCAGGTGCAGTCGCGGCAGCAGGCATGCTCGCGCCCATAGGGGTCGCTGAAAAGCTGCTGGGTGGCAACGGCGGCCGCGACGGGATACCTGTCGACGAGGTTTTCGTCGGCGGGGGTTTGCGCGGCGGAATTTGCGATTCGTGGGCGATGTTGATTTTCGTTTGCTTGTTGGCGGTGGCGTAGCACATCGCCGTGTCGATGCTGCGCTGATACGGGGTCTGACTTCGAATCGGATAGATCACCGGCTGCCATGCCTGGGCAGCACTGCTTAACAACAGCAGCATTAAACCGATCGTTATTTTGTGTCCCATCGCAGACGCTCCCACAGCGACGTTTCGGCGATCTCGGGCTGTTCAGTCGCCACTCTTCGCAGTATGTCTCATGGCAGCCGAACCCGCCGCTGAAAGGCGGCTCACGAACGCGAAGGCTGCCTGCTCAGCGTAACACCGCTCTTTAGCGCCGGAATGCGCCGGATAGCGCGCGTAAACGCCATCCTGCAGTCGAATCAGGACATATTTGTTAGTTCGCGGGCGGTTCGGCGCAATTTGTAGGGGATATCCCTGGGCGTGGGCGAAAGCTTCGGGTTTTTTAAGTCACTGTTTTTCAAGCGCAATCAGCGACTTTCCTGTTTGTGGCGAGGTCGAGGAACGCATCCTTTCGGTCGGCTACCTTTACGCCGTCGTTATCGCATTGCTCGGTGATGAATTGATCAAGCAACTGAATCCAGAGCGGCTGCACGAGGAGAGCAATAGGGTCGCGGCCGTGGGCCGCATCATGTTTTTCGAACTCCCCGAGCGCGACTGAAGAGTGTGATCGATTCTCAGGGTTTACCCTTAGCCGAATGTTGATCGCCAAGTTTTGCGAGGCGACGTCGTCAGAAACGGGCCCAAGCGCGTTCGAGGCCATTGATTGGATCGGCCCCGAGAGCGCGGACATCCGTCCGCTATTTCAGCAGGCCTCGCCGGACCAGCGTCGGGTCTCATCGTTGGTTCTTCCAGGGACAAAAAATTCCTTCCTCTTTCACACACTCATCCCTGCAATGAGCAACTACAGTTTAGTTGTTGGGGACAATCCTGCACGTTGGACCCGCCATCACCGGATTGCTGTCCCAAGGTGTGAACGCCATGAAGAACTTCCTCAGCGCGCTACTGCTCGCCTCTGCGCCGTTCGTCGCGTGGGCCGAAACGCCATTCCTCCATTCACGTAGCGCAATCGTTTACGACGTCGGGCGCGGCGAAGTCCTGCTGGAAAAGAACGCCGACGACGTCCAGCCGATCGCGTCGCTCACCAAGCTGATGACGGCGATGGTCGTGCTGGACAGCGCCCAGTCGTTGGCAGACACGGTGACCGTCGAAGATGACGACATCGATCGGCTCAAGCACTCGGGGTCCCGCATCCCGATCGGTGCGTCACTCGAACGGGGAGAGATGCTGCGCCTTGCGCTCATGTCGTCCGAGAACCGCGCGGCGTCCGCACTATCGCGTGCGTTCCCGGGCGGCCAGCCTGCGTTCATCCAGAAGATGAACGAAAAGGCGCACGCGCTGCATATGGCCAATACGCACTTCGACGATCCAACCGGGCTCTCGCCGGACAATCTCTCGACGGCACGCGACGTCGTGAAGATGGCGGAAGCCGCGGCGCACTATCCGTTGATCAGCGAATACACGACGCTTCCCCGCTATGAAGAGGAGATCGGCACGAGGACGAGGTTCTATCACAACACCGACCCGATAGTCCGCGCAGCCGATTGGGACGTTCTGGTCGCAAAGACCGGCTATATCCGCGAGGCGGGGCGCTGCATCGTGGTCGATGCGAACATGCCGAATGGCCAGGTGATGATTGCGCTGCTCGGCTCGCGAACATCATGGGGCCGCTCCACCGATCTCGTCACGATACGCCGGTGGCTGAACGGCGACGAAACGCCGGTCGTCGAGCCGCCCCATTACGCAAGCGCCCGGCCGCATCATCACCATTCGATACTCGCGCATTCGCATCGCGTCAAGGTGCGGTTCGCATCGTACCGGACAGGTTCGGCGTCCGGCGCGCACCGGCAGACCGTCAAGCACCATGCCGGCAAGCGGGAACACCACACGCCTGTTGCCGCCTGAGCTACGTCTATATGACGCCTCGCGCCACGCGCGCGAAATATTCCTGCATGAGTTCGACGCACATCCACAGCTTCGCGGAGCGGCTCAACCGTGCCGGATGCACGGGCCCTCACATCGGCGCTCTGACCATTGTCCGGCAACACCTGTTATGCGATTTGCATTGGACGGCACCCGGCCAAAAGCGGTCGGTGGCCAAATCGGCCAAAAGCGGCCGTGCAATGCCATTGACACAATCAGAGTGCTTGTAGTGTTTGGGTGGATGTTTACTGCTGTATGCCAGCTTACAAATTCAGAAAATTTCTCTTAAAGACATATGGTTAAGCAAAAATGCGCTGCCAGAATATTTCGCATAATTCCGGCAAACCATGCAGCTTTGCTGTCCACATTACGTTAGGCGTCTAAACGGAGGCAAACGATGACACGAGTTCGCGTTGAGGGCTTCACCATCTCGCTCGACGGATACGGAGCAGGCCCGAATCAAGACATCAACAATCCGCTCGGCGTTGGCGGGACGGAACTGCACCAGTGGCTTGTCCCAACACGCACGTTCCAGCGGGCCTTGTTCGGCAAGGACGACGGTACGACCGCGGTTGACGATGATTTCGCCGCCCGTGGCTTTCAGAATGTTGGGGCCTGGATTCTTGGGAGGAACATGTTCGGACCCATTCGTGGGGACTGGCCGGACACAAACTGGAAAGGCTGGTGGGGAGACAATCCACCGTATCACGTTCCAGTCTTCATCTTGACCCATCATGCTCGTCCCCCCATGGAGATGGAAGGCGACACGACGTTCCACTTCATAACAGGAGGCATTCGCGAGGCGCTCGACCGTGCACGCGAGGCCGCTGCCGGAATGGACGTGCGGATCGGCGGTGGGCCGGACACAATCCAGCAGTATCTTCGTGAGGGCCTTATTGATGAACTGCACATTGCTATCGCGCCGGTCCTGCTCGGCCGGGGAGAATCGCTGTTCGAAGGGGTTGACTTGCGGGCTCTGGGATACGAATGCGTTGAGTTCGTAGCGTCGGAGAAGGCCACGCATGTCGTCCTACGGCGCCAAGGGCACACGGACGCCTAACCACTCGCTGAAGGCCGACGTCCCTGACGGGCCGCGGCCTTAGCTTGGACGTTGAGTGTCTGCTTTTCCAATCACCGACCGTCCGCATTGGGGTCGACTTCGGCCGGACGCCGCCGCGGTAACATTCGTTGCTATGAAGATCAACGACTCCGAAGACCAAGGCCAGCACGGCGCGCGTACCCTTGCATGCGCCGCCGCACTGACGGCGGCACTGATGCCGGCGCCCGTCATGGCCCAAACACCCTCGCCACTCGTGGAATGGCAATACTCGGAAGGCATCCTCCTCGAGCAGATGTTCGAACCGGAACTGCCGAAGTGGCGCATTCGCGTCGGCCCCGCGGTCAGTTTTCAGCCGACTTATGACGGTGCCGCCAGCTATCGCTTGTATGCCGGGCCAAGCATCGACATTCGCTATCGCGACCGATTCTTTCTGTCCACGGGCGAAGGCCTCGGCTGGAACGTATTGACGGGGCCGAACTGGCGCATGGGGGTCGCAGTCGCATACGACCTCGGCTGGAGCCAGGCCAACGATATCGATCACCTGAACGGCCTCGGCGATATCAGCCCCGCGCCCGCATTGCGCCTGCTTGGCGAATACGTGGTGTCAAAGTCGTTTCCGCTCGTGCTGCGCGCCGATGTCCGCCACACCTTTGGCGGCGCCGGCGGCTGGGTCGGCGACCTCGGCGCATACATGCCGATGCCCGGCAGCTCGGAACGGTTCGTGTGGTTCGCGGGCCCCAGCGTCACCTTTGCAGATGCGCACTACATGAACAGTTTCTTCGGCGTGAATGCGGAGCAGGCGGCGCACTCGCGCTACCCCCAGTACCATGCGTCAGCCGGCGTCAAGTCCGTGGGCTTCGGGGTCAGTGCAACATGGATCTTCCACAAGCATTGGATGCTCAGTGCGGATGCAGCATTCCAGCAACTCGTCGGCTCAGCCGAGCAAAGCCCTGTGACGCAGCGCACGGGCTCGGGTGTGCTCGCTCTTTCGGTCAATTACGACTTCTGAGGTCAGCAGCGGTCGGCTTTGCAGGACACGGCTGCGATCGCCGAGAATGCCATGGCTGTAGACAGGTGGTGGACCGAGGACCTATTCCTTGGGGCCATGGGGCGCCACGGTCGGTGGGCATGGCGTTTTGGGGCTCGGCGGCACGATTGGCGATGCGGGGCCGGCACCCGTGAGCGTCGGTCCCGGTCGCATGCACCCATGTTTGTGTCGAGTCGTATGGGTATGCCCGCACCGGACCAGAACGTCTTCTTTGCAGTGGCCGTGCAATTGGGCCCACATGCTGATCCGCCAGCACGTGAGCCGTTTGCACCTAGGCGACGGGGATCAGGCCCGCGAAGCCGGGTTCCTGGTGGTCAAAGCAATTTGCAGGCCTCGTCAAAATCCAGGCGTGGGCTGCGCGGGAACAGCCCTGCCGGATCACCATAGCCCAGATTGCAGAGGAAATTCGACTTGATGTGGCTGTCGGGAAAGTACTCCTGCTGGAAGGCGCCCTCCTGTGCGCTCGCAGGAAAAAATTCATGGTCAACTTTTGCATGATCGAACCCGGACATCGGACCACAATCCAGTCCGAGCGAGCGGGCAGCCAGGACGAAATAAGCCCCTTGTAGCGAGCTATTGCGCCGTGCCGTGACCTCGGCCAGCTCCGGTGTGTCGGCGAACCAGGATCGCGCATCTGCGTGCGGGAAGAGTTTAGGCAGCTTGTCATAGAACTTGCCGTCATAAGCGATGATGGCAGTCACCGGTGCACTCATCGTCTTGTCGATATTGCCTGGTGCCAATGCCGGCAGAAGTCGTTGCTTCGCTTCCTGAGTGCGCAGGAACAGAATACGTGCCGGGCTGCAGTTTGCGCTCGTTGGACACCACTTCATCAGCTCGTAGAGTTCGCGCAATGTGTCATCACTGACCGGCTTAGGCAGCCAGCTATTGTGGGTTCGAGCCTGACGGAACAGCAGATCCATCCCTTCTTCATTCAATCGCTTGTCCATATTTGCCTCCCAACGGAAACGGACATTGCAAGTGGCCTTCCTGCATCAACAACCACGAACTCCTGGAGGGCGATATGCCTTCCGAGCGTTTCGTGAACATCACGCAGCTGGTCATCGATGATCTGAGCGCAGCCCCGTTCGGGTGTTATAGACGTACCACGCGTCGTTCATGGAAAAATTTGCGCGGTCGGGTACCGGTGACGATCCAGGGAGCGCCCTGCTGGACTGTAAGGAAGCCGGCATTTCCGAGCAGAGCTATCACCGGAGCTAAAGTCGAAACTGGTGTAGGGGGAGTTGAGGCGGGAGATTGAAGGCGGTGGAGGCCGCGACCGTCCGGGACGGACGAGACGACTCAAAGTGGCGTCCGCGAACGTCGCTTGTCGGCACTGGTTCGGACGTTCGGAGATTCTTCCTGAGCGTTTCAACTGGGCCGACTACTGCCGACCGCATCGGGCAGTGGTGGGCCAATAAGCGACGTTCGATGCTTCTGCCCGGATTCTTGCCAATCGTGGGGGAGTTCGTTTGCAAGTTTGCTCACCGCCCCCCGCCCCAGTGGCTGTTCGCCATCCACGCAGCCCAATCAATTTCCCCGCGGAGGCATGTAGCCTGCACCGCACAATGGCAAACCACGCCGGCCTCAGTTTGGGGACCAGGGCGCATTAGGTAAATCGGTTAGCCCCGAAAATCGAAACTCACCATTGCGAACAACGCGCTTAATTATCAGCGACCGCTTTTCCTAAACTTGGCATTACCTGGCACGGACTCGATCCCGTGCTGTCGGAGCACGGCGTGGCGTCAATAATGTGCAATACCGGCCTGACAAGCCTTATCGCGCGTCGCTTGAGCTGATTGAGACATAGAGGGCATCGTGGGCCGAAACGAGGTTCCGGTCACCCAGGTAGGCTTTAGGTGGGCGTAGATTTTTTCGAGGAATGGAGTACGTGTCTCGTTGGCAGCCCTGAGCGGTGATCTGTGGTTTGCTTCACGTGCACCACTGCGCACGGTCGCTCGAGTTTGATCGCCACGAGCCAAGCGTACAACGATCGCCATCGAGAAATACGAAAGGATTGTTTGGGTCGAAATTCCAGTCCAATCAAGGAGTAGTGGGTCATGAACAAGGCAACCAGCACACTAATCGCGGCCTTCGCCGCACTCGCGCTGTCGGGCGGCGCTTATGCACAGAGCAACAACACGCTGGCGACCCCGTCCACAAAGTCGCCGGCCGCCAATGCAACGAGCGGCTACGGCACGCCTGGCGCCCCCAACTCGGACAGCGGCATGGGCGCCGGGTCGCCGAACTCGCGCCCGCAGACGAGCACGAGCAATAGCTCGACGTCCGGCACCCCCGCTTTCGGGGGCAACAACACGCTGGCGACCCCGACCACAAAGTCGCCAGCTGCCCAATAAAAGCAACTAAGGCTGGCAATCAGGCGCAAATGAGCGCAAAGCGAATAAGCGCTTCGATCGCGCAGGGCGCAGTTTTAATTGTGACCAGTGCCACATAAGAAAGACCGCTGCCCCACGGACAGCGGTCTTTTAGTTTCCCTGACCTCTTCCTGGCAGCGGCTTGCGGCACGCCGGCTGGTTGCATGCCCGTAGCGTGACCGAATAGCAGCGATTGGCGACACAGATCGTGACCGTAGGAAAACGTTAGTGTGACTGGCGTGGCCCGCCATAACGCGCCAGAAGGCCGAATACGCCCCAACGTCGAATGACCGCTTCGCGGAAAAGCGAAGGACCGAATTGGATCGCGGAACGAAACCGCTCGCGCGGTAGATCCTACTGTACGCAACCGCTCTCTCCAACACGGCGGGATCGGAAGTTTGACGCCACGCGGCCGGCGGTACGTTCGACGGGTAATCCTGTGGCGACGGACGGCAGACTTGCCGGCTTGTCGGGAAACAAGGAGAAGGGCACGCTCGAGAACTTCAACGCCTCCCTTTGTTCGCTGAGTCCGCCTCGCGCAATGTGCAGCGGTGGCTGATGATATGTCCGCAGCCTGTCGCGTATGAAGGATGTCCGTTTTGCTTGCAACACCGGCCGTTGCCTGCACGATGCCCTGACGGCCCGCTTCGGGTCGAAGATGGAAGTTCGCGGTTGAGTCCGGGAGGTTGATCGTCGACCGACGACGAACTTCCGGGTTCTGCGACCAGTTTCGGTCGTTAGACATCGGTGCCGCGATCGTCGACAATCAGCCTCGTGTAATCACTGCGGCCGGCGGCACATGAAAAATGAAACGTGGGCTTTTGATGACCCGCCGAACGTGGCAGTCATCGCAGCCAGGAGCATTGTGTTCGAGCGCGACTGGATCGCGTACGTGTCACACGACCATGAGGATGGCGCGTGGCAATTTCACGGCTCTCAGGCTAACCCCATGCAGGAAGTCGACGCCCTTGTGGCGATCTTGCAAAACATCGTTCAGATCGACGGCACGGTGAGGGAATTGGCTGATCTTCTGGTTGGATGGCACGCATGGCGAACCGCAAAAGGAATGCCCTTGTTCAGGGCGAAGACAGAAGCGTGATGTCGCTCAATGTCAGCTTTGCTACGCGAAAGCGGATCTCGGCTTGACTACATTAGTTGCGCCAACGTCAACGACTCATCACTCGGGTCGACTAAAGTCAAGTGCGAATTGAACACACAGTGCGAAGCTCCGTGGTATCAATGTTTACGGCCGATCACGTACCGGGCAGGGGCACGTAAAGACCGATATGCGACGAAGCCAATACACATCTAAAGGCCTGTGCCAATCGGGTCGACAACCCCGACAAGGAAGTGAGGATCTGATCTTCAGGGGCGTCGCGTGTCACCTAAAATATTGTCAAGGTGTTACGTAACCCGGGCATGCCGCCAACGGGAACTTCTGGAGACCTTGAGAACCACGTTTCATTGACTGACGGGTGGTCTATGGTGCTATCACTTCGCTATTTGGGAGTCTTGGGAATCTGCGCTTTGTTCACTGCTTGCGGACAGATTCCGTCCAAGCATGCTGCGTGCAGATCTGATTCCTGTCGCCCTCGGCACGAGCACGAGATGTCGCAATCCGGCGAGGCGTCATGGTATTCGGCAACGTTCCAGGGGCATCTGACCGCAAACGGAGAACGCTACGATGGCGGCGCCTTGACTGCCGCCCATCGAACATTGCCGCTCGGTAGCTATGTGCGCGTCCGATCGTTGGCTACCGGAAAGTCGGTTGTCGTTCGCATCAACGATCGCGGACCATACGTCAAAGGCCGGATTATCGATCTCTCTTACGCAGCGGCTGAAGCCCTGGGTTTGCCAGACGCGCGGTCGATGCGCGTGCAGGTTCAACGTGTGGAGGAGACACAGACGGGGTCGGACGAGGGCGAAACCTTGACGACAGAGCGGTGAAGTCCTGGACGGTGCTCTGAGCAAATCGCTTGCTCAAGGCATCGGCAAGACTGCGTAGCAAAGGTTCTTCACGACCGGTCTGGGCGAAACGTTCCAACGCCGCCTCATCGCGTGGCAGCGAGCGAAAGATGCGAATGGCGGCTGCGCGCGTTTCTTCCAACAGATCCACTTCCACAAAAGCCTGCAACAGATCCATCAAGAACTAAGCGAACAACCGGTTAACGTTGCCATCACGTTGCGCGGATGTCCTCTTCCGCTGCGTGTGAGCGAGTACGCGGCAAGAGTCGTCCATACGACCACCACCAGCGCAGCGCTAAATCGCCACCATTCGTTGATCAGACCTGGAGCGGTACCTCGTACAAGCGCTTCCTGTCTATGGGACGAGAAGCAATTACCTCGGCCAGAAATACCTGCACGGTATATAACACAATGCAATGAGTTCCGACGATGCCGCGAGGCTACGATGGGAAAGCCGCCTGAAATCGCAATTATCTTGCAGGCCGATGCGAGCGATGCAAGGCTGGCGGCCGTCACCGGTGAGGTCTAGCGTGACTGCTCAAAGAAGCCGATCTGGAAGATGCCGCGGAAACGATGGAGATCGCTGACGGGCGACGCGGCGGTGCTCTGTCGGTGGGGCAACGCATGCTCACTTTCATGACAGGCGGAGTAGCGGCTGCGATAGTCATTTGTTTGAGAACATACCTAACGCGAGCCTGGTCTTGTGGCGAGAGCGACGCGCTCCGACGGGAATGTGGTTGGAGGCCGAGCAGGGTATCTGGAGGACCAAGATGAACTCCGCTTCGACTGTTAGCGTTCAAGAGTTTATAAATAGCCATGGCTTTAGCGGTTATCAACGGTTGATACTGGCACTGTGCTTCCTGGTTATCGCAGTCGACGGCTTCGATACCGCCGCAATTGGTTATATCGCGCCTGCACTTTTCGTCGACTGGCATGTTCCAAAGTCCTCGCTCGGTCCCGTTCTGAGTGCTGGACTTTTCGGACTCGCATTAGGCGCAATGAGTTCGGGGCCGATAGCTGACAGACTTGGTCGAAAGACTGTGCTGGTTCTCGCGGTCCTGTTTTTGGGCATTTCGTCTCTTGCGAGCGCCAGTTCGCAAGGCATTGAAATGCTTACCGTGTTCCGCTTTATAACGGGACTTGGCATCGGTGCAGCCATGCCCAGTGCCGCGACGCTGATGGCTGAGCTTGCTCCCGATCACCGTCGCTCCATCATCAATAACGCCATGCTTTGTGGATTTCCGTTGGGAGCCGCTGGAGGCGGCTTCCTGGCAGCGGTCCTGATTCCCGCTCTTGGTTGGCGCAGCGTACTGGTTGCTGGCGGCGTGCTTCCCATCGCGCTAGCCATTGCCCTCATATTCGGGATTCCGGAGTCGGTCCGTTACATGGTTGCCAAAGGGGCTGCTGCCGACCGGATCCACGACGTACTTAACCGCATCGCTCCGGGGAAGCTGGTCGAGGCCAGTCAATTCGTCATTGGCGAGGAGACCTTGAAAGCGAATGCTGCGGATTCGGTCAGAGTCGTATTGGCGGGGCCCTACATCTTTGGAACCCTCATGCTTTGGCTCGCCTATTTCATGGGGCTGGTTATATTTTATTTACTTACCAATTGCCTTCCCATCCTGATCCACGATTCAGGTCTTAGCATCTCACACGCGGCCCTCATTACAGCGTTCTTCCCGTTAGGCGGCGGAGTCGGCGCCTTGGCCTCGGGCTGGCTGATGGATCGCTTCGAGCCGAACGTAATAGTCAGCGCCTGCTTTTTGTCGACCGGTCTCTTCACTGTTTCCATTGGGTACGGGGCGCCCGGCCTACTCACTCTGGTCTGCCTCATCTTCGTGGCGGGCACCACGATGAACGGTGCGCAAGCTTCGATGTCCGCATTGGCGGCAAATTACTACCCCACAAGGGCACGCGCGACCGGCGTTGCATGGATGATGGGTATCGGCCGGTTTGGTGCAATTGTGGGCGCTCTGGCTGCTGCGGAATTGCTCCGCCGCCGTTATGGGCTGAATGAGGCATTCATCGCGGCAGGGCTTCCGGCATTGGTTGCCGCCACCGCGCTCTTTGTAAAGTATCTCGAAGGGGCTAAACGCAGGGCAGTGCAAACGCCCTCGCTATTCGACGAGCCTCGCGATCCGAAGAACAATTAGTGCAACGTTGCCGAGCGGGCGCATCACGCAAGATAACGTAGACGGCGAAGTTGTTGTCGCGGGCCTCGCAACGTTCCTTTCTGGGCGTGCGAAAAATTCAGTGTGACCGGCCTAATGTGCACCATTCTGCGCAAGAACAAGCGTCTCGACCAGTGCGTCGAGCCTCGCCGGGGCGGCCATCAGCCGTTGTCTCAACAACTGCTCAAAGCGGTCGCTAAGCGCGCGTTTTCTTGGCTCATCGCCGGGTTGGCCGAGGGCCAGTAACAGCGACGGCACGAAGGTCGCACGGTAAAACGCCGCGTAGCGACTCGCCATCTGTTCGCGGTCCCCATCTCGCTGGTACTCGTCCCAGATGTCGTCGGGCTGCGCAACGCACTCGCAATGCTCGACGACCAGATTGCAAAACTGGCCGTTGCTCGCGAACGGTGCAAGCAGGTCGTGCTCGGGGCGGGCAAACGTCGCCAGCAACATGTGTGCACGTTCGTCGGTCGTGATCGCGCCCTCGGTAGCCATCTGCGTGAGCGCGTCGTTCGCGTGGTTCATGAGCGCCTCGAGGCCGGTGCGCCCGTCGTCGTCGGCTCCGGGCAGCACCACGACGAGACGGCCTCCCGGCCTCAATTCGCGGGCCCGCAGAGCAAGGAACGTTTCCCAGTCCCGGGCCGCCTGCTCGTGGAACGCAGCGTTCACGACACCCGTCGTGCACGGCAGAAAGATATGACCCGCAATTGGGACCGGCACACGGCTTAACCACACTGCCGCGTACGCGCTCCATCCAAGATGCACGTACGCCGGCGGCAGGACGCTGCCGTAAAACGACCGCCCGATTGCGCACGGGAAGACCAGAGGCTCGTCGCGGATATATCGGTCCGGGTCGCTATCCAGCACCTCGAACAGGGAGTTGAAATCGTTGACTGGCAGGTCTTCGTGATAGACAAGGATTGGCCGGTCCGGCCCGGCCCGGGCGCGCAATGCGGCGATCGCAACCCGCATTGGAGCCTGCGAGTTCTTGCCCTGTGACGATCCGTACTCGGCGATCACGACCGGTTGGTCGTGCGGTTCGAGCGCGAGGCTTGCTACCGCCTGCCGCAGATGTGGCAGCGCAATTGCGGCACCACCGGCTTGAGGCGTGGCGTGACGATTGTAGGCCCCCGCGCCTTCCATGGCGCCCGACGTGGTCTTTTCCTGGTTCACGATTTCATCCTCTCCTTCGCGTGCGGAGCGACGCCTTGGAGGTGATTCACTTTGTTAGTCGTTCAGGTCGTATTGTTGAATCACCGTGCCGGGTGCTCACCACGCGGAATGTGTCACTTCGTCAGGATCCCGCGAAACCGGGGGGAGGCGCAAGCGCTTACAGGGATAAGCGTCCTCTTAGTCTGGGTAATCGTACAAATTTCGAGCGCATCGTCAACTTCAATGCCGAGGTACTGCGCTGCGCCTTCCGGCTTCGTATGGCCAAGCAGCAGTTGCACCGCTCCGAGGTTCGAGGTTCCTGGTGCAGCGATAGATCAGCGACGCCGTGATCCGCCGCATGGTGTGCGTTCCATACGCCGTGTTGTTCAGAAGAGTACGCCTCCAGGAGCCCGTCGATAAGGAAGGGGAAACGTAACGCGTGTCACGGCTGCTACTAACATCACCTGGGCACCTCAGACGACCGTGAATCCTGGTCGGCGCGCGTGGACGATTGAATGTGATTCGCCGGCCGGCTCATGTCCGTTCGGAAGCGGCCGGACGTCAATCCTGCCTGAATGACTCAAACTGGCCGCACTGAGCCCGACGACCACTGGCTCAGGACGACCCCTTGCCGTCGTTCGAATCTGCGCGATGGCAACGGCTGTTTTCGAAGTCCAACGGCCACTCGCGGCAGAAAGGTATGACGCAGCGAGCTACGTCAACACGCTGCGAAGTCGCCTTGAAAAACCCTATCGCGCCATTCGACCGGGTGGCAAGTGGAATTTTTTTGAAGTACAGCGGGAATATTTGAAGGACAGCGCTCGTTTAGCCTCCTCTGGCGCCAACTCGCGGAGCAATTTCTCACCAGTCAGACTAAGGAGGGTAGTCATGTCTCAGGTCTCTTGGGCTCTCAAAGCGGCGGCCGTGATTGTCCTCGCCGCCGGTTTCGCAATCGGGCATGCCGCTGACGATGATGCTTACGTCGTCACACCACTCGTGTCCAACCTGGCAGGCGCTGCCCCGAAGGTCGACGGGGTACTACAGAACGCTTGGGGTATTGCCTTTAGTCCGGCAGCGAGTCCATTCTGGATCAACGACAATGCCACAGGCTGCTCCACGCTGTATGACGGCGAGGGGGCAAAGGTGGCGCTGCAGGTCTCCATTCCGCTGCCAGGCAATGTCATACCGGCCGGCGCTTGTCATCCCCTCTTTCCCAACAATCCACCGAATCCCACGTCTGCGGCGCCGACCGGAATAGTGTGGAATCCCTCACCGGCGTTTCTCGTGCCAGGTACCAAGATCCCGGCCGCATTCATCTTCGCGACCGAGGACGGCACGATTTCCGCTTGGGCCGGTGGGTTGAATCCGCCGACCAATGCCGTGATCGCGGTCGATAACTCGTCCTCTCCATCCGCCGCCAGTGGGGCCGTCTACAAGGGTCTCGTCTTTGGTGTGAACGCGAAAGGGGGATTTCTGTTTGCGACGAATTTCCGCTCGGGTCGGATCGATGTATTCGGGCCGAGCGGCGGTACGAGCGGCTTGTTCACGTCCGCGACGACGAACGGCGGCTTCACCGATCCAGACATCCCGGCCGGCTACGCGCCGTTTGGCATCGCGAACATCGATGGCGACCTTTTCGTTACCTATGCGAAGCAGAACGATCAGAAGCACGACGATGTTGCAGGCAGAGGTCATGGATTCGTCGATGTATTCGATACAGACGGCAACCTGCTGCGCCGCTTCGCCAGCCGAGGGTCGCTCAACTCGCCCTGGGGGATCACGCGCGCATCGTTTGCATTCGGCCGCTTCAGCGGCAAAATCCTGATTGGCAACTTCGGCGATGGCCGAATCAATGTCTTCAACGATGACGGCACGTTCGTCGACCAGTTGGAGGATGCGTACCGCAATCCACTGGCTATCGACGGCCTGTGGGCGCTGACACTCGGTGGCGGCCGCAACTCGAGCTCGGACGCGTTGTACTTCTCGGCAGGTCCTAACAAGGAGGTCAATGGACTGTTCGGTACCATAGCCCCAGTTAGCGCCTCGAAGGCACGAGCGTCCGCTCAGCACAAGGAATAGCCAGCAGTCGCGCGTGGCTCCCTGCGCCACTTCCTGGCGGTGATCTCATCACCACCAGGAAGTGGCGAGCGTGCAGCGCGATGGGGCCGTAGGTGCCCGTCGACCTCGCCAGGCGGTCCTTGGAGCGTTCGCCACATTGGGCTTTTATCATCGACGGCGATGTCGCGGCGTCGGGACATCCGAACGTCTCATCAGTTTCCACGCGGGCTCGGCCATCCACGGACCTTGGCCCACGCTTTCACCCGGACGTTCGAAGGACCGCTCCGCCCCGATAACGGCCCTTCGTGCGCCGCACACGTCAGGCGTGTTGTCGGCCGGACCGTCGTTGATTGGCGGCTCAATCAACCAGAAGCTGATCGAACGGGAATTCGACGACGTGGTCACGTATAGAAAAAGCGCGCACCATTGAGCGCGCGCCGGTGGTTCGGAAGCGCGATGCCCGGCGGCAAACCGGGCAGCACGAATCAGAATACGTTGCGAAGGCCGAGCGCGACGCCGGTCTGGTTGTTGCGGCCCGGAAAGTCTGCTTTCGCCGCGCCAGTGCCGCGGATGAAATCGACCGTGCCATACACTTCGGTCCGCTTGGACAGCGAGTATTCGGCTAGCAGCACGCCGGAGTAGCGGACGCCGCGGCCGAGCGTAGTGCCGTCGGCGTTCAACGCATTGCGGGAGTGATCGTAGTAGGCCGCCGCAGTCAGTAGCAGCGGCGCCGTGACCTGCCAGGTGGTACCGACGTAGAAGCCGTCGTCGATGCGGTTGGTATTCGTCACCGGCGCCGAAAAGCCGGCAGCCGGCGAGTTTGCGGCCGCCATGTAAAGGTCGACGATGCCGGTATTGTCCTGCGCATGCAGCCAGCCTGCATAGGCCTTGATCGTGCTGAACGCATAGACAGCGCTCACGTTGACAACATTGAACTTGTTGTTGTGCGCATCGCTGTTCTGCTGAAAGCCTGCATCAAGGGACAAGCCGCCGTACGTATAGGACGCCGTCAAGCCGTACATGTTGTTCGCGCCGGTGCTGCCGGCCACACCGCCAAAGCTATACATGGCTTCCACGTTCAGGCCGCCGAACTGGCCGTTGTACTTGACGGAGTTGTTCTGGCGCAAGCCATAGCCGAGTGCGCCAGGCAGCCAGCCGTCCTGATCGTAGTTACCGACGGTCAGCGGGTCGTAGACGTTCCCTAGCTGGTCGAATAGCGGCGTATTCTGGCGACCGAAGGTCACCGTGCCATACTGGTTGCTAGACAGCCCAACATAGGCCATCCGGTTGAAGAGGGTATTCTGGCTCGCAAACTGACCGTTCCAGAGGTTGAAGCCGTTCTCAAGCCGGAACACCGTAGACAAGCCCCCACCCAGGTCTTCAGAACCCTTCAAGCCCCAACGGCTTCCGGTGATCGGGCCGACGCCCATCGATACCTGGCTGTCGTTGTTGGCATTGGCGTTGGTGAGATAGCGGACGCTCGTGTCGACGATGCCGTACAGCGTGACCGAGCTTTGCGCGAAAGCGGATTGGGCCGCGATGGCGATAAGTGCGCCGCCGATGGCGCTGATGGTTTTCTTCACAGAGTGTCTCCCCATGTTTAGTTGTAAGGCAAACCGCTGGTCTATATAACCGCTGCGGTTCATGCGCGGCTTTTGGCCTGCGCGCAATGATATTTCCGTCAAATTAAATCGGGACCTGTTTTCAATTTTTGTGTCTCCCGTTTACAACATTGGATTGACTTTCGTATCACCGGACACCGCCAGCGAATTCTTGTATATGGTCGGAACAGCCCTGTTATGCCTGCTGCTGCTCAGCGTTGTCGAGCCGATTGCAGGCCAGGCTGAAAGGACAAAGCCGCAGAAGCGCGACTAGACACCAGAATAGTCGGGGTGGCCGTTTGACCTCGCAGTACTCATTCGTCGAAGTCGGCAGCAGACCTTCAGCAGACCTTCAGCAGTCCATTGCAAGCAGATCGAATGCGATATGTCTCGACGCAGGTGGTGCAATCGACTCGGTTGGGGTTGTCGGGGGCTGTCTTCGGCGACATCGCTCTGGTCTAATCTGGCAACCCTGCGGCCGCTTCATGGAAGCACGAAGGCTGGCAACACGTCAGACTATCAGCCGGATAGGGGTTTTCCCCCTGCCAGGACGGTCGCGCATCTAATTGTGGTGCACTGATTCCCTGAATGGCCGTCCACGCCTGATCCGATGACGCCTGGCGAATGTGCGCGGAAAGCGTGTAGGTATATGTTTTAAAAGGAAGTTGTCTGATGGAATCGGTTTTTTGCTGCAACGCAAGGTTCAGACTTAAGTGAACCAGGTTCAAAGTTAAGTGAATCTCGACACCAGCCCCACATCCCTTCTTGAATTTGTCACCACCCGTCCATATAATTAGCACTCGCTGCACGAGAGTGCTAACAACATCGCCGGTTGGCTCAGCCAGCTGGGTTTTCTAAGCGTTCTTCAGTCTCAATCAAGAGAGGAGTATGTATGAACCTTCGTCCTTTGCATGATCGCGTGATCGTCAAACGTCTGGATCAAGAAACCAAGACCGCGTCGGGCATCGTGATCCCCGAAGCCGCAGCAGAAAAGCCGGATCAAGGCGAAATTCTGGCAGTCGGCCCGGGCAAGCGTGACGACAAGGGCGCGCAAATCGCGCTCGACGTAAAGGTTGGTGACCGCGTCCTGTTCGGCAAGTACGCTGGCCAGACCGTCAAGGTCGACGGCAACGAACTGCTCGTGATGCGCGAAGAAGACATCATGGCCGTGGTGCAGAAGTAAGCGCAAGGCGCTACTTCCCCGGTTATATCCCAAGAATTCAAGGAGTTAGAAGATGGCAGCTAAAGACGTCGTATTCGGTGATTCCGCCCGTGCCAAGATGGTTGAAGGCGTGAACATCCTCGCGAACGCCGTGAAGGTCACGCTGGGCCCGAAGGGTCGCAACGTTGTCCTGGAACGCAGCTTCGGCGGCCCGACGGTCACCAAGGATGGTGTCTCGGTCGCAAAAGAGATCGAACTGAAAGACAAGCTCCAGAACATGGGCGCGCAAATGGTCAAGGAAGTGGCTTCCAAGACCAGCGACAACGCAGGCGACGGCACCACGACCGCAACGGTTCTGGCTCAGTCGATCGTTCGCGAAGGCATGAAGTACGTTGCATCGGGCATGAACCCGATGGACCTGAAGCGCGGTATCGACAAGGCTGTGACCGCAGCAATCGAAGAACTGCGCAAGATCAGCAAGCCGTGCACGACCAACAAGGAAATCGCTCAAGTCGGCGCGATCTCGGCGAACAGCGATTCGTCGATCGGCGACCGTATCGCTGAAGCGATGGACAAGGTCGGCAAGGAAGGCGTGATCACGGTGGAAGACGGCAAGTCGTTGCAAGACGAGCTGGACGTTGTCGAAGGTATGCAATTCGACCGCGGCTACCTGTCGCCGTACTTCATCAACAACCCGGACAAGCAAGTTGCTGTGCTCGAAAACCCGTTCGTGCTGCTGCACGACAAGAAGGTGTCGAACATCCGCGATCTGCTGCCGGTACTGGAACAAGTCGCCAAGGCTGGCCGTCCGCTGCTGATCATCGCAGAAGACGTCGAAGGCGAAGCGCTGGCTACGCTGGTGGTGAACAACATCCGCGGCATCCTGAAGACGGTTGCTGTGAAGGCTCCGGGCTTCGGCGATCGTCGTAAGGCCATGCTGGAAGACATCGCGATCCTGACCGGCGGTCAAGTCATCGCTGAAGAAACCGGCCTGACGCTCGAAAAGGCAACGCTGGCTGAACTGGGCCAGGCGAAGCGTATCGAAGTGGGCAAGGAAAACACCACGATCATCGACGGCGCTGGCGAAGCTGCAAACATCGAAGCACGTGTGAAGCAAGTTCGCACGCAAATCGAAGAAGCAACGTCGGACTACGACCGTGAAAAGCTGCAAGAGCGCGTTGCCAAGCTGGCAGGCGGTGTTGCAGTGATCAAGGTCGGCGCTGCGACCGAAGTCGAAATGAAGGAAAAGAAGGCACGTGTCGAAGACGCACTGCACGCAACGCGCGCAGCTGTGGAAGAAGGCATCGTTGCTGGTGGCGGCGTCGCGCTGATCCGCGCACGTACGGCAATCGCCGGCCTGAAGGGCGCTAACGCCGATCAGGACGCAGGTATCAAGATCGTGCTGCGCGCGATGGAAGAGCCGCTGCGCCAGATCGTCACGAACGGCGGCGAAGAAGCCAGCGTCGTGGTGGCAGCTGTTGCAGCAGGCAAGGGCAACTTCGGCTACAACGCGGCAACCGGCGAGTACGTCGACCTGGTTGACGCAGGTGTCGTGGATCCGACGAAGGTGACGCGCACGGCGCTGCAAAACGCAGCTTCGGTCGCAGGCCTGCTGTTGACCACCGACGCAGCTGTGTGCGAACTGCCGAAGGAAGATACTCCGATGGGCGGCGGTATGCCCGGCGGCATGGGCGGCATGGGCATGGACATGTAATTTCGGTGGGCCTTGCTCGCGAGGCTCATTGGAAACACATGGGGAAGCGCGCCGCAATGCGTGCTTCCCAAAAGAAAAAACCCGCAGAAATGCGGGTTTTTTTATGGGCGCCTGCTATTTGTCTGGCAGGCGCGCTGAAGGATGCCTCAATGCCGCGCTTCGCCCGGCGTGGCGTCCTTGCCGGCCGTCGGCGGCGTTTCATCGTCGCTGCTGCGTGCCCAGAAGAACCGATCCGGCAGATACGCACCCATGCCCGGGCGGAAAGCGCTTTGCACCGCCTGATACAGATACTCCTGCGCCTCGCGCACCGCTTCGGCCGGTTCCTGACCATTGGCCAGCAAAGCGGCAATCGCCGCGCCCAGCGTATCGGTCAAACCCATGATGCGATGGCTGCCGCGGTCCCACATGTCCTGACGCAATTGGCCGTCTTCGCTGTACAGCGTATTAACGAGCCGATGCGTGCCGGTTTCCGTCGACAGAATGTATTCGCAGCCTTGCGACAGCAGATGCGAGATCGCTGCATCGAGACTCGGCGCTTCGGCGTCGCCGTCCGGTTGGGCGAGGGCCAGCAGCGTGGCGTGGTCGGCGACCAGCAGCGTGGTTTGCGGCGCGAGCAGATCGGCGATCGCTTCGCGCAGTTCGTCGGCGGCGAGCACGTGTTCGTCGTCGAGCGTGAAGTCGGGTGCGAGTATCAGCGGGATGTCGTCGTAATCCGCGACCACCTCGGCGATCGCGCTCACCACTTCCGCACGCGTGCACGCACCGACCTTGAACGCGGCGATCGGCATGTCTTCGAGCAGCATCCGCGCCTGGGTCGCGACCACTTCCGGGTCGAGCCCGGTGACTTCGTCGCAGCTGGCCGAGTCGCGCACCGTATAGCCGGTGAGCACAGTGACGCCGTGACATCCCATGCTGGCGAGTGTCATCAGGTCGGCTTGCAGGCCGGAGCCGCCGGTGGGATCGGAAAGGCCGAAGGTGAGGACGATCGGAGGCGTGTCGCTGGGCATGAAAATTGACTAAAAGGAGCGTGTATTTAAGCGCAACCGGTGCGCAATCGGCTCAATTATGCGGCCTAAACCGTCGCGGGGGCGTTTTTTCGCATCCTCGGGCCGCTGGCCTCTAGCAAGTAGCGCACAAGCCGCACGCTAGCAGCGGCATGGCGCCGCAACCATCGTGCAAGCCGAGTCAACCGGCATAGCCAAAGCCGCCGCACACCAGGGTCTGTTCATATGTGAACAGACCCTGGTGTGCGCGTTTCTGATTGCTAGGCATTGGGGCGGCAACACGGTACCATCATGGCTCCCGTTTCAACGGACTTTAAGACGCGACACAAGAATGGAATATCAAAGCTGGATGTGCCTGATTTGCGGCTGGATTTACGACGAAGAAGCCGGTTTGCCGGACGAAGGCATTGCGCCGGGCACGCGCTGGGAGGACGTGCCGATCAACTGGACATGTCCTGAATGCGGGGCGCGCAAAGAAGACTTCGAGATGGTCCAGATCTGAGGTCCGGGAGATAGCCGGCGGTCGCCGGCTGAGGTTGTGCCGTGCATGCGGCGGCGGTCGGATCGAACACATTCGGCGCGCCCAAGCCATTCAGCACCACGTGCCGACGCGGAACGTCCTCGATTGTGCCGTGTCGCAGCGGTAGTCTGTCATTGTTCTGTCGCCAGTTTGCGCGCTAGCCGATCAATCGGCGTGCGGCCCTCGCGACGGCCCGTCAGCTTCGTGTCGCCTGCCCATGACTCTTCGATCCGCTGCACCCGATTCCTTCGATGCATTACCGAATCCGCGCGGCGGCGCTGTCCGTTCCGCCGAGCTTGCGCTGGCAGAGGCGCTGTTAGCGTTCGAGCAGCACGGCGAGAGCACCGCGGCGTTGCTGCGCACGTCCCACGCCTTGCGCGAAGCCGGCTGGCTCGGCGCGCAACGTTTCGCCGACGCGCTGGTGCTGGTGTCGCCGCTGGCGTCGGGCCATTCAGCAGACGCCGACAGCGCGCGGCCCGCGTTCGGCGCGGCGCTGAACGATTTTCGCGCGGCCCTCGAGCGCCACAATCTGCGCGAACTGTCCTGTTCGCCAACGTTGTTTACCCACTACCGCGCGCTCGGCGCGCATTTGTCGCAGCACACGCCCAGTTCCACGGTTGCCTTCGAAGACCTCGCGCTGGCTGCGCGCCCCGTGCCGCCGGTGTCGCTGCATGCCCAGTCCGCCGATCAGTTGGCCCATTTGCGGGCGCGCTACGAGCGTGCGTTGCTGCCGGTGTTGCGCTCGCAGCCCGACAACAGCGGCGCGGCGCTCGCCGCCACTAACGCAGCGCTCGACGAACTGGACGCCTGTCTCACCGAACTCACCGGCCCCGATCCCTACGATTTCTGGCGGCTCGCCAAAGCCTGCGCCAAGGCGTTGCGCGTCAGCGGCCGTGCCACCGGGGACACCGAGGCGCGGCGTTTCTACGCCCGCTGCAACCTCGCGCTGGCCGATCACGCGCGCGGTATCCAGCGCGCGCCGCGCTCGCTGGTGCGCGCGACGCTTGCACTGTTGTGGCGCGACTACGCGCTATTCGGCGCCGCGGCGGAAGACGCCGATCAGGTCGAAGTGCTGCACGATTACGGCTTGACGGTCGATTGGCACGTCGCCGGCACCCAGGCATCGGAAATGCTTTGGGAAGCAGGCGCCGCGCAGACGCAGGCGTTTACCGCCGCACACGCTATGCCGACGCGCGAACTGGGCGTGCTGACCGTTAACGCGCACGCCTACGAAGATTTTCTGCAAACAGCGGATGCATCGATCTCCGCTTTGACCGAGCACGCCCGCGCTGCCGATCAGCCCGAGAAAGCCGATCCGAGCGAAGCGCTGCAAGCAGGCGACGCCGCCTACCGGCTCGGCGCCGCCGCCTGCGCGCTGGGCCTCGGCCACGTAGCGCTGGTAGCCGACGCGCTGGGGCTCGCGTGGCGCCGTCGCGCGCATGCCGGCGTGTCGACGCCGGCGGTGCGCTCGCACGTGATCGTGGAAGCGCCGGCGGCGAGCACGCTGGAGCAAACCGCCGAAGCATTGCGCGCGATGTTGCACAAGGTGGCCGCAGGCGTGGCGCCGCCAGGCAGCGCCGCGACGCTGGCCGCGTTGACGCGGGCGATCGAGCAGGGCGGCGCATGAGCCGTATCTGCGTGTCACGTCCTGCCTTTGGAGCACATCGGTAACACGCACGAACTCGGAGGAGCCGGGAAGAACCTCAAGACAAGCAGCATGCGTGTCGAAAACACCTCTATCGCGCACCGTGGCCAAGGGCGGCGTGCATGATAGAGTGGAACTTGAATCGCCGTCGATGGCTCGCGGTCCCACGCTCAAAGCCCGCCATCCTGCATCGTCTTTGCTAAAATCCGAACTATGTCCAAGAGTACCGATCGCATCAATCTGACCAACCAGTTCCTGATCGCCATGCCGAACATGGCCGACCCCACGTTTTCAGGAACGGTGGTCTACCTTTGCGATCACAGTGAGCGCGGCGCGCTCGGCCTCGTCATCAACCGGCCGACCGATATCGACCTTGAAGCGCTCTTCAGTCGCATCGATCTCAAGCTCGAGATCGAACCCCTTCTGCATGTGCCCGTGTATTTCGGCGGCCCGGTGCAAACCGAGCGCGGCTTCGTGCTGCACGATCCGAAAGACGGCAATACTTACACGTCGTCGATGTCGGTGCCCGGCGGGCTCGAAATGACTACCTCGAAAGACGTGCTCGAAGCCGTCGCGAGCGGCACCGGCCCGGAACGTTTCCTGCTCACGCTCGGCCACGCCGGCTGGGGCGCGGGCCAGCTCGAAGAAGAGATTTCGAAGAACGGCTGGCTCACGGTCGAAGCCGACCCGAAAATCGTCTTCGACGTGCCCGCCGAAGAGCGTTTCGAAGCCGCGCTCGCGCTGCTCGGCGTTTCGCTGTCGATGCTGTCGGGCGAAGCAGGTCACGCATGAGTCTCGCGGCCGGACGTGCGGCGACGCTGCTTGCGTTCGACTATGGTGAAAAACGGATCGGTGTGGCGGTCGGCAATTCGCTCACGCGCAGCGCGCGGCCGCTCGTGATTGTGCAGAACCGCAGCCGCGAATACCGTTTCGAGGAAGTCGGCAAGCTGATCGCCGAGTGGAAGCCGGACGCGTTGATAGTCGGCCTGCCGATGCACCCGGACGGCACGCCGCACGAAATGACTCAACTCGCGAAGCGCTTCGGCAACCAGCTGAACGGCCGCTTCAATCTACCGGTGACATGGATCGACGAGCGCTATTCGTCAGTTGAAGCGAAGGCGGAAATCCGCGCCGGCAAGGGCCGCGCCGACATGCTCGACGCCGAAGCCGCCAGCATCATCCTCCAGCAATATCTAGACGGATTTTCCGACGATCATGAGTTCCATTGACGCCGAAGCGCTCTATCGCGCATTGCTCGAACAGATTCTCGCGGCTTACGGTGACCAACTCGGCGGCACCGACGGTGCCGTGCTGGCCGGTATCTACAGCGGCGGCGCGTGGCTTGCCGAGCGTCTCGCGCGCGACCTGCACGTGCCGAGCTTCGGCGTGGTGAACGTTGCGCTGCATCGCGACGATTACGCGAAAAAAGGCCTGCACTCGCAGGCGAGCCCGACCTCGCTGCCGTTTTCGGTGGAAAAGCGCCGCATCGTGCTGGTGGACGACGTGCTGTACACCGGCCGCACGATTCGCGCGGCGGTGAACGAACTGTACGACTATGGCCGTCCGGCGTCGGTTGACCTGGCGGTGCTGGCCGATCGCGGCGGACGCGAGCTGCCCGTGGCGGCGCGTTTTGTCGGCGGCGTGGTGGACGTGCCCGCCGACGCCACGCTCGTGCTGGCCCGCGAAGAGGGCGGCGCGGCAGGCCACCCGCGTTTCTCTTTTCACACCGAGGCACGCGTCGATTGAACGCAGCTTTGCGCGTTTCGAACGCCGTATTGGGCAATTGGCCCGGCACAAAGGCTTCGAGCCGGCGGCCGCCGCGTTTCGCGCGAAGGGCCGGCGTAGCCCAAAACCATCGCAAGCAGTCCGCATCGACACCGATTACGTTGAAACCCGTATTTGAAGCAGGTACACCGTCAATCACCCCGGCCTAAAGGCCGAGGCTTGTGGGGTAGCAATCCGCAAGTCTGAGGTTGACCAGACCATCCGTCGCAAGACGTACCGTTGTGCAGGAGACAGCAGACCCACCGCCAGATGCTTCCTGAGTCTGGCGCTCTGGAAGTCGCAGCAGCAGACAAGCCCCGGGTAGGCACGAAACGGGCTGCGACCGGCAGGTTTTCTCGCCCCCTGCTGCACAACATGGTCGAGGGGAGCGGCGCCGCAAGGCGCCCGTCACCAGGCCCGTAAGGGCAACGCACCGGACGTTTTCCGGGTGAACACCAGGAGCTGCAGTTGGCGGTATTCGTTCTGGACAGGTCGGGCAAGCCATTGATGCCGTGCAGCGAGAAGCGCGCGAGGTTGTTGCTCGCGCGCGGGCGTGCGCGCGTACATCGCCTCATGCCCTTCGCTATCCGGCTCGTCGACCGCGAGCTTCACAGCAGTGCAGCGCAACCCCTGCGCATCAAGCTGGACCCGGGCAGCAAGGCCACCGGACTGGCGCTGGTCCGCGACACTGAACAGGTCGACGCCTCGACGGGAGAAATCCATCGCGGCGCCGTGGTGCTCAACCTGTTCGAGCTGGTCCATCGCGGCCGGCAAATCAGCGAGGCGCTCACCGCGCGGCGCGCCATGCGTCGCCGTCGGCGCGGCACGCTGCGCTACCGCGCACCGCGCTTTCTGAACCGTACCCGGCCTGCAGGATGGCTCGCGCCATCTCTGCGACATCGAGTGGATACGACGCTCGCCTGGGTCAAGCGGCTCCAGCGTTGGGCCCCGATAACGGCGGCGAGCACTGAACTCGTGCGCTTTGACATGCAGGCACTCGATAATCCGGAAGTCACCGGCATCGAGTACCAGCAGGGAACCCTGTTCGGGTATGAGCTGCGTGAGTACCTGCTGGAGAAGTGGATGCGCAAGTGCTGCTACTGTGACGTGCAGAACGTGCCGCTCAACATCGAGCACCTCGTGCCGCGTGCGCGCGGCGGCTCGAACCGGGTTTCGAACCTGGCAATTGCCTGCGTACCCTGCAACATCCGCAAGGCCGCGCAGCCGCTCGACGTCTTCGTGAAGGACAAGGCGCGCCTCGCGCGCATCACGGCCCAGGTCCGGCGCTCGCTCAAGGATGCCTCGGCCGTCAATGCGACTCGCTGGGCGCTGATCAATGCCTTGCGCGCCACCGGCCTTCCGGTCGAAACCGCTTCCGGCGGGCGAACGAAATACAACCGTAGCCAGCTCGGGATCCCGAAGACGCATGCGCTGGATGCGGTGTGCGTGGGTGAGGTTTCGGCCGTCGTGGCGTGGCGCAAGCCGACCCTGCAGGTGAAGTGCACTGGGCGCGGCAGCTATCAGCGCACACGACAGGACAGGCACGGTTTTCCGCGGGGCTATCTGATGCGCGCCAGGCGCGTGCACGGTTTCGGAACGGGAGACCATGTGCAGGCCGACGTGCCCTCGGGCAGAAAAGCAGGAACGCACCGTGGCCGTGTGGCCGTGCGTGCCACCGGCAGTTTCAACATTCAAACCCATGGTCAGGTCGTACAGGGCGTTGCTCACCGCTATTGCCGGGTGCTGCAGCGCGCGGACGGCTACGGCTACTCAAGGATGGCAACTAACAAAGGAGAAGCGGGAGTAGGGGCTGCTACGCAGCCCGCGCCATCCCTCCCCGGCCTGAAGGCCGAGGATTCCCGCGCAGAAGGATGAACACCGCCACCCAGGTTCCCAAGGATTCAACCGATAGCGCCACCGAGCGCTTCCGTTATGGCTTCCTGAAGGGCAATCCGCAGCTCACGAAAAACGGCGAGCTCAAACATCTGTTGTCGATCGAAGGCTTGCCGAAGGCGATCGTCAATCACATTCTCGACACCGCCGAGCAGTTCGTCAGCGTGACCGATCGCGAAGTGAAGAAGGTGCCGCTCCTGCGCGGCAAATCGGTGTTCAACCTGTTCTTCGAGAACTCCACGCGCACCCGCACAACCTTCGAGATCGCCGCCACGCGTCTGTCCGCGGACGTGCTGAATCTGAACATCAACGCGTCGTCCACCAGCAAGGGCGAATCGCTGCTCGACACGATCAACAACCTGTCGGCGATGCATGCCGATATGTTCGTCGTGCGCCATGCGTCGAGCGGCGCGCCGTACCTGATCGCCCAGCATTGCGCGCCGCACGTGCACGTGATCAACGCCGGCGACGGCCGTCACGCACACCCGACCCAGGGTCTGCTCGACATGTACACGATCCGCCACTACAAGAAGGATTTCACGAATCTGCGCGTGGCGATCGTCGGCGACATTCTGCATTCGCGAGTCGCGCGTTCGGACATTCATGCGCTGACCACGCTCGGCGTGCCGGAAGTGCGCGCGATCGGTCCGCGCACGCTGCTGCCGGGCGGGCTCGAACAGATGGGCGTGCGTGTCTTCCACAACCTCGACGAAGGCCTGAAGGACGTCGACGTGATCATCATGCTGCGTCTGCAGAACGAGCGAATGAGCGGCGCGCTGCTGCCGTCGGCGCAGGAGTACTTCAAGAGCTGGGGTTTGACGCCGGAGCGCCTCGCGCTCGCCAAGCCCGATGCGATCGTGATGCACCCTGGTCCGATGAACCGCGGCGTCGAAATCGACTCGCAGGTGGCCGACGGTCCGCAATCGGTGATTCTCAATCAGGTGACGTTCGGCATCGCGGTGCGCATGGCGGTGATGGGAATCGTCGCGAGCAATCACGATTGATCTCGCCACGGCACGCACCAAAACACGCAACAAGTCACGCAGAACTTAGCTGAACATAAGGCAGCGCATGAAGATTCATATTCAAGGCGGCACGCTGATCGATCCGGCAGCGGGCACCGAACAGCAGCAGGACATTTTTATCGCGGCGGGCAAGATCGTCGCCATCGGCAACGCTCCCGCCGATTTCCACGCGGCGAAGACGATCGACGCCAAAGGCCTGTCGATCGCGCCGGGTCTGGTCGACCTGTCCGCGCGCTTGCGGGAGCCTGGCTACGAACACAAGGCGACGCTCGAATCCGAAATGGCTGCGGCGCTCGCGGGTGGCGTGACGAGCCTCGTGTGTCCGCCGGACACCGACCCGACGCTCGACGAACCGGGCCTCGTGGAGATGCTCAAGTTTCGCGCGCGCAATCTGAATCAGGCGCACGTGTATCCGCTCGGCGCGTTGACCGTGGGCCTCAAGGGCCAGGTCATCACCGAGATGGTCGAGTTGACCGAAGCGGGTTGCATCGGCTTCTCGCAAGCCGACGTGCCGGTGGTCGATACGCAGGTGCTGATGCGCGCATTGCAGTACGCGAAGACCTACGGCTACACCGTGTGGCTGCGCCCGGTCGATGCGTACCTCGGCAAGGGCGGCGTGGCCGCGAGTGGCGCGCTGGCGTCGCGGCTCGGGTTGTCCGGCGTGCCGGTGTCCGCCGAGACGATCGCGCTGCATACGATTTTCGAACTGGTCCGCGTGACCGGCGCGCGCGTGCATCTTTCGCATGTGTCGTCGGCGGCGGGCATTGCGCTGATGCGCGCGGCGAAGGCCGAAGGTTTGCCGGTGTCGTGCGACGTCACCGTGAACCACGTGCATCTGATCGACGTCGACATCGGCTACTTCGACGCGCAGTTCCGGCTTGATCCGCCGCTGCGTCAGCAGCGCGATCGCGAAGCGATCCGCGCGGGTCTCGTCGACGGCACGATCGACGCGATCTGCTCCGACCACACCCCGGTCGACGACGACGAAAAGCTGCTGCCGTTCGCCGAAGCCACGCCGGGCGCGACCGGGCTGGAGTTGTTCCTGTCGCTGACGGTCAAGTGGGCCGACGAAGCGGGCGTGCCGTTGGCGAAGGCGCTGAACCGCATCACCGCGGCGCCGGCCGACGT
This sequence comes from Paraburkholderia sp. IMGN_8, assembly GCF_038050405.1. Classification (NCBI taxonomy): domain Bacteria; kingdom Pseudomonadati; phylum Pseudomonadota; class Betaproteobacteria; order Burkholderiales; family Burkholderiaceae; genus Paraburkholderia; species Paraburkholderia sp. IMGN_8. The sequence continues at coordinate 3,650,739 of NZ_CP150900.1, read as the reverse complement.
GCTGAAGCTGGATGCCGCGGGACGTATTGCCGTGGGCGCCGTCGCCGATCTGTGCGTGTTCGACCGTAACGCGCATTGGCGTGTCGAGCCGCGCGCGTTGAAGAGCCAGGGACACAACACGCCATTTCTCGGCTACGAACTGCCGGCGCGTGTGCGTGCGACGATCGTGTCCGGTCACGTCGCGTTCGAACAGCGCTAATATCCGCGCTATTGCCCAGTTAGGGAAAGCTCCGACAATGAAGCTAGCGTTACGTAAGGCCCGTCTCGTCGCGCATCTGCTGCATGGCATGTGGATTGTCGCGACGCGCTTTCCAAAAGCCGGCGCCGATGACCGGCAGGCGCTCAATCGCGCGTGGTCGCTGAAAATGCTGCGCCTGTGCGGCATGCAGCTGGTCGTGCATAACGACGGCGCGCGGCTCGATCGCGGCGTGCTGGTGGTCGCCAATCACATCTCGTGGATCGACATCTACGTGATCAACGCGTGGCGGCCCACGCCGTTCGTCTCGAAGGCGGAGATCCGTCAGTGGCCGGTGGTCGGCTGGCTCGCGCAGCAACTGGGCACGGTGTTTATCCAGCGCGAGAAGCGCAGTGATGCGAAGCGGATCATGCATGAACTGGCCGACCGCCTGAACGCGGGTGAACTGATGTGCGTGTTTCCAGAGGGCACCACTTCCAACGGTCTGACGCTGCTGCCGTTTCACGCGAATATGTTCCAGGCGGCCGTGTCGGCGTCGGCGCCGATTCAGCCGCTGTGCATCATGTATGAAGACGCGCAGGGCCGGCAATCGACCGCGCCCGCCTATATCGACGACGTGACGCTCGCCGATTCGCTGAATATGCTGTTGCGCGGCGGCCCGTTGACCGCGCATGTGTATGTCGGCGCACCGCTCGCGCCGGGTGCCGACCGGCGCACGTTGGCGGCGGAAGCCGAAGGGGTGGTCGCGGCGGCGCTGCGGGAGATGCAGGCGAGCACGGCGGGTTCCACTGCGACTGCGGTGATCGCGGCGCAAGCCGCGGCGCCTGCCGCCACGCCTGCGCTGATCGACCCGGTCGATCAGTCCGGCCGTTCAGTTTAATTACCGTCCATCGGCACGCGGCAGTTTTCGCAGTCGACCTGAATCAGCGTGCGTTCTGCCGGATCGTCGGCAAGACGCACGGCGGAGAGTTTCTCCCCCCATACGCAGCCCGAATCCAGGCCGATCAGGTTGTCGCGCAAGGTCAAGCCAAGCGCGGCCCAATGGCCGAAGACCACCGTGATATCGGCGGTCTTGCGCGACGGCACATCGAACCACGGCATGTAGCCGGCCGGCGCGGAATTCAGGCCGCCGCTGGTGCTGAAATCCATCGCGCCTTCGAGATTGCAGAAGCGGATGCGCGTCAATGCCATGCACGTTACTCGCAGCCGGTCGATGCCTTTGAGGCTTGGCGTCCAGTAATTCGGCACATTGCCGTACAGGCCCGCGAGCGTCTCCTTCCAGGTCGGCGCGCGTAGCGCGCGCTGCAATTCTTCGGCGAGTTCTAGGGTCAGAGCGGCGTCCCACTGCGGCAACACGCCCGCGTGCACCATCAGCATGCCGTTTTCAAAGTGCGCGAGCGGCCGGTGGCGGACCCATTCGAGCAGGTCCTCGGCGTCCGGTGCGGCGAGAATATCGTCGATCGTGTCGCCTTTTTTCGACTTGCGAATCCCCGCCGACACCGACAGCAGATGCAGATCGTGATTGCCCAGCACCGGCACCGCGCGATCGCCGAGCGCGATGATGTCGCGCAGCGTGGCGAGCGATTCGGCGCCACGGTTGATCAGGTCGCCGGCGAACCACAGCGGCGTGCCGGCCGGCGGCGCGGCCTTGGCCAGCAGTTGCTGGAACGGCGTGCGACAGCCTTGCAGGTCGCCGAAGGCAAGAGGAAGCGGGCGCGGCTCAGCGCGGGCGGTGGGAACGATGGAGGCTGTCATCAAGGGATCGGTGCTAATCGGGACGCGGGTACACGTTGATAAGCGCAAAACGTTTCGCGCGTGCCGCGTTGGGCGGTGCAACATATAAGCGTGACATAATAGCCCGTTTGACGCACTGGTATTGTGACCTGAGCCGTCAGGAGCCGGCGGGAGCCGTCGCCGACAAGGCCGCACACGATACTGCAACACAACAGGATGACCCTCGTGAACGGAGAAAGCATGTCGTCTTCCCATACAGCGCAACCGATCCGCACGCTCGTCACCGGGGCGAGTGGTTTCACTGGTCGCTATCTGGTGGATAACCTGCTCGCCAAAGGTCACACCGTGATCGAAACGGTGGCCGGGCGCAACGAGCCTGAAACGCCGACGCGGGTCAGGCTCGACATCACGTCGCCCGAGGCATGCCGGCGCGTGATCGAAACGGCGCGGCCCGATTACATCGTGCATCTGGCGGCAATCAGCTTCGTGGGCCATAACGATCCGCTCGACTTCTATCGCGTCAACGTGATCGGCACGCTGAATTTGCTGGAGGCGTGCGCAGCCGTCGGCCACACGCCGCGCAAGCTGCTGATCGCAAGCAGCGCGAATGTTTACGGCAACGTAACCAGCGACGCGATCGACGAGACCTTCCCGGTCACGCCGGTCAATCACTACGCTGCCAGCAAGGCGGCAATGGAAACGATGGTGCGCACCTGGTTCGACCGGTTGCCTATCCTGATCGTGCGGCCGTTCAATTACACCGGTCGCGGGCAGGCGTCGAATTTCCTGGTGCCGAAGATCGTCGAGCATTTTGCGCGGCGCGAGCCTTCCATTTCGCTCGGCAATATCGACGTTGCGCGCGATTTTTCGGATGTGCGCTATGTAGCGAGCGCTTACGAAGCCTTACTTGAATCCGGTGTCGCCAGCGAAACGGTCAATGTATGTACGGGTACGCCTTATACGCTCCGGGAAATTCTCTCGGCGGCGAGCGACCTGACCGGGCATGAGCTCGAGATACAGATCAATCCCGCGTTCGTGCGGCAAAGCGATGTGAAGATGCTGGCCGGTTCGCCTGCCAAGCTTCGCTCGCTGGTGCCGGAAGTCGAGGCTATTCCCTTTATGGATACGCTGCGCTGGATGCTGGCGGCTTAGATAGCGGCCTTCACCGGTATTCGTGTTGCACCGCAGCGCGCCGGCTTGCTACAGCTGGCGCGTATGTCTCCAATCCTTCAATCGCGTGCGGCTCTTCGCCGTGCGATCTTGCCCCGAAAGCCTCGACCTGGCGCCAATTGGACGCGCGCCGCCTCTCGTCCGTGGACTACCGACAGTGGCGCTGGCAACAAATTGTCCCGAACCGACCCCAATGGAAGCCGACTTTGTCAAGCTGTTTCAAGTTGTTAGGGTTCTGGTTTTTACCCGGGGCGGCTTTATAATCGGGGCTTCATAAGATTGGCGTCTGAGCGTCCGCTTTCGGTATGAGGATTGGCGACGGCGTCGACAAGAATCGAAAACCACATTTTGGGGTGCGTGGACGGGCCAGCAGTGTCCGATTCATCGCGAACATCTAGAAGGGAATTTCATGATCCTGGTAACGGGCGGCGCCGGCTTTATCGGCGCCAATTTCGTGCTCGACTGGCTCAATGCGTCGGACGAAGCGGTGTTGAATGTCGACAAGCTGACCTACGCTGGCAATCTCGGTACGCTCAAGTCGCAACAGGCCAATCCCCGCCATATCTTCGTGCGGGCCGATATCTGCGATCGTGCTGCGCTCGACGCGCTCTTCGCCGAGCATAAACCCCGTGCCGTGCTGCACTTCGCCGCGGAAAGCCATGTGGATCGTTCGATCCATGGTCCGGCTGATTTCGTGCAAACCAACGTGGTCGGCACCTTCACGCTGCTGGAAGCGACCCGCAGCTACTGGAATGCGCTCGGCGATGCCGACAAGGCCGCGTTCCGTTTCCTGCACGTTTCTACCGACGAAGTGTTCGGTTCGCTCTCCGCTACCGATCCGCAATTCTCCGAAACCACGCCGTACGCGCCGAATAGCCCTTATTCGGCCACCAAGGCGGGTTCCGACCATCTGGTGCGTGCCTACCATCACACGTATGGCCTGCCCACGCTCACCACAAACTGCTCGAACAACTACGGTCCGTACCAGTTCCCCGAGAAACTGATTCCGTTGATGATTGCCAACGCGCTGAGTGGCAAGGCGCTGCCGGTGTACGGCGACGGTCAGAACGTGCGCGACTGGTTGTATGTCGGCGACCATTGCAGCGCGATCCGCGAAGTGCTCGCGCGCGGCGTGCCGGGCGAGACGTACAACATCGGCGGCTGGAACGAGAAGAAGAACCTCGACGTCGTGCACACGCTGTGCGACCTGCTCGATCAACTGCGTCCGAAAGCGGGCGCCTCATACCGCGATCAGATCACGTATGTGAAGGATCGTCCGGGCCACGACCGCCGTTACGCGATCGACGCCCGCAAGCTCGAGCGCGAGCTCGGCTGGAAGCCGGCTGAAACGTTTGAAACGGGCCTCGCGAAGACGGTTCAGTGGTATCTGGACAATCAGGAATGGTCCGACGAAGTCGCTTCGGGTGAGTATCGGAAGTGGGTTGAGACCAACTACGCGCAGCGCGCGTAAGGGCACGGCTATGGCGCGCAAAGGCATTATTCTCGCAGGCGGATCGGGTACGCGGCTGTATCCGATTACACATGTCGTATCGAAGCAGCTGCTGCCGGTCTACGACAAGCCGATGATCTACTATCCGCTGTCCACGCTCATGGTGGCGGGCATTCGTGATGTGCTGATCATCTCGACGCCGCAGGACACGCCGCGCTTTGAGACCATGCTCGGCGACGGCAGTCAGTGGGGCATGAATATCCAGTACGCAGTGCAGCCCTCGCCGGACGGCCTCGCTCAGGCGTTCATCATCGGCCGCGACTTCGTGGGTAACGATCCGTCGGCGCTGATTCTCGGCGACAACATTTTCTACGGCCACGATCTCGCAAAGCAGCTGGAACGCGCTAATGACAAGGATGAAGGCGCGACCGTCTTTGCCTATCACGTGCACGATCCTGAGCGATACGGCGTCGTCGAATTCGACAAGCAGTTTTGCGCGCTGTCGATCGAGGAGAAGCCGCTCAAGCCGCGCTCCAACTACGCCGTCACCGGTCTGTATTTCTACGACAAGCAGGTTTGCGATATCGCCGCCGATATCAAACCGTCGCCCCGTGGCGAGCTTGAAATCACCGACGTCAACTCGCGTTATCTGGCGAACGCCGCACTCAATGTGGAAATCATGGGGCGTGGCTATGCGTGGCTCGACACGGGCACGCACGACTCGCTGATCGAAGCGGCAACCTTCATCGCCACGCTGCAAAAACGCCAGGGCCTAGTGGTTGCGTGTCCGGAAGAGATTGCCTACCGGCAGCAGTGGATCGATGGCGAGCAGTTGTTGACGCTCGCCAAACCACTCGCGAAGAACGCCTACGGGCAGTATCTGCAAAACATTCTTACGGACCAAGTTGCATGGCCATCCAAGTAACCGCTACGGCGCTGCCTGAAGTCAAGATTATCGAGCCGAAGGTGTTCGGCGACGCGCGCGGCTTCTTCTTCGAAAGCTTCAATGCGCAGGAGTTTGCCGAGAAGGTCGAGCCTGGCGTCGAGTTCCTGCAGGACAACCACTCGCGCTCGGCGAAGGGCGTGTTGCGTGGGCTGCATTATCAGATTCAACATGCGCAGGGGAAGCTCGTGCGCGTGGTTGAAGGTGAGGTGTTCGATGTGGCTGTCGACATCCGCAAGAGCTCGCCGAATTTCGGCAAGTGGGTCGGTGTGACGCTGTCGGTCGACAATCATCGGCAGTTGTGGGTGCCGCCGGGTTTTGCGCACGGTTTCGTAGTGTTGTCGGAATCCGCGCAGTTCCTCTACAAGACCACCGACTACTGGTTTCCCGAGCACGAGCGCAGCATCGTCTGGAACGATCCGTCGATCGGCATCGAGTGGCCGATCGACTTCGAGCCGTTGCTGGCTGCGAAGGACGCGGCGGGTAAGCGTCTTGCTGATGCTGAAGTCTTCGCGTAAGGGGCTGGAGCATGAGCGCACATGATGCCAAGCGGACGATTCTCGTCACCGGTGTAAATGGCCAGGTCGGCTTCGAGCTCGCGCGTACGCTGCAAGGGCTCGGCAAAGTGGTGGCCGTGGACCGTTCCACGCTGGATCTGTCCAATCTGGACCAGGTGCGTGCCGTCGTTCGCAAGGTTCGGCCGGCCCTGATCGTCAACCCCGCGGCCTATACCGCGGTGGACAAGGCCGAAGACGAATTCGATCTCGCCATGCGCATCAACGGCGAAGCGCCGGGTGTGCTGGCTGAAGAAGCGAAAAAGCTGGGCGCGGCGCTGATTCACTATTCGACCGACTACGTGTTCAACGGCGAGAAAGACGGCGCCTACGTCGAAGACGATCCGACCGATCCGCAGAACGCGTATGGACGCACCAAGCTTGCCGGCGAGCAGGCGATTGCCGCGGCGGGCGTCAACCATCTGGTGCTTCGTACGAGCTGGGTGTACGGCACCCGCGGCAAGAATTTTCTGCTCACGATGCTTCGGCTCGGCGCCGATCGACCCGAGTTGAAGGTTGTCGCCGATCAGTTCGGCGCGCCGACATGGAGCAACACGATCGCCACTCTCACCGCCCACCTGGTCGCGCAGGGGTTTGCCGCCGAAGACAGCGCTTCGTGGTGGAATGAACGCTCGGGCATTTACCACCTGTGCGCCGGCGACTCCACCTCTTGGCACGGCTTTGCATCGGCAATCTTCGAATTCGCGAACCTGCCGAACCGGCCCAAGGTGCTGCCGATTCCCGCATCCGACTATCCGACTCCGGCGAAGCGTCCATCCAATTCGAGGATGTCGAACGAGAAATTGGCGCGGGTGTTCGGGGTCGCTGCTCCGCATTGGCGCGATGCCTTGCAACTGTGCCTGACGGACGCTTTTCCGGCGTCACCCGCAGCCCGTTCTTAACCACATAGGACGCGCCATTGCCCGAAACTCACCACGCCTCACAGTGCCTTTGCTGTCTGACGAGAGTGAAAGGGGGCAGGGGTAGAATATCGACAGGTTGAGAGCCCCGCGCCGGCTCAGCAATCCGATGCGAACATGCCGTCGTTCACCACGGGCGCGTCGCGTTTTCAACCTGATCGGGGGTTGTACTGACCATTCATGGTCGGGCTACTTCCGTAATAAGTACGGTACTGAGAGGACTCTGTGAGTTTGTTACCGATCATCCTTTGTGGCGGAGCGGGGTCGAGGCTCTGGCCGGTTTCGCGTGAATCGCATCCGAAGCCATTCATCCGTCTTGCGGATGGCGAGAGCCTGCTGCAGAAGGCTTTCTTGCGGGCGGTCGCGCTGCCTGGCGTGAAAGAAGTGCTCACGGTAACGAACCGCGATCTGTTCTTCAAGACCGAAGACGATTTCCGCGAGGTGAACGCGAAAGGCTGTGCAACCTCGTTCATTCTTGAACCCTTTGGCCGCAATACGGCCGCGGCGATCGCGACGGCGGCGTTGCACACGGCGAAAGTGCATGGCGACAAGACGGTCATGCTGGTACTGGCCGCCGATCATCTGATTGCCGACCAGCAGGCGTTCGCCGCGGCCGTCGAGGCGGCGAAGAAGCTTGCGCAGGCGGGCAAGGTGGTCACCTTCGGCATGCATCCGGATACGCCCGAGACTGGCTATGGCTATATCGAGGCGGATGGCGAAACCGTGGTGCGCTTTGTCGAGAAGCCGTCGCTCGAGAAGGCTCGCGAGTATCTCGCCTCCGGCAAATTCGTGTGGAACTCGGGCATGTTCTGCTTTACCGCAGGCACGATCCTGAAGGAGATGCAACTGCATTGTCCTGAGATTCTCAGTACGGCTGCCGAGTGCATGGCACAGTCGCCGTCTGCTGAGGGTAAGGACGGCGCGCAGATTCGTCTCGAACCCGCGAGTTTCGGTGCTGTACCGGAAGTGTCGTTCGACTATGCGGTGATGGAGAAGTGCGAACACGCCGCGGTGGTGCGCTGTGACATCGGCTGGACGGATGTCGGTTCGTGGACGGCACTCAGCGATCTCTCGCCGCCGGACGGCAGCGGCAATCGCGTGGAAGGTGAAGCGTTGCTGCTCGACGTGAAGAACTGCTACTTGCGTGGCGGCGACCGGCTTATCGGCGCAGTGGGTATCGAGAATCTGATCGTCATCGACACGCCTGATGCGCTGCTCGTCGCGGACCGGGACCGGGCTCAGGACGTCAAGCAGATTTTTACCGAACTGAAGGCGCGTGGTCACGAGACGTATAAGGTGCATCGCACAGTGCATCGGCCGTGGGGTACTTATTCGGTGCTTGAAGAAGGCCCGCGCTTCAAGATCAAACGCATCGAGGTCAAGCCGGGCGCGAGTCTCAGCTTGCAGATGCATCATCATCGCAATGAGCATTGGGTGGTGGTCAGCGGGATGGCCAAGGTCGTGAACGGAGAGCAGGAGTTCTTCGTATCGACCAATGAATCGACTTATATTCCGGCCGGTCACAAGCACCGCCTCGAGAATCCGGGCGTAGTCGAGCTCGTGATGATTGAAGTGCAGAGCGGCGAATATCTGGGCGAAGATGACATCGTCCGCTTTGAAGACATTTACGGACGTACTTGAGATGGATATTAGTTTTATCAACGATACGGAAGACCTGACCCGCCACACCGAAACCGACGATCTGTTCGTCGGCATGAAAGCAGTGCGGGTATGGGGCACGCTTGGCTGGCACGACATCCGTCAACGCTATCGCCGCTCTGTGCTCGGGCCGTTCTGGTTTACGTTGAGTACGATCATCATGGTCGTGGTGCTTGGGGCGCTGTATTCCACGTTGCTCCACCAGGAAATTTCCGACTATCTGCCTTACCTTGCTGTTGGTCTGGTGATTTGGGCTTATCTTGCAGCGGTCTCCAATGAAGGCTGTATAGCCTTCATTGGAGCGGCGTATCTCATCAAGCAAATTCGCCTACCGCTCACCGTTCACGTGTGCCGGATCGCGTGGCGCAATTTTGTAATTCTGCTGCACAGCTTGCCGGTGGTTGTAGTCCTGCTGCTCATCTTCGGGCGTTGGCCCGGTTGGGAGTTTCTGCTGGTTCCGCTTGCGCTAGCCATGCTGCTGCTCCACGGCGTCTGGCTCGGCGTAACGCTCGGCGTGCTCTGCGCGCGCTTTCGCGATATTCCGCCGATCGTGACCAATCTGATTCAGGTGGTGTTCTTTTTCACGCCGGTCATGTGGTCACCCGAAATTCTGAAGGACCGTGCCTGGGTTGCCGAATACAACCCGCTTTACCACCTGATCGAAACGGTGCGTGCGCCGTTGACTGGCCGGCCGACCCATTGGGAATCGTGGGCCTGGTCGATCGGTTTGTTGATCGTGGGTTTTGCCTTCGCGCAATTCCTGATGAAACGTTTCCGTAATCGCGTTCCTTACTGGCTTTGATATTGTGAGTTCTTCATCGATTGTTGCTCGTAACATCTCCGTCGAATTTCCGATTTACGAGAACTCCCATCGCTCACTGAAAAAGGCGGTGCTCAATCTCACGACGGGTGGCCGGATCGGCCAGGATGCGGGTCGTCATGCGATTGTCAAAGCGATCGACGACCTCAGCTTCAGTTTCACCGAAGGCGACCGCGTCGGTCTGATCGGTCACAACGGGTCGGGCAAGACAACGCTGCTGCGCACGCTGTCGGGCGTGTACGCGCCGGTGCGCGGCGAGCTCAAGGTGCATGGCAAGATTGCTTCGCTGCTGGACGTGTCGATGGGCCTCGACCCGGATGCAACCGGCTTCGAGAATATCTATCTGCGCGGTATTCTCGACGGCCTGAAGCCGGCGCGCATTCGCGGCAAGATTGACGAGATCGCCGATTTCAGCGAATTGGGCGACTACCTGAATCTGCCGGTGCGGACCTATTCGAGCGGGATGATGCTGCGTCTCGCGTTCGCGATTTCGACCAGCGTCGAAGCCGACATCCTGATCATGGACGAGTGGCTCAGCGTCGGCGATGCGGAGTTCAGCATCAAGGCAGCCGAGCGTCTCGAGAGTCTGGTTGGTAAGGCCTCGGTGCTGGTGGTTGCGTCGCACGATCCGTCGCTGGTGGCGCGGGTGTGCAATCGCAAGATTTCCATGGAGCACGGCAAGATGATCGCCGACGAACCGATCATCGCGCCGCAAGTGAGCGAAGCGCCGCTGGTCAGCCACTCGGCGCAGTTGCCGCACTAATTCCGCAAACGGGCATGCCGGACCCGGTCGTATGACCGCAGGACTGCCCGGTGCGTGCGTTCAGACAGGTGGGATGCGGGCGCTGACCTTCGGTTCGTAGCGAGGCTTCCTGCTCAATCCAACAGTGCCGCCCAAAGCGCTCGCGAATCTGCCGCAGCGCGGCCGGCGGAAGCCACACAGGCGCAACAAGGTTCGAATTTCATGCGAGCTAATCATCCATTTCTGCGCTACTCCGAGTCCTTGCTGGTGCGACAGCCGTTTCGCACGCTCAAGGGCTTCGCGGGTGGCTATATCGCCTATCCGATTGCTGAGAGCCGTGAAAAGCGCAGCGTCCGTCCGAAGATCGAAGAGTTGCGGCAGCACTATGTGCTGCCGATGCCGGAGCGTCGCCGCATCGCGCTCGACCGGCTGGCCAGCATCCTCGAATTTGCCGGTGCGCAAGTGCCGTATTACCGCGACCTGTTTCAGGCGAAGCAGTTCGATCCGGCGAAGGTCAAGCAGGACCCGCGCTATCTGGAAGAGCTCCCCTATCTGACCAAGGACATCATCCGTGAGCAGGGGCCGCGCTTGCTGTCGGGGCCGCTCGAAGCGGGCCAGCATCACGCGTGCAAGACCGGCGGCTCGACCGGACTGTCGACCACGATCTACTACGATCAGGTAGGCGCAGATTATTCGTCGGCCGTCACGTCCTACGCGCGCGAACGGATCGGCAAGCTGCGCCATCGCTCTGAACTGCACTTTGCCTGTCGCTTCCCGGATCAGGTGATTCCGGAATGGCCGTCGCGTGAAGACTTCAAATGCTTCGCGATGAATCGCAGCAACATTTTCTTCGATCGCATCGACGATCAAGGTCTCGAAGAAATGTGGCAGACGCTCAAGCGTCGCAAACCGTATCTGGCGCACTCGCATCCGTCGACGATGTATGCGCTCGCCTGCTATGTGCAGCGCAAGTACGGCGGCGGCAAAGCATTCGCGGTGTTCGAGTCGAGCGGCGAATTGCTCGAGCCGCATGCACGCGAAATGATTGCGTCGGCGTTGCGTTGCCGCGTGATCGATCGCTATGGTCTCGCCGAGCTTGGCGTGATGGCCTACGAACTCGATGGGCACGAGGGCGGTTTCCAGATTCTTGAATCGGAAGGGTGGCCGGAGAGCCGCCTGTCTGAAGGCAATCCCGACGGTGCGCATGAACTCGTATTCACGGGTTTCCGTAACCGGCTGATGCCGTTGATCCGCTACGCGACGGGTGATCTTGCACGCGTGGAAGAGACCGACAAGGGTTTCTTCCTGACGAATGTCGTCGGACGGATTCATGACGTCGTGCCGATCAACGGCGTGGCGCACCCGACGCACCATATTCAGGACATGCTCGACCATCGCGTCGGCGGGATTCAGGAGTTCCAGATCGATCTGCGAACCACGCCGCCGACACTGCGGATCGTACTTGAGCCGTCGGTCAATGCGGAAGAAACGACCAGCAAGCTGCGTCACTTCTGGCAGGACGCTTTCACGATTGCCTACGTTGGACACGACGATCTGGTGCGCGTCGGCAGCCGGGCCAAATTTCGCCACGTGGTGACTGCATGATTGGAATTCTGTTCTCGGACGCGTCGGCAGAGGCCGGCCAATATGTGCTGGCGGCCGTGCAGCGCTCCGTCAGCGCAACCCAGGCGCAAGCGATCTCGCGCAGCACACTGCGCTCGATGGCGCCAGACGTGGTGTTCGCCGTCGACGTGCAGGACGGGTGGAGCGCGGACCTGATCGCATGGTTGCGCGCCCGGCCTCGCAAGCTAGTCGTGTTCGGCCGGATGCCGGCAGCGCTCGCGGACTATCTGCGTTATCAGGCGAAGGATTGGCCGGCCGGCTTGGCGGCCGCGAGCCGCAGCGCCTCGGCGCCGTCGGGCGAAGCGCGCGAGAGCACGGCGGTGGTGTGCTATGGCGCGTTGGCGCAGAAGCTGGGCGGCCAGCCGTGGCATCGCCCGTTCGAGCGTTTCGATTTCACCGACGAGTGGAACAACTTGGGCTTCGGCGCGATTCGCGGCGACGACTCGATCTGGGCGGTCTCGCAGGCGGCTCAGGTGCCCGCCGAAGCCGAACTCGCAGCAGTTTTCGTGGCCGGGGAGCGGCAGTTCTCGTACGCCGCGCTGTGGGACATCGGCGCGTCGAGTGTGCTGTGGTTCAACCGGGCGGTCGGCCCGTGCGATTCGTTCGAATGGCGCACGGTCGAACAATTCCTATCTGGCCATCGGCCGGACGCGCTGCCGTGTCAGCCGGTATTGAGCGAGCTGCCATGGGGCTACGACGCCGCGATCACTTCGCGGCTCGATTGCGACGAAGATGTCGAATCGGCGCGCCCGCTGTGGCAAGCCTATCAGCGCTTGGGCGTACCGTTCACGCTAGCGGTTCACACGCAAAACCTGAGCCGCACGGAGCATCACGGCATTCTTCGTGAGGTGCTGACCGACCGGCAACAGGGCGCGGTGCTGTCGCACACGGCGACGCATGCGCCGAACTGGGGTGGCAGCTATGACAATGCCCTCGCGGAAGGGATGCAATCGGCGACCTTGCTCGAAGCGGCGACGGGCGTCCCGGTGCGTTATGCCGTGTCGCCGTTTCACCAGTCGCCGCCGTACGCGATGCGCGGCCTTGCCGATGCCGGCTACGAAGGCTGCATCGGCGGGATCATCCGCAACGATCCGGAGTTTCTGACGTCGCGCGGCGGCGCGCTTGCCGGTTTGCCGGCAGGCTTCATCGGACACAGCCAGCAGTGCATGCTGCACGGCGATTGCATGCTCAAGGAGGGCGACCCGCTCGCCATCTTCAAGCAGGCCTTCGACTACGCCTACACCACCAACACGCTGTTCGGCTACCTCGATCATCCGTTCTCGGAGCGCTACTGGTACGGCTGGCCGAACGAGGCGGTGCGCATCGACGCTCACGAAAAATTCATCGAGTACATCAGGAGCAAGGCTCAAAAACCGCTCTTCATGAACGAAGAAGTGGCGCTCGATTTTCTCAAGTTCAGATCGCTGACGCAGGTGATCGAAGAGGGTGGCGTGTTCCGTATCCAGACTCCGTCTGGCGACGCCGCGCCTTTGGCACTTGGCGTCGAGTTTCGCGGCGCTCACGTGCAAGTCGAGGCCGGGAAGCCATTACTATGAAAGTCATGGTTGTGATGGGCACGCGGCCCGAGGTCATCAAGCTGGCGCCGGTCGTGAGGACCTTGCGCGCCGAAGTCGACACCATCGTTTGCGCGAGCGGCCAGCACAAGGAAATGGCCGCGCAGGCGCTCGCATTCTTCGGCATCGAACCGGATATCACGCTCGACACGATGAGCCCGGGGCAATCGCTGAACGCATTGTCGGCGCGTCTGTTGGCCGCGCTCGATCGGGTGCTGGAGCAGGTGCGTCCCGATTGGGTGATCGTGCAAGGCGATACGACTACGGCGTTTTGCGCCGGTCTCGCGGCGTTTCATCGCGGGATTCCGGTTGGACACGTCGAAGCCGGATTGCGCACCGGCGATTTGGCGAGCCCGTTCCCCGAGGAAGCGAATCGCAGTTTGCTGAGCCGCATCACGGCACTGCATTTCGCACCCACCGAGCTGGCGCGCCAGCATCTGCTGAGCGAAGGGATTGCAGCGGAAAAGATCGTTGTCACGGGCAATACGGTGGTCGATGCGATTGCGGCAGTACGCCAAAGCTGGGACGCTACGCCGCCAGAAAGTCCGCTGCCGGAATGGCAAGGCGCCGAGAAGCAGCACATTCTCGTCACCTGCCATCGACGCGAAAACTTCGGCGAGGTGCTGCAAGGCATCTGCCGCGTGCTGCGCGATCTGTGCCAACGTTATAGCGCTTACCGCTGGGTCTTCCCGGTGCATTTGAATCCCGCCGTGCGCGGCCCCGTGCTGCGTGAACTGGACGGCATATCGAACCTCGCTTTGATCGAGCCGGTCGATTATCCGACCAGCCTTTATCTGATCAGCCGCAGTGCGTTGGTCGTGAGCGATTCGGGTGGTATTCAGGAAGAAGCGCCGACCTTCGGCGTACCGGTCGTCGTGATGCGCAATCATACTGAGCGGCGCGAAGGCGTCGACGCTGGCTTTGCGACGCTCGCTGGTCAGGCGGCGGAGAGTATCGAAAGCGCGGCGATTGGCTGGCTCGACGATCCGGCGCGCCGGGAGGCACTGCGCAATCGCGCGAACCCGTATGGCGACGGCTTTGCGTCGCAGCGTATTATCGAGAGCCTGCTGGGCCGGCCTGTTGAGGTGTTCAGTGGTTGAACGCGAGAACACTGTGCATGCTGCACGAGACACCGTGTTGTTTTCGACTGCCGATTGGGACGAACCGTATTGGACGAACAAGCAGCATACCGCGAGCATTCTGGCCGCGCGCGGCTGGCGGGTGCTGTATGTGGAGAGCGTCGGTTTCCGTTCGCCGAAGGTCGGCAGCGGGCGCGACTGGGCTCGCTTGTGGCGCCGCTTGTGGCGCGGCATGCAGTCGCTCGTCATCGGGCCGCCGCGGCGTGCCGAGAACATATGGGTGTTGTCGCCGCTGATGGTGCCGGCCAAGCATCACTGGCCGCTTGTGCGTGCGCTGAATCAGGCGCTGTTGCGCTGGTCGGTTAGCCGGTTCGCGAAAGCGCATCGGTTCGTCGATCCGGTCGTGTGGACCTACCATCCGTTCATGCTGGACGCGATCGCCACGCTCGAGCGCGGGCCGCTCGTTTATCACTGCGTCGACGATATCGCGGCGATTCCGGGCGTCGATGTCGCCGCGTTCAACAATGCGCAGAAAGCGCTGCTCGCGCAATGCGAAGCCGTCTTCACGACCGCGAAATCGCTGCAGCAGACGTGCCTTCCGTATAACCGGAACACGCATTACTTCGGCAACGTAGTGGACGATGCGCACTTCGGTCAGGCGCTCGAAGCAGGGCCGCTGCCTGCAGAGCTGGCGGCCATTCCCGAACCGCGACTCGTGTATCACGGCGTGCTGTCCGACTTCAAGATCGACTTTCCGTTGCTTCTGGAGACCGCGGAGGCGCGGCCTGAATGGCAGTGGATCATCATCGGCGAGCAGCGGGAAGGGCAGCGCAGCGAGCTGTTGGCGCAACTGGAGCGTCTGCCCAACGTGCATCTGCTCGGCTATCGCAGCTACCCGAGCTTGCCGCAGTATTTGCGCGGCATGCAGGTCGGCGTGCTGCCGACTTTGCTGAACGAGTACACCCACTCGATGTTCCCGATGAAGTTTTTCGAGTACCTGGCGGCGGGCTTGCCGGTGGTGTCGACGCCGCTCGACTTCGCGAAAGAACCGCGTGCGGGTCTCGAAGTCGGCGATGATGTTCAAGCCTTTGTTGCTGCTATCGAGAAACAGCTTCGGCGCGGCAAACTGACTGCGGCGGAGGTTCGTGAAGCGGTGGGCGACAACACGTGGGAGCGGCGGCTCGACAAGATGCTGACCATCACGTTTCACATCGGCGATCAAGATGGTTCGGGCAAGCCGGCCTCGCTGGGTGCGGCTGCGTGATCGACTGCATAAGCGGCTGCAGGAGTACCGCAGGGTACGAAATCGCGAAGCGTGACTGTGCGGCGCACTCGAATGAGTGTCCCGCATTTAAAAATCTGAAGACCATGGCCGACAAAATGGCGTTTGATAGCATTTCTCTAGCGGCGGCGCAGGTGGCCGCATGAAAGTCCTCCACATCTATCGCACGTATTTTCCGGACCCGCCCGGCGGCCTGCAGGAGGCCATCAGGCAAATCAGCCTCTCTACGCGGGCTTGCGGTGTCGACCCGCGGATTTTCACGTTGTCGCCCAATCCGGTGCCGAGGGACATCCAGTTTCCAGAGGGCATCGTCACGCGTTCGCGATCGTGGGCGGCGCCCGCCTCGTGCGACCTTGGGGGGCTTGACTCACTGCGGCAGTACCGCGCGCAGGCGGACTGGGCCGATGTCTTGCACTTCCACTTCCCTTGGCCATTCGCGGACGTGCTGCACCTGCTGGGCCGCGCTAACAAGCCTGCAGTGATGACTTACCACTCGGACGTGGTGCGCCAGCGGGCACTTGGGTATGTGTACGGGCCGTTGATGCGCTCGACTTTGCGCGCGATGTCGGCGGTGGTGGCGACGTCGCCGGTCTATGCGCAAAGCAGTGCCATCCTGACCAGTGTCGTCGACAAGCAACGCCTGAAGGCTATTCCGCTGGGCATGATCGATTACCGTGATGATCCGGAACTCGGGCGCTTTGCGCCTGATTGCCTGGATCGGCTTGCGCTTGGGAGCGAGCCATACGTTCTGGCGTTGGGCGTGTTGAGGTACTACAAAGGGCTTCACACGCTGATCGAGTCGGCGCCATCGATCGCTTCGAAAATTGTCATTGCTGGTTCCGGGCCGGAAATGGAGCGTCTGACCGCACTTGCCAAACGGGTTGGCGCGTCGAACGTCGTATTCGCGGGGCAGGTGTCGCACGAAGAAAAGGTAGCGTTGCTGAACGGCTGCCGTGCGCTGGTCATGCCGTCACATTTGCGCTCGGAAGCGTTCGGCATGGTGCTGGTCGAAGCCGAGATGTTCGGCAAGCCGATGGTGTGCTGCGAGATGGGTTCGGGCACGTCCTATGTGAACGAGCATGGCGTGACGGGTTTTGTCGTGCCGCCCGAGGCGCCTGTGCAGTTTGCCGCAGCGGTCAACGAGCTGGTTCGGCATGAGGCGCTCGCGTGGAGGATGGGGGCGGCGGCGCGGGAGCGGTATGAGCGGCTGTTTTCTGGACCGGCGCTGGGGAATGCGTATCGGGGGCTTTACGAAGAGGTATTGGGGCTATAACACGCCTTCCTTGGTCGGATATCACCAATGCACGCAAGATATTGCGCATGCTTACAGCTTGAAACAACTTGCCATAAATACCCGGGAGCGGCATAGTTGGACTCAATTTTTCTGTAACCTGGCAAGGTTCCAGAGGCAATGCTCCATGTCTGCCTGCGCGATACCGCGCCGGGGCTGTGTGGGCGGCCATAGCTGTCGCAAGTTTTGCTAGCATTTTTGTGCGTCGCACTCCCGGCAAAGCCCGTCGAGATGCCGACCACTACCGTCTGAAACGCAGTCGTTGATGGCCCTTCGCTAGCCTCTCAAGTGATCGCGCAAGTGCTGGCGTCGCTCATTGCATCGGCGACTCCGCGTTTTCGGCGCTCATTGAGGGCGTACTCGGCACACAGCCGCCGCGCAGTCCTTGGACGGTTCCTGCGTGGAAACAACTTGCATCGAATGGGCTGACGGTTGGGCAATCCTGCTGAACCTTGCCATTTCCATATTCTGTCGATACCTGGTTGGATATCCGCAGAGTGGTTTTCGCGTAGGCGACCTTATGCCAAGGGGGCAGGTGGTGTTTTTTCCGTTGTTTTTGTCCGTTGTTTTTGTCGTTCGTAATCAATCGCGCGATCTCGGGGCAATCCTGAAAGATGCCGCCGCGGTCATGGGCACTCTTGTCAGTGACTACGAGCTGATCGTTGTGGATAACGCGTCCGAGGACGACAGCGTCGCCGTTCTGAAGGGCCTTGCCGGCGAACAAGGTCTGCCGAATTTGCAGGTGTATGCCTTGACCAAAGAAGTTGATTCCGACACGGCTTCGTGGGTGGGGCTGGAAAACGCACTCGGTGATTTTGTCGCGGTCGTCGACTCATTGGTGGACGACATTAAATTCTTGCCGACCATGCTTGATAAGGCGGCGAGCGGCGCAGACGTCGTGTTTGCCGCGAATGACCAGAAGCCGGTGCAAAGCTGGGCATACCGTGCTTGTCTGTCGGCGTTCAACGCTTTGTATAAATGGTCCAACGGCGTGCACCTTGCAAAAGATGCGCCGCAATATCGACTGCTTAGCAAGCGCGTAGTGAATTTCATGTTGCAGCATCCAATGCCCGCAATGACTTACCGTTATTTGCCGGCGACCGGAGGCTTCGCACGTGTGAACCTTACCTACAGTGCGCCTCCCAAGGCCGCACACGCAAAGCGTCTGTCGCATAGTATTGATCGCGGTATCCGTCTGCTCGTGTCGACAACCAAGGCGCCGATGCGGCTCGTTACTGCGCTTTCGCTTTTCGGCGCTGTGTCGAACCTGATCTACTCCGTCTATGTGATTGCGATCGGTCTGCTGAAGTCGAACGTGGCGCCTGGTTGGGTGACGCTGTCGCTGCAGCAATCCGGTATGTTCTTTCTCATCTCGCTTGTGCTGCTGGTGCTCGGCGAGTACATCCTTCAAATGGCGCGACTCAGCAACGAAGGTCCTCTCTACCACGTTGCGCAGGAGTTCACGAGTAGTGTGATGGCGCGTCGGCAGAAACTGAATATCGAAGATGTCAGATTGCCTGAGCAACATCGCGCGGACGTGAACGACTCGATGCATTCCTCCTGAGCGAACGGAGGATCTGCTCATGCAAGATGCTGTAGTCATCGGTGGTGGTTTCTACGGGACAGCCATCGCGATTTACCTCAAGACGCAACGAGGCTTGAAAACGGTAACGTTGATCGAGCGCGAACCGGCATTGTTGGCTCGCGCTTCCTACAACAACCAGGCTCGTGTTCACAATGGCTACCACTATCCGCGCAGCTTCACGACCGCGTTCCGCAGCCGTGTCAATCTGCCCCGATTCGTGCGGGATTTTCCAGAGGCGGTCAAGCGCGACTTCACCAAGGTCTACGCGATTGCCCGGCGCAATTCCAAAGTGACGGCAAGGCAGTTCGAGCGGTTCTGTCGCGAGATCGGGGCCAGCCTTGAACCGGCTCCTCAGCAGATACGCGATCTGTTCGAACCGCGCCTGATCGAGCAGGTGTTCCTCGTGGAGGAATACGCGTTCGATTCCACGAAGTTGGCGGACTGGGCGCGGCGCGAATTGACCGAACTCGATGTCGACGTCAGGCTGAACACGCGGGTCGGGAACATTCGCCGTCAGGGAGAAGGTTTCGTGCTGGAGTGCGACGATGCCAGTCGCTCGGCGTTGCATACGAGATATGTCTTTAACTGCACATACAGCGGTCTGAATCAATTCGACGGCGATTTCCGCGGAACGCAAACCAGACTGAAGCACGAAATTACCGAGATGGCGCTTGTCGAGACTGTGCCGGAGCTGCGTGGGCTTGGTGTAACGGTCATGGACGGCCCGTTTTTTTCGATGATGCCGTTTCCGGCCCGCGGCCTTCACACGCTCTCGCACGTGCGCTACACGCCGCATTCGAACTGGATGGACGCGCCGGGCGAGGACCCCTACAAGCGATTGAACCAGTACGATCGCGCGACTAGGGTGGACCGTATGGTGCGAGACGTGGGGCGCTATTTCCCCGCGGTTTATGATGGGCGCTACGTCGATTCGCTGTTCGAGGTCAAAACGGTCCTCGTCAAGAACGAAGGAGATGACGGTCGTCCGATATTGTTCGAACAACACCCTGCATCGAATGGTCTCTATTCGATTCTGGGGGGCAAGATCGACAACATTTACGACGTGCTTGAGAAGCTGGACGCGGAAACTTTCGTTTCTTCTTCGCAAACACAAACGGTATTGGGAACAGGCAAATGAACGATGCACTAATTGGATATACGGGGTTTGTGGGATCGACCCTGTTGAAGCAAAAACATTTCGATGCGCGATTTCGCTCGACGAACATCGAGGCGATCCGCGGGGCGTCGTTTGATCTGGTTGTTGGCGCGGGTGCGCCGGCGCAGAAATGGATTGCTAATGCGGAACCTGACGCGGACCGGGAAAAGATTGAAGGGCTGATTGGACATCTGTCCACGGTTCAATGCGACACGTTCGTGCTGATCAGTACGGTCGACGTGTTTCGGAATCCTGTCGGCGTTGACGAAAGCACGCCGGTGAATGAGGAAGGGCTGCATGCCTATGGATTGCATCGCCGCCTGTTGGAGAAATTCGTTGAGACGCACTTTTCGCGGCATCTGATCGTGCGTCTGCCGGGACTCGTCGGGCCCGGATTGCGAAAGAACGTGATTTTCGACCTCCTGAACGATAACAATCTTCACTCGATCGATAGCCGCGGATCGTTCCAGTTCTATCCGATGGTCAATCTTTGGCACGATATTCAGTCCGCCCTTGCCGCTGGTCTCAAGCTCGTGCATCTGACCGCCGAGCCGATAAGCGTTGCTGACGTCGCGGAATATGGTTTTGGGAGAACATTTGACCAGGCGACGGTTCCCCAACCCGCGAGCTACGATTTCAGGACAAGGCATGCCGGTCTGTTCGGGGCAAAGGGTTCGTATCAGTACAGCAAGCGCGAGACCATTCAGGCTATCCGGTCTTATGCTCAGTCCGAACCGTTGAAGGTTGCCAGTGAGGGGAAGGGGCAGGCATGAGGATCGCCATTTCCAACATAGCGTGGGAAGTCGCCAACGATCAACAGGTTGCGGATATCCTGCGGTCGTATCGCATCGACGCGATCGACGTCGCACCTGGCAAATATTTTCCCGAACCCAAGGCGGCCGATGCGTCGGATATGGCCCGTGTTCGCGGGTGGTGGGCTGATCGCGGAATCGAAATTACGGGCATGCAGTCTCTGCTGTTCGGCACCAAGGGTCTCAATCTGTTCGGCACGGACGAATCGCAGCAAGCCATGTTGGAACATCTGCGCGCGGTGTGCCGGATTGGATCGGGACTGGGCGCTACCCGGCTGGTATTCGGATCTCCCCGAAATCGTGACCGCACCGGCTTGGCGGACGATGCCGCGCACGACATTGCGGTGGCATTCTTTCGCCGGTTGGGCGACATCGCCGCCGATTACGGGGTGTTCGTTTGCCTCGAACCCAATCCCCCGCTCTACGGCGCCAATTTCATGACCAACAGCCGCGATACCGCGACTGTCGTGTCGGCAGTTGCTCATCCGGCTATCCGCATGCAACTGGATACGGGCGCGGTCACGATCAACGAAGAGGACGCTCGGGATGTCGTCGCGCAATACGCGCGGTTGATCGGACATATACACGCGAGTGAGCCCAATCTCGTCACCCTTGGCGAGGGCGGGACGAATCACGCTGCCGTGGCTGAAGTCTTGGCTGAGTTGATGCCCGAGCAGGTGGTGTCGATCGAAATGCTGGCCCCCAAGAACGGCTCGGCCGTGGACGCGGTTCGCCGCGCCGTCGGCGAGGCCGTTCGATGCTACCGGGCTGACAGCGGAGTGTCCGCATGAAATGGCTGATTCTGGTTCTGGGTATCGCTTCGAATGCTTCTGCAAGCGTATTGGTCAAAATCGCCATGATGCCGCCACGGCGGTTTCCGAGTCTTGGCGACCCGGTCGGGGCTTTGAAGAATGGGCCGTTCTGGCTGGGCCTGGCACTCTATGGCGCCGCCTTTCTGCTTTATGCGGCGGCGCTCAGCCGGCTCCCTCTGAACGTTGCTCAACCGGTGTTGACTGCGGGTGCCATTGCGAGCGTAGCGTTATTGTCAGTAGTGATATTCCGTGAACCTTTTCCGTGGACCGTAGGCGCCGGAATATTGTTCATCATCGCAGGCGTTGCACTCATCACTGCCCGCGTAGGGTGAGATAAAGGATCACAGACATCAATGAAATTCGACATGTCCCAAGAAGCCCGCGTCGGTTGGCAAGTTCCCGCTTTCAAGCTTCAGCTCACCTCGGAGCCGCGCAATCCATGGTGTGTGGTGATTCCGGTGATCAACGAAGGCGCTCGCATACGCAATCTGCTTGATCGGATCGCGGCGCTGGGCATTCCCGATACGGCCGATGTGATCATTGTGGACGGCGGCAGTACTGACGGCTCTCTCGATCTCGAGTTTCTGAAGGGCAAGGGCGTACAGACGTTGTTGCTCAAGACCGGGCCCGGCAAGTTAAGCGCGCAATTGCGTTGCGCTTACGCATTCGCGCTGGATCAAGGGTACGAGGGGATCGTTACCATCGACGGAAACGACAAAGATGACCCTGATGCGATTCCACGCTTTATCGATGCGCTTAAGGGCGGTGTAGATTTTGTGCAGGCATCCCGGTACCTTTCTGGCGGCATCGCGGAAAACACGCCCAAGTCGCGCGATCTGGCGATCAGGTTGATTCATGCGCCAATGCTCAGTCTCTTTTCCGGTTTTCACTGGACAGACACGACGCAGGGCTTCCGGGCATATAGCCGCAAGATGCTGCTCGACCCTCGAGTTGCGCCGTTCAGGGACGTATTCAATACGTACGAGCTACTCGCATATCTCTCGTATCGCGTACCGAAGTTGGGTTATCGCTGTCTCGAACTCGCGACTACGCGGCGCTATCCTAAGGGCGAGGTGCCCACGAAGATCAGCAGTGTGAGAGGCAATCTTTCGGTATTGCAGGTGCTGTTCAAGGCATGTTTCGGCGCTTACAACCCGTTGTGAAGTGAAAGCGCGACTTGCACGCGCCTGATTTGCAACGAAAGAAATGTTCAATGCCAAACCAACTCACAAACACAGAAAAAATGAGCGTGGTGGTGGCGTCGGCCTCTCTGGCCGCTGCCGCTCTCGCGCTTGGCTTGCGACTCACGCTTGCGCCGACGTATTCGGATTTCATTGTCGGAAGCGTCACCTGGGGAGCGAATACGAAGTTCCAGGATCTCTTCGCGCCGCCGTTTTTCATCGGTGTGTTACTCCTTGGTTTGGCATTCCTGGCAGCGCAGATCAGGAAGCTAAAGAACCTCGGTGCTCAATATCAGTACGCGCAAGATCTTTCGGAACAACTGCTATGGTGGTCGATTCCTTCGGTGGTGGTTGTCGCGGGATTGATTACCGGCGAGTCGATCGACAGCACCATACAGCTTGTTTCCGCGTCGGCGTTGGTGATTCTCGCGGTGTGGTCGTGGTTGCAGGCCTGCAAATCGAAGCAGGTCTCGCCATCGGTTGTCGGGCTGAGTTTGTTCTCGGCATTTCTGCTTGCGCTGATACCGCTCGAGATTGCACTTGTCATTGGCCGCGCGCCAATCGGTCTGGTTGGCGCGGTAGATGTTGCGCGCTACCCCAGAATGGCGCCTCTGCTTATTGGGGTGCTTTTCTTGGCAGTGTTGGCCTCGGTCTTTACATCGCGGCTGATTCTGCGCGTTTTACCTAAAGGTATCCTCCTCGGCCAGTTGGGACTGCCGCTTTTCTTTTTAACCCTCTATCCTGCGCGGCTGTCACTTCCGGACGGATCGCTCACCAAATATACGACGACCTGGGGCCTGAAGGTCCTTGTAGTCGCACTGGTTCTGGCCGGTGTCTTCGACGTCGTGAGGCGGTACATCAGGTATTGCCGGAATGATAATCGGAGCTATAAAAAGCTCTTTTCGCCGCTCGCGTTGTTTGGGTTGCTGATCGCTTTCAAGTTTGGCAACACACTCGGCCCATCACTTGCACCGAATGACTATGAGTTTGGGCAGAACTTGCTTGGCTGGTGGTCATACCTTAAGGGTGTTGTTCCCTATGTCGGCTATATCTCTCCTCATGGGTTCATGGAGGACGATTTGCCGGGGCTACTCTCGGTCGTGTTTTATGACGGAACGGCGGCCAGCGTTGCCGATGCCAATCGGCTGGGTTCGGCGTTGTTGTCACTGGTTGCTTTTTTCACGCTCTTTGAGTTTTCCGGAAGCCTGGGCCTTGCCTTAGTTTCGACGTTCTTCATCGGCGGCAGAACGGCTTTTCTGTTTTTCACGCCGTTCATGTGCCTGTGGTTCAGCGGCACGCTGCGGGCTCAGCCTGCACGCTGGCTCGCGGTATGGCTTGTGACGGCGTCGATCGTTGTGCTGGGCGTGCCGCCGGCTGGTCTGCTGCTCGCTGCCGCATCAGGCTTTTTGGCCCTCGAAGCGATATGGCGTATGTGGCATGGGGGAGAGCGCGAAGGTTGGAAAACGCTCGCGGTGGTCTGTGCGGTGTTTCTGGTGTTCGCCCTGGTAACCCCGTTGGCAGCCATGCTGATCGGTGCGATCCGGTATGTGCTCGAGAACGGTCCGATCAATCAGGTCGCGTATGGCATTCCGTGGGAGACTAGTTGGAACCGCAGTGGAGCGAAGTCCGGCCTGGTTTTCGAAGCGATACGGATGTCGTGGCTCGCCGCACCGGCATTCTGTTTGATGATGGTCTATTCAGCCGTCAAGAATCGCGCCACCAAGAGCGCGGCGTTTTTGCCGGCTGTCGTTGTGATGTTGTTCGCGCTGTTACTCACGCCTTATTCGATGGGTCGAATCGATCCAGGCGATATGTCGCGCGCGGGCCTGGCGGCAATTTTCGGCTGGTCCGTCTTGATTCCTATCGTTGCATGGCGCACGACTCGTATGTTCAACCGCACGGCCCTGGTCGTCGTCATCGCAGGGATGAGTGCTACGTTGAATTACACGACGTTGGCCTTTTCGACGGCGGTGTCCGCGACATCGCCCGCGATAGGAATCGGACCCGTGAAATACGGGGCGGATGTGGGGATGCCTAATGTGGGGGTCGCCATGGTGCAAGACGAGCAATGGGCGCGGTTCGTCAAGCTCAATGCATTGCTCAATAGCAAGCTGGCGCCGGGTGTGGGTTACCTCGACCTGACATCTCATAACGCGCAGACCTTCTATTTCGGTCGGCCGGTCACGATGGCGGTCACGGCACCCTATAACATGGCACCGGTTCGGCAACAGCAGCGAGCGGTTGAACGACTGTCACGCGACTTACCCAGTGTCGCCCTGCTGGCGGCAGACAACATCACGTACGACGGCGGCGGCCTCGCGTTGCGAGATCCTGTGTTGTACCGCTTCGTCATGGATCACTACACGCCGGCGTGGGCAGACGGCACCATTCTTGGCTTCAGCACGCCGGCAATGGCCGCCGATCAGGGGCGGCACATCACGGTCGCAACGAGAAACCTGTCGGATGACCAGTGGGACCGGGGCGTAAGCCGAAGCGAATCCGCTTTGTTGCTGAACGCAGGCACGCCGATGTCCGCGTTTGCAGTTGGTACGGACATCCGTTTGCGCAACGGCGAGACGCGTAAGGTGACCAGGTTGTCCGCTGAACAGCATGTGATCTGGCTCGACGGCGGGCCGCTGGATCCCTCGCAGGCGGGTTATCCTGGTGTTGTCGATGTGACGCTCGAGCCGGCTGTGGAAGCGGATTTCCGCGCGGCGCTGCAGGATGCGTCGTTCTCGACGCCTGACCTGGCCGAAATTCCGGTGGCTTGGGGACGTTCGGACAAATCGCTGTCGAAGAAAATGACTCAGGTCGCGACGTTCGACGCGTTGACCCCGACCGCGCACGATCTGAGCCTCAAGTCGGGCACCTACAAGGTGACGGGAGCCAATCCGCAATTAAGCTACGACGTGTCCGCGCTTGGCGTCTCCGGCCATGGTGCGGGCTTGCTTCGCTTTGAGTTTGCCTGCCTGGATCGCCGCGCTGCGCCGAGATTCAAAATAGCGTGGTGGGGTGACAAGCAGCCAGGTCCGAGCGACGCAGCTCAATTGACGTTCACAGCAGACGACGGGGTGCTGATTGTTCCGATCGACGCCTATCCTCGATGGCTCACTCTCGAACGGGTTCGAGGCTTGCAAATGACCCTTGTAGACCCGAATGCCTGCGGCGCTATCGGCATCAAACACGTGGCCCTGTATCAACGAAATATTTTCAGGTAGCGCAGAGCGTTGCGTAA
The DNA here is from genome assembly GCF_038050405.1 of Paraburkholderia sp. IMGN_8. Lineage (NCBI taxonomy): Bacteria > Pseudomonadati > Pseudomonadota > Betaproteobacteria > Burkholderiales > Burkholderiaceae > Paraburkholderia > Paraburkholderia sp. IMGN_8. The sequence continues at coordinate 3,624,921 of NZ_CP150900.1, read as the reverse complement.
GTGCCCCCGGGGCAGATCGACCCACATGCGTTTCGCCGGTGGAAGCTGCAGCTACCAGTCTCAGCGTCTGTGCTAGGGGGAGCGACGAGTTCGCTCGGGCTGTTCTGCGGTGGCGTGCAAGGATCAACCCCGTTTGAGCGCGAATCGCAACGCCCGCTTGGTTTTCCAGAACGGGCGTCCGGGAACATCGTCGCCGGCTTCTGCTTCCATCCGGCGCCAACTGTTCACGGTGTGAGATTTGTCATCGGATGGCTGGAGCGAAACAAAGAACTCAATATCATTCCGATCGGTGTCGAAGAAGTTGCCGCAGGCAAAGTCGATGAGGTCGAACTCCGCCATTTCACGAAAGAGGCGTGCAAACGAGCGGGGCGAAAAAACCCAGCAATGCACGTCGTGATACGCCCCGTTTTCCAGACAATCCCGCGCTACATTCAATGCGGTTTCGAGATCGTGGTGCCGTTCGGTTGAGAAAGGGTCGAGAGGCGCCTTCCAGGCTGAGACGCAATCCACCTTGGCGACGTTGATGCAGTAGTCGATTAGGATCTGAGGTTGAGGTACCCGTGCATGTATCAGGTTGCTGTGCAGGACCGAAGCGATGTGGGTCTCTTGGCGGAAATAGTCGAATGTGAACCGTTTGTCCGGTACGATCAACCGCACCTCGCCGCCGGGATTCAGAATGGAACGCAACTCGCTCAACCACGCTATGAGATCCGGCACATGCTCTATCACATGTGATGCAACCACATAGTCGACCCGTTTTCCTCCCAGAGCTTGCTGAAGCGTGTCGGCGCCCCATACGGCATCCACTTCGACGATAGCATTTACGTCGACGCTGGGGTCGTCTTTGTACTTGGTACGCAGCGTTTGCGTGTTGGCGTGATCGACGTAGATGACGGGGCCGTCGTCTCTTAGAAGAAACGGCCGGCATAGCGCCCCGATTTCCAGGCCGAGACTATGTTCCTGATCCAGGCCGGCGAGAAGCTTTTGCTTTCGGGTGAGGAAAAAACTGTCCGCTGAAATCATGGCACTCCTGCGTTAAGCAAGTCTTCCAGATTCTTACCGAGCGTTAATCATAACCGAAGCCGTGTTGCACTGACTGAAGTCGACATCTAACCAAAAAGAATCGTGATTGGTTCGGAATGCGGGCGCAAAGAATCGAGGTGGCTTTTTCTGGCAGCAGCTTTACTTATCGGCATTTGTCTGTCGCCATGCAGGCAGCCAACCGGCCGACCCGCAACCCTCGGCGACCTTTCGTATTCAGCGGGAGATAAAAAACACGTCTTGATGGTTGTCCCATCCGCCAGGACGATGTTCGAGAATGGTCAGGCCATTCTCGTCGCAGACGTCACTCACCCAGTTATGCGGAATCAGGGCAATTCCGTAGCTGTCTCCGATGTAATCGACCGTCTTGGCTTCGAGCGAATGGTCGGGCATGTAGTTGACGAATCCGAACTCACCTGCGTCTTAGCTAGTTAGCAAATGTGCGCGCGCGGCGTCTCCGATCTGGTAGCAATCTACTGTCTCCAGGATCTCGCGTGAGCGCGCACCATGCGTCGTGACTACTGCAACCCCATCAGCTTTCAACTTTTTGAAAAAGTGCTTCATTACTGTCCGGGCATTCCGTCCGGACAAGTGAGTGATCAGCGATCCGAGCGCGGCAACGTTAAAGAATGCCTCAGGGACATTCTGAAACTCATAGACTGGATCGACAATGTAGTAACCTTTGACGCTAAATTTCTCTACGCAGAAATCAACGGATGGCACCATGATGTCGGCCACGTGTATCCGCTTGGGGTCGAATCGAGAGACAAGGTGGCGTGTCACCCGCCCGTAACCACATGGCAGTTCAAGAATGTTTGGTGAATCGCCTTTCGCAAGCTCGACCGCATGTGAAACAAAATCTGCCATCTGAGTGCCGACCGACGCGTAATGCTCGTGGGAGCCATGAAACATGTCGTCGTCTGGGTGGATCGGTGCCGATTGCATGGTACCTCTCGTCAATCGTAGTTATGGGCCGCTGGAAGGGGCGCTTGTCGTACGGACTGAAACAGGTTGCATCTGTAGCAAAGCGGCCGCCGAAACGGCCCGGTTGTGTGTGCTTGTCTCACTGAAAGCGCCAACCGGAGAACGACCGCGGGATCGAGGTGATTAGCGTTCGTTATTCGCCTTGAGATACCGTCTTACCGGAATGTGAATGCGTGTGGCAGCGTAGTAAAGGATGCCAAATCTCTGGATGCAGCCCGCAAAAAAAAGCGTTGTCTTGTAGTCTCAGTTCGTGAAGCCTTAAGCAACAACCGTTCAGTCCAGACGAACCGGCTGTCCAGTATGGGGATGCGGTCGCGTCGCATAGAAATCAAAAAAATGCTGTTGCCACAAAGCGCAGACTGTACCCATCTGATCGACTAGCTCCTGCCCGAAGACCCCCGTGGCGTCTGCTTCATCAATTTTCGCCCGCATGCGCTCGAACAATAGCTTTTCAAAGTCGTTGATGCAGTAGTCACGTACCTCTTGCGTGCTGAACGGGTAGGCCGCCCGGGACATCTCAGGATGCAGTGAAATATAAGTGCTGAACAGTCGCTCGACAATGAAGGGCAAGAACGGTGCAGGGTCCGTATGCGTCGTGTCCAGCATAACGGCGCGTGCTGCGTCGTGAGACGGGTTGGCTTCGAGAAAGTCGGCAATCGGAAGCAATGTTCCTCCGACATACTCGTCCCAAAACCGCTGCGAGCCCACCCAGAAATTGCAGTAGGCCAGCGACGCAAGCCCGTGTCGCGGAGTGTCCGCGATAGTCCAGTCAAAGCCGCTTGCATCTAGCAGCGCTTGCGTTGCCTCAGTCAAGCCAGGGTGCGCCTGCTCGCCTTGCATCCACACGTTGTAGGACCAGTAAGCGAGTTGCGGAAAGGGATTGATAAAGCAGATATCCGAATCGGGGTGGCCCTGCACGAACTCAAGGAATCTGGCGCCGGAGATCTTCGATTTCAGCGTGAATTTCGGCGAAAAGAGTCCCGTGTAGTCGTGCCGGCGATGATCGCCGTTGCGATACATGTCGATCAGAATCTTGAACTCGCGCCACTCGGGGCGCGAATTGTCGGCTCGTACGAGCGGCAGAAACTCAGCGCAGGTCAGCGTCTGCTCTGCTGCGTAGATCGGTTCGAATATCGCAACGGTTTTGCTCATACGTGACCTGCACGCTCGAGACAGTAACGGTTCAGGTCCGCGCGCCACTTCAGGTAGGTAAATGACGCATTCGGCACGGTGAAGCTGGGATAGTGCGTTTCGATCGGAACTCCAAGAAGGTGTTGCAGCACTACGCTAATCGGGCCGCCATGTGCGACAGCAACCATCAGGCCGGCTTTCTGAACTTGGGGCTGCACCTCGGAATCGACCCACCCTTGTACTCGCTCGGCCATTTGCAGATGCGATTCGCCTTGTTCGTACTGATTTCTAATGTTCTTGTTGAAGTCCGGAAAGGCTTGATTGAAATCCGTCTCGAGCCACGATCCGTATATACCTGGATGAGTCTCTGCAAGCCGTGCGTCGAACGTCATCGGCGTCGACTCGCCGAAAAGCAGTTCAGCGGTCTGACGTGCGCGTGCCCATGGACTGCAATAAATCTGCGATGGCTGGAAGGCAAATCGTTCGAGCGTAGCGGCGAGATTGATCGATTGGGTTTTGCCAAGGTCGGTCAGCCCGTCCCTGTCGGTCGAAATCAGCAATCCTTTGGCGTTGGCGACCGATTGGCCGTGCCTGATCAATAAGAGATCCATGTCGGTGTGTCCCGTTTAGACCGGATTCTCGCCGGTCACGAGTTCGAGGAAGGTCTTCGCCGGTCCGGCGAGGCCGAACCGTTCACGAGCGTCGACGTAAGCTTTCAGCCGCAACGAATTGCGCAGTTGCTGATCCTGGTACAACTCCTCCATCGCGCTGGCCCACTCTTCGGCCGTGTTATTCACCAGAAGGCCAGTATCGCCGTGCGAGACCGCGTCCTCGTACACGGGAGATCGCGAATAGATGCCGGGGATACCGAGACTGCCGTAATCGATGTACTTGATGCACGATTTGCAGCTGTTAAAGAACAGCGCATCGGGATCCTCACGTCCGCCTAGCGGCACGATCGAAAACATATAGCCCGCATCCCGGATAGCCGCCTTATACGCCGAATTTTCCAGAAAGCCCTTCGACACCAGCCGCGGAATTCGCGACATCTCGGGGAATCCGTCACCCCAGAATTCAAACGCGACATCAGGGTGACGCTGCAAGAAATCGACAACGACCTTGAAAAATTCCTTTCTGAATTGGACGAGCTTGATGCCATCCGTGTTCGAGAACAGAATCTTCGGCGGGTTCGCTTCGCGCCAGCTCGATGGGTCGGACGGAAGCGCCTGGTGATCGAAGCCGTTGGGGATGACTACAACCGACGGCCTGATCCGGCGCAACTTGTTTCGCAGGGTGTCGTTCGAGACCGTGGCAATCGACGCCTGCCGGATAAGCCAGGTGATATTTGCCAGCAAGTCGTCGTTCAGATCGGTGACGCTGTACATCGGCAAGTCGATGATCCAGTCGTCCATATCGTAGATGGTGCGCAGGCCGAGGTCGTTGGCCATACGCATCACATCGGTGGCGCGGTTCGAACTATGCTTGTTGAACAGCACGGCATCGAAACGCCGCAACTGTCCAACGGTCACGTCGCTTTCAACGATCTCTTCCCATTCGAGCATCCCGTTGTTAGCCATATAGTTCAGAAGCGGGCCAAAGCGGGCAGCAATCGAACGCGACATCAATCTGTCGTGGGAGAGCGAGATTCGCTGAACAACTAATAGACGCGGAATCTTCGGCATTTCAAATACTTTCCCGTGCAAGCAGTTCAGCGATTTGCGGGCCGATGATCGATGCCGAATGACGTGCCATCACGCGGTCGTAAGTCGCTGCTACTTTTGCGTCCCGGTCGGTGTCATTGATCGCGCCCGCAATCGCAGAGGCAATTGCGCTCACGGAGTCCGTCGCCGTGTACCAGACACCGTTTTCAAAATGCTCGCGCTGCCAGGGGCCGTCGGACATGACCAAGGGTTTCTGCATGATGGCGCCTTCCAGGCTCGATCGGCCAGGCGGATCGATACTCGGCTCAACCATCACATTGCAGTTGGCAATGATCGACCGGAGCAGCGCGCTGCAAGGTTGGATGAACGGCAGGAAGGCGATGCCGGGATGAGCTTCCGCAACGCATTGCCGATAATAGTCGTCGTCGCGTGCGCCTCCCACGAACAGCCCGTCCAGCTGAAGTTCATTCAAGGCTCTGATGGTCTGTAGCTGATTCTTGATCGGCTCGATCAGCCCCAGGCATAGTGCGAAGTCTGTACTATTTGAAACCGTCGATAGCAGATCTTTGTCGGGCTGCGCCAGAAAGCGGTTCGATACGCAGGTGGGCAGGACTTCGATTTTCTCCGCTGGCACCGGGATGTATTGCGTAAAATTCTCGAGTTCCGCGTGGGACTTGAATAACAGCTTATGCGCGATACGCGTGATTTCCTGAATACGCTCGACCTCACTGGCCGGAATGGGGCCGAGCCACCAGACGTTTGGCCAGAGGAAGATGCGCTTATTTCTGATTGCCGCTTCGCGCAATATGGCGTGGCTGTCGGCATGCACCGAGAAATGAATCACGCCATCGTAGAAGTTAAGCGGACGGCTACCGATGCCGTAGATGTCGGTATGGACGCCGGACGCCTTGAGGATTTCGGCAACCTGCACGAGTTCTGATTCGCCGCCACCACTGACGGTAAACGCGGTGCTATACGTTGTCAGAATGAATTTAAGCCCGGTCATGCGTTTCTCCCCGTTGCGTCAGCGTACGACAAGTACGGCTTGCCAAACAGAATCGCTTGCGCGCAGAAGGACTTCGTTTGCGTGTGACGCATCCTGCGTGTGGAGGAATTCCGGTTGACTGTTGAAGCCGCTCAGCAAAACACTCATGGCGTGTCGGTCCCTCGAAGAGCACAGTCGAACACCTCCGCCCAATGCCGCCAAGACGTTCGTTCCAACAGGACGCCCGCACGCGCGCGCGCGCGCTGTGTCAATGCGTCCCAACGGGAGGCATCATTGCGCAGCGCGATAATCTGATCGGCTATCTGGCCCGCTGTCTCGCGTTCGTTGATGACTAGTCCGGCATCATTTACCACTTCAGCGGCAGCATGGCCGGCCCGCACCACCGCGGGAATGCCGCGGTGCATTGCCTCGAGCGCGGGAATGCAGAAGCCCTCATGGCGGCTCATCGAAAGCAGCAGCGAAGCGCGGTCATAACTCGACAGCAGATCTGCATCGTCGACCATTCCCGTGAAATCGATACGTGTCAGTATCCCAAGCGCGCGTGCGCGTTTGAGCAGGTATTTGCTGTAATCGTAATTCGGCATGCTGCCGACGATCGTCATCGTGGCGTCGACACCTCCCTCGACAACGCGCGCGAATACCTCGATGGCATCTTCCACTCGCTTGTGCGGCACAACGCGGCCAAGCACCAGCATGTTGAACGTATTCGGATTGCGGTGTGCAATCGCGTTGTCCCCAAATGTCGGCAAACTTTCGAAGACGGGGGGGATGACAACGATACTCGAAACGTCGACATAGGGTGCGAGGTCGTGAGCCACATGCATCGAGTTGGCGACGATGACATCAAATCCTGCCAGCCGCGGCAATTGCGAAAATGCCTGCTCGCAAAGGTCGGCCGTCACCGGCTCGAATTCACGCAACAAGGCGGGGTCGGTGACCCCGTGGAAATAACAAATCTTTCTGCACGGCAAGGCAAGTAGCCGATCGAGGAGTGGGTCGACAATTGAATAACTGACGTACAGAAGATCCTCGCTTGTCACCTCCGAAAAAAGCGATTCAATTGGCTGCACATGCGATATCGAAGTATCGAAGCGCTGGGCGTACGCTAGCGCATTCCACCCTGAATGCGCTGCCATGGTAGCCAGCCCAAGGCAGTGGTTGCCGACGGCATCGCCTTCGAAGATGTCTGGTGCACAGATCAGCAGTCTCATCGTCCGACCGCCTTTCGAATTTCGTCCAGGCGCTGCGCATATGCGCGTGCCACCGCCGCCATCGAATGGTCTCTTTCGATGCGTGCGCGACCGGCCTTGGCAATACGCTCGCGCAGGTCTGCGTCGCCGAACGCCCGGGCAATCTGGCTGGCAGCAATCCCTACGTCAGGATCACACCAGTATTGTCCTTCGTGGAACAAATAGTCTCCGGGGCGCAGCGGAACCAACTCGCCGTCGACAAGGAACGCTGTCTGCTCGTCGCAAAAATCCACGTTACCCGAGAAATTGGTTGCGACGACAGGCTGACCCAACGCCATCGCCTCTGCAATGACACGACCGAAGCCTTCGCTTCGATGCAGCGAAATGTAGGCGTTGCAGCAGGCCATGAAATCAATGGTGTCCTGCCGATTCAGCCGCTCGGAGACGATATGGATACGATCGTCTGCTGCCGCCAGTTCGCGGACCTGCCGCCAGGTCGGATCGTCGTCGCGAGCGTTCATCGCCTTGATGACCAGGCCGACGCCGCTTGTCTCCTTCGCGAAGGCTTGTTTGAATGCCATGATCCCTGCCACGGGATTCTTTCGTGTCAGCCAGGAATTTCCGTCGAACATCAGATAGAACAGGAAATCGTCGTCGGGAAGGCGAAAGCGCTTGCGGTCAGTCGTTTGCGGCGTTGGAATGACCACAGCCATGGGCATGTGCCGCACTTTGGTCCGACCAAGCCTTGCATACACGGCCTCCACGAAGCGGCTTTGGGCCCAGATCTCGTCAACGAACTCGTGGGATTGCCCGAACGCACTCGGCCAGTGAGGCAACTCCCACGGCCAGGCGCCAATCTTGTAGGTATCTGACTCAATGAGTCGACGGCCGCCTTCGAGCGTCAGCCGCACCATCTCGGGCGGCGGAAGGCAGAACAGACTGACCTGGTAGGCGAGGTCGTCGCGCAGCAGATGGTCGACCGACGTATCAATTCGTGGCGGCCCGCTCATGGGTGCATTGATTAGTGCGACGTCGAAACCGCCGAGTTGTATTGCCTGCGCGGCCATCCGAGCGTCCTCGCCTAGCCCAAGCACGCCTTGAGGAAAACCCACAATATTCACACCAAACGGCCGTGTCAGCATGCTCGCCTGTTCAGGCTTGATCGCATTGAAGGCCTGCTCCCGGATCTCGGTCGGCATTACGCGAAGGTGCCGGAGCTGTGGATACTCGCCTCTGCCGGAGGTGTGCCACCACGAGATCAGTGCCAACGCACCCTTCGTGGTTCCGATGTCGAAGGCCGCGGCCAGATCCGGCCTGCTTTCACGGATCGAGAGCAGGAGCCGAGGCAGTGCCATTGCTGTCGGAGGTGTTAACTCCATTCGCATCAGGTCGTTCAGACTTTCCTGGAGTTTCCATTGAAGACTCGGATATTCCCGTTGGCCGGATCCGATCCACCAATTCATCGCATCCAGCCGGCCCCGAAACGTATCGAGATCAAATAGTGATTGCAGATCCGATCGGCTCCTGACCAGAAGCGGCAGAAAATGCGGTACACGGAAAAGTCCCTGCTTGTCCCCGTCATCGAGTTCATTGAGCCGGTCGAATATCTTGGCCGTCGGCCAGTCGAGGCGCCGGTATTCGCGCTTGCCATGCACATCCCACCAGAGGAGCATGGCGAATCGGCCATGAAAGCTATCGAGATCGATCTCGCGGCTCAGGTCCGGTCTGCTGCTGACGAGTGGCGCGAGAAAACGCGGAACATCGATCAGTGTCCCCTTCTCGTCGCGCACAATCTGGTTCAACTGGTGAATGACGGGCGAAGTTTGCCAGACCAGCCTCGGGTACTCGAATTTCCCGTGCTCGTCCCACCAGATCAATGCGCCAAAGCGTCCTGCGAACGTTGTCATGTCCAGGCTGGCGCGTAAATCATGGCGGCTGTTCACGAGCAGTTCGAGGAATGCCGGAACGCCGATCAGGGTTGCGTTCTGCTCGCCGCCCAATTCGTTCAGGCTATCCCATACTGGATTGGGTGACCATGACAGCCGGGGATATTCAAACTGACCATGTGTTTCCCACCAGCTTAACGCGGCCAGTTGCCCCGAAAAGGATCCAAGATCAATATGAGTGCGCAAATCCGCTCGCGCGTTGACGAGGAGCGTCATGAAGCGTGGCAGTCGGGCACGGGTGGGCCCGATCGCCAGATCGCTCTTAAGCAATGCTTCAAGCAGGGCCTTGTCATCCAGAATGTCTGGGCCATTGCCGGCAAGCCAAAAACTGATTGCACGCGGATACTTGTCGATCAGCGCCTCTGCATCCAATTGCTTTACATACGCGACCTCCGATTTACCGAGAACCCACTCGAAATCCGGATAGTCGCGCTCGCCGTAAGCCTTCCACCAGAAATACAGCGTTATCCGGCCTTCAATGGTCTGGTGTTCAAAGGACGCAAGGTCAGACCGGAACTTCAACAGGAAATAGATTGCGTTAGGGAGCGCAAACAGTACATTGGGAGACGGATGCCTGCATTCCGTTGCCCAGTCTTTTGTCAGTGACATAGTGTTATTGAGCCTTCGTGAGACGCGGACTCATCGTCATCACGAATTCGGTCGAGTCGATGGAGAGATTCGGCGAATAGAACGGGTCGTTCCACAATGCGTCGCCCCAACGCTTCTTCACGAACTCTATTTCCTTGACGAAGCGGGCCATCTTCTCAGGCGTATCTTCGTACCCGCGCGAAGCGGATTCGTGGTGGTACAACTCCGCAAACGGGGTCCACACGTTGCGATAGCCCGCCTCCCGTACACGCAGGCAAAAATCGACATCGTTGAAGGCGATGACTAGGTCCTCGTCGAGCCCCCGCACTTCACGATAGATACTCGTGCGGATGACCAGACACGCCGCCGTGACCGCGCTGACGGCATTGCGCAGGACTGCCCGACTGAAATACCCCGGTGCATTGCGTGGCAGGTACTTGTGGCCGTGGCCGGCCAGCCCGCCCATGCCGAGATACACGCCAGCATGCTGGACCGTGTCGTCAGGGTAGAGCAACTTCGCGCCCACCGCACCAACGTTGTCTTGCAGAGCGATGGAAGCGAGCTCGCTCAGCCAATCCGGCGTGATGACTTCAATGTCGTTGTTCAACAGGCAGACAAGCTCGGCTTCACTCGCTAACGCAATGTGATTGTTGAGCGCGGAATAATTGAACGGAGAGTCGTCGCGAACTACGCGAATGCGGGAGTCGCCTTCATAACTTTTAAACAGTTCAAACGTTTCGGGCTTCTCCGAGCCATTGTCGATGATCGTAATCAGGTAGTTCTGGTACGTGGTGCGCTCCTTGATGGAATCGACGCACTGCTTGACCAGGCCGGCCGCGTCGCGGGTCGGAATGATGATTTCGACAAGTGGTTCTTTCTCAGGCAAAGCGTAGACGATCCGCTGATACATCACCGCATCGTCGGCAGATTGCACCTTCGCCGCGATATTGCAGCGCGTCAGGTGCTCCTGGATTGCGCGACTAGCGGCAATCACCGCGTAGGGCTTCGCATCCGCACTCGATGCGGTACTTTCCGGCAATACGCGCCAGTGATACAACACGCGCGGGATATGGCGGATTGCCTGCGGACCAACTGCCTCCATCACACGAAGCGCAAGGTCATAGTCCTGCGAGCCTTCCAGCCCCTCGCGGAATCCGCCGACCTGCTGAAGAACCGAGGTCTTGTACACGCCGAAATGCGAAATCATGTTCTGACTGAGGAACAGGTCGTAATTGAAATCGCACTTGAAATATGGCTCGTATCGCCGGCCATCGACTGTGATCTTGTCCTCGTCGCTGTAAATCAACGCGGCTTGTGGGTCCTGCCGAGTCAGGGCCGCGGCGTAGTACAGCGCCAACGGATGCAGTTCGTCGTCGTGATCGAGCAGGCCGGTGAATTCGCCGGTGACCAATGCCAGCGCACTATTGCTTGCCGCACTGATATGGCCGTTTGTCGGGCGATATGTCACCTTGATGCGGGCATCACGCGCCGCGTATTCGTCCAGAATCGCTTTCACATGGGGCTGCGTGGACTTATCGTCCGCAATGCAGAGTTCCCAGTTTGTATAGACCTGATTGAGTACCGATTCGATTGCCTTGCGCAGATACTCGGCAGGCGAGTTGTAAGTCGGCATCACCAAGCTGATGAGTGGCTGACGATCCCAGCTGCGCGCGGCATCTACCAGACTCGAATAGCGATCCTGCGACACCTCGTTGAGTGCTATCCAGTTCTCGTAGGTAGCAGCAAGTGGGGTGCCGGACGCTGCTGCTGCATCAGCCTGTGCAAGTGCTGCCTCGTTTGCTTCGCCGAATGGCAAAGAGTTCTCGTCGACGACCAGCGCAAAGTCGTTCAGTGAGAACGGCCCTGGAAACGCGATGGGATCAAAGCGCACTGCACGGAGCGTCCATGGGAACGAGATGGTTTGCTCTACCTTGCCGTTGGCGTCTGCTCGCAGCCAAACAGCCCCTTGCTCCGACATTCCGTCGCCCTTGTCAACATAAAGCATGCAAGGCGTCTTTGGCATCTTGCCTGTCTCGAGCGAAAAAGACAGGTGTACGGTGCGTCCACGCATGTGTTCCCAACCCACAATGGCAAACTGCGGATCGTTTGTCGTTGCGTTCCATTGGTAGGCAGCACCCGAAAATACTTCAACGTTGTTGAGCGGTTGCAGTTCAAGTTTCATTTTGTCAGCAGGGAATCGTAGAGGTCTTTCAGGGGTGACAGGACTGCTTGCCAAGTCAGGTTGCGAGCGCTGCCCGAAGTGCCGGCGCGCTTTTGTGTAAGGGCATCGTGAATCGACTGCGCGATACTTTCGACATCGGACGGGTCCAGATAGGCGACGTGCTCGGCGAAGTATTCTTCGGTAGAGCCGACTTTCGTCACCGCGATACTGGCTCCCGCAGCGTGCGCCTCAAGCGCGGCGAGCCCCGGTGTTTCCAGCGTGCTCGGCAAAACAAATGCGTCGCATGCCGCGTAGGCGGAGCGGAGCACCGGCGAATCATGAGCCAGCGTACCGGCGTAAATGAGTTGGTCGCCGCCCTCTGCGAAGCACGCTTTCGCATATTCGGGATCGCGCTGGTGACCGATCAGAACGAGCTTGAGCTCGGGGAACGACTTCATCGCCTTGGCCAGCGCCAACTGGTTTTTGCGTGGTTCGATGTTGCCCACGTTCAGCACGAAGCGATCATGAATCTTGAACTCGCTGCGAAACAGTTCGGGCGCGACCGGCTCGTAAAAGCTTTCCTCCACGCCGTTCAGGACCGTGGCGAATTTTTCCCGGGGGAGGTCGAAGATCCGCGCGAGCGTATCGCATTCGATGTCGGAGTTCGCCACTACGCGATCCGCCAGCGAAAACTGATGATGGATCTCGCCGATCGGATAAAGATGCTTGGTCTCCTCCGTCACCCAGAGACTAGACGAAACCACCAGCGGCAAGCCCAACTGTTTAACAAAGTTACAGAAGTGGACCGAGCCGCCGACGCACGAGAAAAAGTGGACCACGTCATTTTCGAGGAACCGCGGGTTCCATGGATCGAACAGCGTGACGTCCACTCCATGAGCGGGAAGATGCTTGTGATACGCAAGCAGCTGTATTTCTCCGCCTCCGGGGGTATGGAAGGCCATAGGGTAAGTGGCGAACAGCACTTTCATCGATGGGGTCTCTATCTGCTCAAACGTTTATTCAGACCAACACTTCCTGCCAGCGCACAGGTGGCATGACGCGCCAGCGCTTCATGCGGCGCGAAACGGCAATCCGTGAGATGCGTCGCTGCGATCCGGCCGGCACGTCGCGGAACGTACGCGTTGCGGCGCGATGCAAAGCTCAGTGGTAACAGTGGTAACTAAGTGTTGGTTCAGCGGAGCGCGGGCCGTTGCGCACCCACGTCGCTGGGGGGCGAAGCTGATTGTGCTGTCGTCGAGCACGTCGGATCGAAACCGCGAATTCCACATGCGCGAATATGTTTGAGATGTTAAGAAGTGTTTGGACTGGGCGTCTGGGTGGCTCGTCCGTTTTATCATCACGACCCTAGACATCTGCCGTGCTTTCAGCCTGTTAGCTGCCCGTGCATTTTAGCGCCTAACACTCGCGAGGAGCGGACTGAAGCGGAAGCTGCCCGCATACAATACGCTTTCCAAACGGATTCCCTTATAAGCATCGCCGATGCCAGATTGTATCGTGTCTCATCAGTCAGCCCCGCCGTATGCAGGCGGCACAAGCCTCACAGCAGCTCGGTCGCGTCGTCAAGCGCCGCGCGTCGGCGCGACGACGGCGTGTGCGATGCGTAGTAGCCCGGGCAAGCCGGTTCCAGGCGGCAAGCGTGCGTCCCGCCATGCAGGTGCGATGCTGTGCCCTTCGGCCAGCATCCGCCCACGAGAGGCCGGCCGATGACTCAGCGTGTGTTGATTACAGGCGCCAACGGTTTCGTCGGCAAGGCGGTTTCGCGCGCATTGCTGCAGCGCGGAGACAGCGTCACCGGTCTGGTACGTCGCCCGCAAACGACCGCTGATGGCGTCCGCGAATGGATCTTCGATGCGAACGACTTCGAGGGTATCGACGAGCGGTGGCCGGTGGCAATGCATTGCGACGCGGTCATCCATCTCGCAGCCCGCGTGCACATGATGCAGGAAACGGTGGCCGATCCGCTTGCTGCGTACCGCTCCACCAACGTCACCGGCGCCTTGCGCGTCGCCGCGGCCGCTCGCCGTGCGGGGGCGTGCCGCTTCATCTTTGTCAGCAGCATCAAAGCCGTCGCGGAGAGCAGTTCGGGCCGTCCTATCGGGGAAGACGACGACCCCGCCCCCAGCGACCCCTACGGCATCTCCAAACTCGAGGCCGAGCGCGCACTGGTCGAGTACGGCCGTAAGTCGGGCCTCGAAATCGTGATCGTGCGCCCGCCGCTCGTCTACGGTCCGGGTGTGCGGGCCAACTTTCTGCAACTGATGCGCGCGATTGCGAACGGCGTCCCTTTGCCGCTCGGCGCGATCGTCGCGCGGCGCAGCCTTGTATTCGTCGACAACCTCGCGGACGCTCTAGTGCACTGCACAACCGACCCGCGCGCCGCCGGCCAGACCTTCCACGTCACCGATGGCCGCGATCTGAGCGTCGCCGAACTGGCGCGGGCGCTCGCCACGCAGCTGCACGCGCCGGCACGTCTCGTCCCTGTCCCTGTCGGCTTGCTGCGCCTTGCCGGCCGCCTGACCGGCCGCTCGGCCCAGATCGACCGGCTGATCGGCGAGTTGCGGTTGGACAGTTCACATATCTGCGAATGTCTCGGCTGGTATCCGCCCTATACCGTTGAACATGGCCTGCTGGAAACAGCTGCCTGGTATCGCTCTACCCACTGAAATGTCCGTCATGCCGATTGCTTCACTTTTTGCAGGTCCAGCTGTGCATCTGCTCCTTTGGGGGCTGGTCGCGCTGTGCGCGTGCGCCGCGATTCTGTGGGCTTTGCTGAAGACCGGCCTCTCCTGGCGTCTCGCCACCGACATCCCTAACGACCGCTCGCTGCACACGCGCCCGACGCCGCGCGTCGGCGGCTGGGGCATCGTGCCGGTTGTCGTGGTTCTGATCTGGCTCGCGGCGCCCGCCCTTTGGCTGCCAGCCCTCGCGGCGGCGCTGCTCGCCACGTTGTCGCAAATCGACGACCGCCGCGGCTTGCCCGCGCGCGTCCGGTTCGGCGGCCATGCCCTCGCCGTGGCGGCGCTGGTCGCCGCCTATCCGGCCGATGTCCCCTGGTGGGCACTTGCCGCGCTGGCGTTTTTACTCGTCTGGCTGGTCAATTTGTACAATTTTATGGACGGCTCGGACGGTTTGGCCGGCGGCATGGCCATGTTCGGCTTCGGCGGCTATGCGATCGCCGCGTCCATCGCGGCGCATCCGGACCCCGCGCTCGCACTCGCCTGCGCTGTGGTGGCGGGGGCGGCAGCGGGCTTTCTTCTGTTTAATTTCCACCCCGCGCGGATTTTTCTCGGCGACGCCGGCTCGATCCCGTTGGGTTTCCTGGCTGGCGCCCTCGGTTATTGGGGCTGGCGCGAAGGCGTATGGCCGATCTGGTTTCCAGCGGTCAGTTTTGCCCCTTTCATCGGTGATGCATCGGTCACTTTGCTCAAACGCCTAGCTCGCGGCGAAGAATTTTGGCAAGCGCACCGCGAACACTACTATCAAAGACTGGTGCAGGCCGGCTTCGGCCATGCGTCGACGGCGCGAGTTTGGTATTTCTTCATGGCGGCGGGCATAATGCTTGCTTTGTGGGCGATGGGCATTGCTGTGGTGTATCAATGGCTGGTTGTTGTCGCATGGGCTGCTGTGCTTGTGCTCGCCGGTGTCTGCATTGATCGGCACTGGCGGCGTCACTTGTCCCGTTCCGGGCAATCCTGAGGTACTACGCAATGAAAAGATTCAAAGCCCGATGGCTTTCGTTCAGTGCGTTTGCGTTCGATTTGTTGGCGGTGGCCCTGGCCTGGATGCTGGCATACGTGATCCGCTTCAACGGTCCCGTGCCGGAGCCGTTCTGGATGGGCGGGATGCATGCGTTGGTCTGGGTGCTGCTGATCTACGCAGTGATGTTCCGCAGCTACGGGCTGTATCGCGGCATGTGGGTTTTCGCCAGCCTGCCCGACCTCGTGCGGATCGCCAAGGCGATCGGCGTCGGGGCGCTGGTTGTCGTCATCGGTTCCGCGCTTGTGCAGCCGAGCCCGGTGGTGCCGCGCTCCGTCCTGATCGTTTCGCCCATGCTGCTGTTCCTCGCAATGGGCGGTTCGCGCGCGCTGTACCGTGCGGCCAAGGAGTTTTACCGCTACGGCGGGCTGGTCGGGCAGGGCAAGCCCGTGTTGGTGCTCGGCGCAGGCAATGCGGGCGCGAACCTGGTGCGTGAGCTGAAACGCTCCGGCGAATGGCGGCTCGCGGGTCTGCTCGACGACGACCCGGTCAAACAGGGCCGCGAAATCTACGGCTACCGCGTACTCGGCGCAATCAGCGATCTGCACAAGATCACCGCCGAAATGAAAGTCGAGCACGTGATCATTGCCGTGCCGTCGGCTTCGGTGGAAGTGCATCGGCGAATTGCCACACTGTGCGTGCGCGCGGGCGTCCGCGCCATGACGCTGCCGGCGCTGACTCCGCTTACGCAAGGCCAGGCGTTCTTGTCGCGGGTGCGTCAGATCGATCTGGAAGACTTGCTGGGCCGTGATCCGGTGATGATCGATACGCCACATGTCGAAGCGCTACTCAAGAACCGTGTCGTGATGGTGACCGGTGCGGGCGGTTCGATCGGCTCTGAATTGTGCCGGCAGATTCTGCGCTACGGGCCGGTGCAACTGGTAGCGTTCGATATTTCTGAATTCTCGATTTATCGGCTCAACGAAGAGCTGCGCGACAAATATCCCGAAGTATCGGTGGTGCCGATCATCGGCGACGTGAAGGATTCCTTGCTGCTCGACCAGGTGCTGGCGCGTTACTGCCCGTATATCGTCTTTCATGCGGCGGCGTACAAGCACGTGCCGCTGATGGAAGAGCTCAACACGTGGCAGGCGGTGCGCAATAACGTGCTCGGCACGTATCGAGTCGGGCGTGCTGCGATCCGTCACGACGTCGCTCATTTCGTGCTGATTTCCACCGACAAGGCCGTCAACCCGACCAACGTCATGGGCGCGAGCAAGCGCCTTGCGGAGATGGCTTGTTCAGCGTTGCAGCAGCAGGGCTCGAAGCGCACGCAATTCGAAACGGTGCGGTTCGGCAATGTGCTCGGCAGCGCCGGCAGCGTGATTCCGAAGTTTCAGGAGCAGATCGCGCGCGGTGGCCCGGTGACTGTCACGCACCCGGAAATCACCCGGTTTTTCATGACGATTCCGGAAGCGTCGCAACTGGTGCTGCAGGCGTCGAGCATGGGACATGGCGGCGAAATCTTCATCCTCGACATGGGCAAGCCGGTGCGGATCGCCGACCTGGCGCATGACTTGATTCGCCTATACGGCTTTACCGAAGAGCAGATTCGCGTGGTGTTCACGGGTCTTCGCCCAGGCGAGAAGCTATACGAGGAACTTCTGGCGGACGACGAAACGACCACGCGTACGCCGCATCCCAAGTTGCGCATCGCGCGGGCGCGCGAAGTGCCCGACAGCTTCATCGATAATCTGCTTCCCTGGCTGATGCAGCACCGCGTGCCGAGCGACGACGAAGTGCGACGCGATCTGCGGCGCTGGGTGCCGGAATATCAGCCGGGCAGCGCGCCGGCGCTGCGCAGCGTCACGCCGGCAACGCGGGTTTCCTGAACGTTAGCGTTAGCGGTTGTGCTTCCGGTCAAGCATCAAAAGAACAAGGCGCTCAACTCGGAGCGCCTTTTTTATTACCGGCATACATCGCTTAACCGCACGGATGATCAAAAGCTCCCGCAGGGGTTAGGCGCGCTAGTCGTCGTAGCTTTCGTCGCCACCGATACTGCCGCTAGCGCCGCCATCGTCCCGACCACTTTCAGGGTTTTCGCCAGCGGATCGGACGTCGCATCGCTCGTGCCGGCGATCGGCTGATGCGTGTACGCCGTGCATTCCGGCTGTCCAATCATCGTCGCCGACGGCTGCTTGGCGCTCCAGACGATATTGTCCGATGCCGTATTAGCGAACGCCGGCACGCCTGCCGCGATTGTGCCCAGCGCGACGACGTATGCTTTCCAGCTCATAACGGCCCCTTCGCGAATTATGGATTTGCGCGATGATATTCCCACGCGCCGCACTCAGGCAAATGAAGCGCCGAATCCATGCGCTTTGACTACCGCCGCCCCTTCCTCACCACCATCCACCTCGGCGACTTGAACCGCACAATACTCATATAAAGCCAGACATAAGTCGCTGCGAACACCACCACAAAGCAGAACAGATGCAGCGTATGCCGCCAGAACAGGGTAGCCGGCACGACTGCAATCAGACACAGCAGCCACAAATACGGCGAGGTTAGCGAATTACGCCGCGTCAGTTCGCGTGCGGTGCGCGCGCCGACCGCCCAGCGCATCAGCCGCTTATAGACCAGCATATGCAGATGCACACCGTCGGGAATCCCCGGCGACATTCCGCGAATGAACTTCTTCCGATAGATCGAGAAGCAGGTCTCGAAGATCGGGTACATGAAGAGCAGCACCGGATACCACGCTGACACATCGCGATTGCGCATCACCAGCATGATCGACAGCTCGGCGAGCATGAAGCCGATGAAATACGCGCCGCCGTCGCCGAGAAAGATCAGCCCGGCCGGAAAATTCCAGATGAAGAAGCCGAGCACCGCGCCCATCATCATGAACGACGCCGACAGCACGATCGGATCGGACACCTGGAACGCCACATAAGCGAGTGAGGCGAACATCATGAACGCGACCATCGACGCGAGGCCGTTGAAGCCGTCGATGATATTGATCGCATTGGCGAGCGCCGCCACGGCCAGCACAGTGACCACGCAGGAGATCACCGCATACGAAAGCAGAAAGTCGAGCGGCGGCACACTGATGCGCGTGACGGCGATATTCAGCAGAAAGTAGGCGAGGGCGGCGGCGGCCATCGTGCAGACGAGCCGTGCGAGCGGCGACACGCGCTTGGTCAGATCTTCGACGAGGCCCGAGCCGAACGCCGGCATACCGCACGCGATAAGCCCCAGAATGCCGCCCGAAACGGCGGGATACGCACGATGTAGTTGCACCGCCGAGACGATCAGCCCGATCAGAATCCCGGTTCCGCCGATGCGCGGCACCGGGCGCACATGAAATTTCTGCACGCCGGCCAGATCGGTGTCGGTGGAGAATTTTTCATGCAGATGCGCATAGCGCACGATCAACAGCGTGATCAGCAGTGAAACGAGAAAGCCGAGCGCAAAACTAAGCATGAAAGTGGGCCTGAGCGAAGACGCCGAATTATACAAACGAAACGCACTGCGCCCGGAAAAGCAGCGCTCGCGTAGATCACGCGAAATATCCCAGATAGTGAGTCTGGGGCGCCCCGCAAAGCCTTGCCTGTCATGGATTTCACCTATTTAACAGGGTCTCGCGAAGGCCGTTAACCTGGATGCGGCGAAGTGTAAATGGCGCATGAAACAGCACCGCGCGCCGGCGTTTCCCCGATTTCGCCGCCGCTCGACAGGACGTTCCGGAGACCCAATGCTAAACAACATCACCATTCGTGGCGGGCTGACGCTGGTCATCAGCGTGTTCGTCGCTTTCCTGCTGACCGTGATCGGTGTCGGCTACGGCGCGCTCAACCTCGCGAATAGCAGCCTCGACGAGACGCAGCGCAGCGCAGCCGCGCTATCGCATCTGAAGGCGAGCTCCGAGAAGCTGCTGCAAGTGCAGCTCGCAGTCGGCACGTATCAGACGCTCTTTAGCGTCGGCAAGCAGACCGACGATCTGTTGCCGGCCGCGCACAAGGTGCTGGTCGAGTCGAACAAGGAATTCCGCAACTACATGGCGAGCCCGTTCGTGAGCGAAGAGGAAAAGAAGCTCGCGCAAGCCGTCGAGCAGGCGCGCGCCGCGCTCGTCGACAAGGCCATCGAGCCGGAGTTCAAGGCGCTCACCGACTTCGACTTCAACACCTTCCGCAACATCCAGGGCGAAACCGCGAACAACTTTTACGCGGCGTATTCGAAAGCCATCGATGCGCTCGAACGCGTGCAGGTCGGCAATCAACACCAGCAGGCCGAGACCGGCGCGCAGCGCTTCCGCCTGGCGACGCTGCTGTTCGCCGCGATCGGTGCGATTGCGATCGTGATCGGTGTGGCGGCGCGAATCGGTTTGTCGGCCGCGCTGATCAAGCCGGTCAATGTGACCATTAAACATTTCGAACGAATCGCCGCCGGCGATCTGACGATTGCGATCGCAATCAAATCGCGCAACGAGATGGGCCAGTTGCTCAGCGCGCTGACGAAGATGCGCGACGGCCTCGTGGAGACGGTGGCGAAGGTGCGCGGCAGCACGACGGCGATCACGCACGGCGCGAACGAGATTGCGTCGGGCAATGCGGATCTGTCGTCGCGTACTGAGCAACAGGCCGCTGCGCTTCAGCAGACGGCGGCGAGCATGGAGCAACTCTCGGCGACGGTGAAGCAGAACGCGGACAACGCCAGGCAGGCGAATCGATTGGCGCAGGGCGCGTTGGACACGGTGACGCGCGGCGGATCGGTGGTGTCGCGCGTGACGCAGACGATGGACGGGATTACCGAGTCGTCGCGCAAGGTGACCGAGATCATCGGCATGATCGAAGGGATCGCCTTTCAGACGAATATTCTCGCGCTGAACGCGGCAGTGGAGGCGGCCCGGGCGGGTGAACAGGGGCGCGGGTTCGCGGTTGTCGCATCGGAAGTGCGCAGCCTTGCACAGCGCTCAGGCGCGGCGGCGAAGGAAATCAAGGAGTTGATCGGCGAATCGGCCGCGAAGGTGCAGGAGGGGGCCTCCCTTGTGTCCGACGCGCAGAAGACGATTCAGGAAGCCCTGAGCGCGGTCCAACGCGTCACCGGCGTCATGAACGAGATCGAGGCGTCCGCGCTCGAACAGAGCGACGGTATCGAGCAGGTCAACAAGGCGGTTTCACAGATCGACGAAGTCACGCAGCACAATGCGGCGCTCGTCGAAGAAGCCGCGGCTTCGGCGAAATCGCTGGAGGAGCAGGCGGCTGTGTTGCGCGACGCGGTTGCGGTATTTCAGGTGGCGGCTTAGCGGGCCGCCTCTCAATAACGGGTGCCTGAATAAGCCGCCACATTGAGCGCCGCCGCCCGCGCTTCAGCGCGCGGCGCTCACAAGTCGCTTCAGGCGAATCCTTGCGGATTCGTCGACTGCCAGCGCCAGTGATCCGCGCACATCCGCTCAATACCGAACTCCGCGCGCCAGCCGATGATCCGCTCGGCTGCCGCCGGATCGGCAAAACACGAAGCCACATCGCCCGGACGGCGCGCCACGATCTCGTACGGCACGGGTTTGCCTGACGCCTTCTCGAACGAGCGGACCACGTCCAGCACGCTGTACCCTTGCCCCGTTCCAAGATTCACGACGAAACTCGCATCACGTGCGACCAGCGCATCGAGCGCCGCCAGATGCCCGCGCGCCAGATCCACCACGTGAATGTAATCACGCACGCCGGTGCCGTCAGGCGTTTCATAATCGCCGCCGAACACCCGCAGCTTTTCGAGCTTACCCACGGCAACCTGCGCCACATACGGCATCAGATTGTTAGGAATGCCAGCCGGATCCTCGCCGATCAAGCCGCTTTCATGCGCGCCAACCGGATTGAAATACCGCAGCGTCGCGATCCGCCAGCCAGGATCCGCAATCTCCAGATCGCGCAAAACCTGCTCGGCAATCAGCTTCGATTGCCCATAAGGATTGGTCGCGGAAAGCGGAAACGATTCATCGATCGGCGAGCTCTTCGGCACGCCATAAACCGTCGCGGAAGAACTGAACACGAACTGCTTCACATTGCGATCGCGCATCACGCCGAGCAAGGTCAGCAGGCTGCCGACGTTATTGCTGTAGTACTGGATCGGCTTGGCAACCGATTCGCCCACCGCCTTCAAAGCGGCAAAGTGAATCGCGCCCGTAATCGGATGCGCGTCGAAGATACGGTTGAGCGCGGCTTCATCGCGCGCGTCGGCTTCGTAAAAGGCCACCGCCTTGCCGGTGATCTTTTCCACGCGCCGCAGCGATTCGCGATTGCTGTTCACGAGATTGTCGATTACCACGACGTCGAAACCGCCATTCAGCAGTTCGACACAGGTGTGCGAGCCGATAAATCCCGCGCCGCCCGTTACCAGAATCGTGCCCTTCGTGCTCATGCTGTTGCTCCGTTAAAGTAATACGCCCGTCATTTTCTGCACCAGGTCTTTATATGTTTCGACGACTACGCGCTCGTCGAATTCTTCTGCGACTTTCTGTCGGCCGCGTTCTGCCATTGCGCGGCGCGCGGCGCTGCTCATGTCGAGCATCTGCGCCAGTTTCGCCGCGAGACTGTCTGCATTGCGCACTTCGCACAGCCAGCCATTGACGCCGTCAGCCACCACTTCGCGGCAGCCGGGCACGTCGGTCGTGACGATCGGCCGGCCCATCGCCGAGGCTTCCATCAGCGTGCGCGGCACACCTTCACGATACGACGGCAATACGATGCAATCCGCATCGGCGATGAAAGGCCGCACGTCGTGCGCCTCTCCGAGGTACTCGATGATGCCTTCCCGCTCCCAGGCGCCGACCTCTTCACGCGTGATCGCGCTCGGGTTGTCGACGCCGACCGGGCCGAGCAGTTGGAAACGCGTCTGAGGATAACGTTCACGCAAACGCCGCGCGGCTTCGACATATTCGCCGACGCCCTTGTCCCACAGGAGCCGCCCGATCAGCACAAACTTGAATTCCGCCCGCTCGGGCAGCGGCGTGAACGCGAACTGCTCGAGATCGACGCCTTCGCCATGCAACAGACGCGCACGCTCAGGATGCACCAACAAATTCTGCTCGACAAACGCTGCCTGATCGTCGCGATTCAAAAACCAGATTTCGCGCGGGAAACGGAAGGCGAACCGGTACAGTTTTTTGGCGACTTGCGCAGCGCGGCTCTGCTGGATGAACACGTAACCGAGCCCGGTCGTCACCGCCACCGATTGCACACCCGCCAGTTTCGCCGCGATCGAGCCGTAGATATTCGGCTTGATCGTGTAATGAAACACGACGTGCGGGTGAATGCTCCGGTACAAACGATACAGCGCCAAAAGCGTCCGCAGGTCGTCTCGCGGATTGGTGCCTTTCGATGCCACCGGCAATTCGATGCAGCGGCAACCCATCGCGCTCAGCAGTTCGAAGGTGCGATCGCGCGGTGCGAGCACCGTCACATCGACGCCACGTCCAACCAGCATGCGGATCAGCCCTTGCCGATATGTATAGATTGCCCACGCGGTGTTACAGACGAGTGTAATGCGCAGCGCGGGCGTCGACTTCAAGGCAGGCTTCATGCGGGAACGGGCTCGACGGTGGAATGGATTAATGACTCGCGTGCGTTGCGAGCAGGGTGCGTTTGACCCGTTGTAACGTGCGGTAAGGCGTGATCAGGTGCAGCAGATTTTTGGCGAGGCCGAGCCAATCGTACAGATTGGCGGCGTTGAAGTAGCGCAGTTGCAGCCGCAGCGTCGAGCTCACCTGACGGCGCCGTTTGGTCGCGCTGATGCCGCCTTCGTTCAGCTCGTAGTAGAGCCCGAGTTCCGGCAGATTCGCGCAGTCGTAACGCTCCATCAAACGCATGAACAGATCGAGGTCTTCCGCCGAGCGGTATTGCGCGCGATAGTTGCCGACCGCGCGGACCGCGTCGATACGCAGCATCATCGAAGGGTGAGCGAGGCACGAGCGGAAAAATCGCAGACGGCGAATCGCGTTCGGCTCGGCGGGCGGCGTCAGCATGAAGAGCGGTTTGCCTTCACGCGTGACGACCTGCGTCCACATGCCGAGGCCGGCCACCTGTGGATGCAATTCCATGAACATGCGCTGTTTGGCGAGGCGTTGCGGCACGCTGCGATCGCCTGCGTCGATACGTGCGGCATAGCGGAAACCGCGTTGGGCGAGAGCGTCGATGCCGGTTTGCAGCGCGCGCTCGATGCCGCAGTTCTGCGCCATGCGCAGCACTTCGATATGCATATTGGCAATCGCCGGCGCGACGATCGGCGGCATGCTGCCGTCGTCGACGATCAGCACATGCACCGGGGCGCTTTCGCTGAACGACGCCAGCGTGAGATCGACGTCGGCCTGGCCGTTATACGCGGGCATCAGGACTGCGACGTCGTCGAGGGAAACCTGCGCGGCGGCGGATGAATTCGTCATGAGCGCAATTTGAAGCGGATGTAGTAGAGATTGACCGACGCAGCAGCCAGATAACCGACCGCGAGACCCACCAGCGCGCCGTATGGACCCAGCCTCGGAATCGCCAGCAGATTGACGACGAAGGCAACCGCCAGCGCCAGCAGCCACTTCGACAGCAACACGAATTTAGCCTGATATTTCAGCACGATCAGATTGCCGATCGCTTCGATCCCGGCGGGTACGGAAAGCCACACGGCCCAGCGGAAAATCTCGATTGCGCCTTCATAGTCCGGCCCGAACACGCGGCGGATGATGAAGCCCGCCAGCAGATCGAGCACGATCGCGCCGCTTACCATCAACGCGGCGGTCATCGCGGTGAGCCGCCACATGTTACGGCGCAATTGCGCGGCGTCCTGCACGCGATAGACGAAGGCGGGCGCAATCGTCTGCGCGAGCATCAACGCGAGCGTGATCCAGTTCTCGTTCAACTGTTGCGCGGCCGAATAACGTCCGAGGTCAGCAAAGGAAATCGCCCGTTCGAGCATCAGCCGGTCCAGTTTCAGGAACAGATACATACAGATCAGGCCGAGCCAGAACACCGTGCCCGCGCTCGCGAAGTGGCGAAACAGCGAACGGTCGACGTGCCAGCCGAGCTTGCCGCCATGCCGGCGGATGTAATAGATCAGCAGAACGGCGCCGATCGCCGCGGATTCGAGTGCCCACAGCCAGCCGAAGCGCGCAGGCGCAGCCGCGGCGCGCACCAGCAGATAGACGAAGGCCGCCTTCAGCACCGCGGTGCTCATGCTGGTGAGCAACTGCGGCTTGCTGTACGTCATGCTTTGCAACCACGCATTGATCACGCCGACGAACG
Organism: Paraburkholderia sp. IMGN_8; assembly: GCF_038050405.1. Lineage (NCBI taxonomy): Bacteria > Pseudomonadati > Pseudomonadota > Betaproteobacteria > Burkholderiales > Burkholderiaceae > Paraburkholderia > Paraburkholderia sp. IMGN_8. The sequence continues at coordinate 3,600,206 of NZ_CP150900.1, read as the reverse complement.
GTTCGCGAAACAGCATCGTCACCGCGAGGCCGGCGAGCATGGCGCCGACCAGAGGCTCGAAGAAGTGCAACGCGATGCCGAGCCACGTCAGCAGCAGCGCCGCCACGGAAACCGCAACGCGCAGCGCGAAGGCGCTGCCAAGCACGGTGCCGAGCTGAGCCGGCGGCCGATTGACGATGGTGGGGACCAGAATCTCCGCGCCGCAC